>CAURYQ010000017.1:0-50383 GCA_963529135.1 uncultured Pseudomonas sp. | reverse complement strand
GGGATTCGAAACCGCGTCAACCTTTAATTTCATATAAATCAAAAGCAAAGCGGGGAGGCCTGTCGGCCTCCCCGCTGGTTACCTTATATAGTGCATACAGCACATGCATCACTCAGCCTTGAGCGTTACCCGCGCAAAGGACTTCTTGCCTGCCTGGCACACATGGGTCGCCCCCAGCGCAACGACGAAGTCCCGACCGACAACAGCACCATCGACCTTCACCGCCCCACCACTGAGCAGATCCCGGGCTTGGGCCGAGTTCTTGACCAGGCCGGCACGGTTCAGCACCGCCGCAATGGGCAGCGCTTCGGACGCCAGCACTTCGACCTCGGGCAAGTCTTCCGGCAACTCGCCCTCTTTCATACGGTTACCTGCGGCGCGATGGGCATTGGCTGCCGCTTCCTCGCCATGGAAACGCGCCACGATCTCTTCTGCCAACTGAATCTTGATGTCCCGCGGGTTCGCCCCATTGGCCACATCGGCACGCAGCTGATCGATGTCCTCCATGGAGCGGAAGCTCAGCAGCTCGAAGTAACGCCACATCAATGTGTCCGGGATCGACACAAGCTTGCTGTACATCACACCCGGCGCTTCCTGGATGCCGACATAATTGCCCAGCGACTTGGACATCTTCTTCACACCATCGAGCCCTTCGAGCAATGGCATGGTCACGATGTTCTGAGCCTCCTGGCCATAGGCACGCTGCAGCTCGCGCCCCATGAGCAGGTTGAATTTCTGGTCGGTGCCGCCCAGCTCGACATCCGCCTTGAGCGCGACGGAGTCATAGCCCTGTACCAGCGGATAGAGGAACTCATGGATGGCGATCGGTTGATTCGAGGTGTAGCGCTTGTCGAAGTCATCACGCTCAAGCATACGGGCAACTGTGTACTGCGACGCCAGGCGAATGAAGTCGGCAGGCGTCAGCTTGTCCATCCACGTGGAGTTGAACGCGACCTCGGTCTTGGCCGGGTCCAGAATCTTGAAGACCTGCTGCTTGTACGTTTCGGCATTGTCCAGCACCTGCTCACGGGTCAGCGGCGGGCGCGTGGCGCTCTTGCCGCTGGGGTCACCGATCATCCCGGTGAAGTCGCCGATCAGGAACACCACGGTGTGCCCCAGCTCCTGGAACTGGCGCAGCTTGTTGATCAGGACCGTGTGACCCAGATGAAGATCCGGAGCGGTAGGGTCGAAGCCGGCCTTGATGCGCAAGGGCTGACCACGCTTGAGCTTTTCAATCAGCTCGGACTCTACCAGTACTTCTTCCGCACCGCGCTTGATAAGCGCCAGCTGCTCTTCAACCGACTTCATAGACAAACCCGCAAGGCTCAGATTCAGGGGGAGCCAACCATACAAGATCGGCCGTCAAATACAAGTTTTGCAAAGGTATGTGACCCAGGGCCATGCTCGCAGCGTCTACGCGCCCTTGCGTGAAAATGGTTTTGGTTATATTTTATACAGTTATTTCATCTTCATCATGTCATTCATCTATTCCATTTCACCTTTTTCAAAGTCTCCTTACCCATGACCAACGAACCGCCTAAAGCGCCTCCGCTTTATCCGAAAACACATCTGTTGGCCGCCAGCGGCATTGCCGCCCTGCTCAGCCTGGCGTTGCTGGTATTTCCATCCAGCGACGTGGAAGCCAAGAAAACCACCCTCAACCTCGAGCTGGAAACCCCAGCCGAGCAATTGAAAGACGAATCCCGCGCGGCCCCGCTGGTGCAGGGCGCCGGTGAACAAGGCTCGCCGTTCGCTCAAATCGACGAAGCCGCCTCATCGACCCAGAAAGCAGAACAGCAAGGCCCGGTGACGGAGGCAGCAGCCCAGCCAGCCAAGGACCCTGCCCACCGCGAGGTCACCGTCGCCAGCGGTGACACCTTGTCCACGTTGTTCGCGAAGGTGGGTTTGCCGGCCAACGCCGTCCACGACATGCTTGCCAGCAGCAAGCAGGCCAAGCAATTCAGCCAGCTCAAGCATGGCCAGGTACTGCAGTTCGAACTGGACAAGGACGGGCAGCTGGCCAGCCTGCATAGCAAGGTTGGCAACCTCGAAACCATCCGTCTGACCAAGACGGCCAAGGGCTACACCTTCAGCCGTGAGATCAGCAAACCGGTGGTGCGCACCGCCTACGCCCACGGCGTGATCAAGAGTTCGCTATCTGCGTCCGCCCAACGTGCCGGGTTGTCCCACAGTCTGACCATGGACATGGCCAAGGTATTGGGCTACGACATCGACTTCGCCCAGGATATTCGCCAGGGCGACGAGTTCGATGTGGTCTATGAGCAGAAGGTCATGGACGGCAAGGTGGTCGGGACCGGCAACATCCTCTCGGCGCGCTTCACCAACCGCGGCAAGACCTACACCGCCGTGCGCTACACCAACAAGCAAGGCAACACCAGCTACTACACGGCCGATGGCAACAGCCTGCGCAAGGCCTTCATCCGCACGCCGGTGGATTTCGCGCGCATCAGTTCCCGCTTCTCCGCTGGCCGCAAGCACCCGATCCTCAACAAGATCCGCGCCCACAAAGGGGTGGATTATGCCGCCCCGCGAGGCACGCCGATCAAAGCCGCCGGCGATGGCCGCATCGAGCTGGCCGGCCGCCGTGGCGGCTATGGCAATACGGTGATCATCCAGCACGGCAATCGTTACAAGACGCTGTACGGCCACATGCAAGGCTTCGCAAAAGGCATCAAGACTGGCAGTTCAGTGAAGCAGGGCCAGATCATCGGCTACATTGGCACTACAGGCCTTTCCACTGGGCCGCATTTGCATTATGAGTTCCAGGTAAACGGCGTGCACGTCGACCCGCTGAGCCAGAAAGTGCCGATGTCCGACCCGATCGCCAAGAATGAGCGCCAGCGTTTCCTGCAACAGAGCCAACCACTGATCGCGCGCATGGATCAGGAAAAGGCCACGCTCCTTGCCATGAACAAGCGGTGACGCAATGGGCCTTTACATAGGGGTGATGTCAGGAACCAGCCTGGATGGGCTGGACATCGCCCTGGTCGAGCAAGGCGAGCGGCTCGAACTGCTCGCCACCCATTACCTGCCCATGCCCACGGAGCTGCGTCAGGCATTGCTGGGCCTGTGCACATGCGGCCCGGATGAAGTGGCGAGGGTCGCCCTCGCCGAAAACGCCTGGGCCACCCTGGCCGGCCACGGCATCGTCGAGCTGCTTGAGCGCCAGGGCTTGCGGCCCACAGACATTCGCGCCATCGGCAGCCATGGCCAGACCATTCGCCATGAGCCTGCACGGGGTTTCACCGTGCAGATTGGCAACCCTGCGTTATTGGCGGAGCTCACCGGCGTTAGCGTCGTGGCTGACTTTCGCCGCCGTGACGTAGCAGCCGGTGGTCAGGGCGCGCCGCTCGTACCGGCGTTCCACGAGTCACTGTTCGGCCATCTCGATCAACCGCTGGCCGTCCTCAACGTGGGCGGTTTCAGCAACCTCAGCCTGATTGCCAAGGACGAGCCGGTCCACGGCTTCGATTGCGGCCCAGGCAACGTCCTGCTGGACGCCTGGATCGAGCGCAAACGTGGTCAGGCCTACGATGCCGGCGGGGCCTGGGCAGCGTCCGGAACCGTGCAGCCTGCCTTGCTGGCATCTCTCATGGCCGATCCATTCTTCGCGGGCAGCGGGCCCAAGAGCACGGGCCGAGAGGTCTTCAACCTGCCCTGGCTGGACCGCCACCTCGCTGCCCTGCCAACCTATCGCGACGAAGATGTCCAGGCGACGTTGCTGGAAGTCAGCGCGCAAAGCATCATCGACTCGCTGACACGTGCGCAACCAGGCACCAAGACCGTGCTGGTATGTGGCGGCGGTGCACACAACGGCGCGTTGATGGCCCGCCTTGCCACCGGCCTGCCTGGCGTCAAGGTCTCCAGCACTGCCGAACAGGGTATCGACCCCGACTGGGTCGAGGCCATGGCATTCGCCTGGCTGGCACATTGTTGTCTTGAGGGCATACCTGCCAATCGGCCCAGCGTTACTGCGGCCAAAGGCCTGCGTGTTCTGGGCGCCATCTATCCAGCCTGAGCCTTGGCTTGCACCATGAAAAACGCCGCGCATTTGCGCGGCGTTTTTGCAAGGCGACGGCTTCAAATCGAGAATGAAGAGCCGCAGCCACAGGTGGTGGCAGCATTGGGGTTCTTGATGATGAAGCGCGAGCCTTCAAGGCCCTCCTGATAGTCCACTTCGGCACCGGCCAAGTACTGGAAGCTCATTGGGTCTACCACCAGCGAAACACCTTCGCGCTCCACGATGGTGTCGTCATCGGCCACTTCTTCATCGAAGGTGAAACCATACTGGAAGCCCGAGCAACCGCCGCCGGTGACGAACACGCGCAGCTTGAGGCGGTCATTGCCCTCTTCGGAAACCAGGTTCTTCACCTTCTGCGCAGCACCTTGGGTAAATTCCAAAACCGTAGGGGTGAAGGTTTCGACGCTCATGTTGATTCTCCCGGCGCGGTAGCCGTCATAAAACTCGATGACGGCCATTATCCGCTTTCCCGAGAAAATCGGTCAACAATAGGCGACAGGCAGGCCGCGAACAGCGACGTAAGCGACAGCGCTCACGGCAACAAGCCAGCGTGGCTCAAGCCCATGCGCTCATCAAGGCCAAACAGGATGTTCAGGTTCTGAACGGCCTGCCCGGAGGCCCCCTTGACCAGGTTATCGATTACAGACAGCACCACGACCAGGTCACCCCCCTGCGGACGGTGTACGGCAATGCGGCAGACGTTTGCACCGCGCACGCTACGGGTTTCGGGATGGCTGCCAGCGGGCATCACGTCCACGAACGGCTCGTTGGCGTAGCGCTTCTCGTACAGTGCCTGAAGATCGACCGAGGTGTCGGCGACAGTGGCATACAAAGTGGCATGGATACCACGGATCATCGGGGTCAGATGAGGCACGAACGTCAAGCCAATGTCCCCGCCCGCAGCCAGTCGCAGACCCTGGCTGATTTCCGGAAGGTGGCGATGCCCCTTGACCGCGTAAGCCTTCATGCTCTCGCCAGCCTCACAGAACAGCGACCCAACGGCCGCCCCACGCCCGGCACCGCTGACACCGGACTTGCAGTCGGCGATCAGACGCGATGCGTCGGCCAGACCGGCTTCGAGCAACGGCAGGAAACCGAGTTGGGTGGCCGTGGGATAGCAACCCGGAACCGCGATCAGGCGTGCCTGGCGAATCTTGTCGCGGTTGACCTCCGGCAGGCCATACACCGCACCTTCTAGCAGCTCGGGAGCGCCATGAGGCTGGCCGTACCACTTGCCCCATTCAGCCGCGTCCTGCAGGCGGAAATCGGCCGAGAGGTCGATGACCTTGGTGCCCGCCGCCAGAAGCTCGCCGGCCAGAGCATGGGCGACACCGTGCGGGGTGGCGAAGAACACCACGTCGCAAGCGCCCAGCGCCTTGCTGTCAGGCACGCTGAATGCCAGGCCGTCGTAATGGCCACGCAGGTTCGGATACATGTCGGCCACCGCCACACCGGCTTCCGAGCGCGACGTGATGACCGCCACCTCGGCCTGTGGGTGCTGAGCCAGCAGACGCAACAGTTCGACGCCGGTGTAACCCGTGCCGCCGACGATACCGACCTTGATCATAACGCTTGCCCCTTATCAACGAGCCGTGTGGAAAACGCACGATGATAGGGGCGTGATGCGTCTGTCACAACACTTCAGGTGTCGCTGATCACGCCTGGGCACTACTATCTGACGACCGTGAATACCTGAGGAATGCCCCAATGCTCTACCTATGGATCAAAGCGCTGCACATCGTCAGCGTCGTATGCTGGTTTGCCGGCCTGTTCTATCTGCCGCGGCTGTTCGTCTACCATGCCCAGAGCCAGGACAGCATCAGCCAGGACCGGTTCGTGACCATGGAGCGCAAGCTGTACCGAGGCATCATGAACCCGACGATGATCGCCACCTATGTGTTTGGCGCCTGGATGCTGTACCTCACGCCTGGATGGCTGAGCCAGGGCTGGCTGCACGCCAAGCTGACCCTGGTCCTTCTGCTGACCGGCTACCACCATGTGTGCGGCGCCCAGCGCAAACGGTTCGCTGCCGGTACCAACACCCGCAGCCATGTCTACTATCGGTGGTTCAACGAGGTACCTGTTCTGGTCCTGCTGGCTGTCGTCATATTGGTGGTCGTCAAACCGTTCTGACGGTATCGCCCACGACTGAGCATGGCCTGAAGTAACAGCTAACCGCCGAGGATCATCTGAGGCACAGGCGCCTTGCCGGCAGGCATGCGGCGGTTTGCCACCAGGCTCCGACGGCCCAGCAAAAGGCAACATCCGCCACTGCCAAGCTGTACACTAGACGCCCTCTTCGGCCCCAGGAGCCTTGCATGACCCGTTACGCCATGATCACCGGCGCTTCCACCGGCCTGGGCCTGGCCCTGGCGGAGGCCCTGGCACGGCGCGGGCGCAACCTGATCCTGGTCGCACGCCACCGTGAAACGCTGGAGCCGGTTGCCATCGAGCTGGCCCAGCGCTTCGGCGTTGAGGTGCTATTGCGCGCGTGCGATCTCAGCCAGCCTTTGCGGCTGTCTGGCTTCGTCCTGGAGCTCGAAGAAGGCGAGCGGCGCATCGACTTGCTGGTCAATTGCGCAGGTCAGCGCACTTACGGGCCGTTTCTGGCCCACGAATGGGCTGACGAACAAGACCTGCTCGAAGTCAACGTGCTCGCGCTCAGTCGCCTGTGTCATGCCATCGGCAACCTGATGGCGGTACAGGGCGGCGGCCAGATCCTCAACGTGGCCGGGCTGGCCGGCGTCGCGCCGGGGCCTTGGATGGCCGCCTATGCCGCCAGCAAGGCATATGTCATGAATTTTTCCCAGGCCTTGCGTGAAGAGCTCAAACCCACAGGCATCAAGGTCTCGGTGCTGTGCCCAGGGCCGGTACGGTCCTCGCGACGGCCCATAGCTCGGCTGGAGGGCAACAGCCGCTGCCTCAGCCCCGAGGAAGTAGCGCTGTACACCGTACGCGCACTGGATCGCAACCGTGCCCTGATCGTGCCTGGGCGGCGCAATCGGTGGTTGGCGTTCGCCCCTCGCCTGCTGCCAAGTTGGGTGGTGCGCAAGCTTGCAGGTGTCATCCACCGGCGCTACTGCCCAGCCGGGATGGAATAGTCGCTGGGCGAGCGGCCTCTGCCTGAGTACACTCGGGCCGGACACTCACCATGGAGCAAGTGCTGTGGACGATTTATTCCTCAAGATCATCAACCGGGAAATCCCGGCGAAGATCATCTACGAAGATGACCAGGTTCTGGCGTTTCATGACATCGCCCCCCAGGCCCCGGTGCACTTTCTGGTCATTCCGAAAAAACACATTCGCACCCTCAATGACCTGACCGAAGAGGACAAGGGCCTGGCTGGGCATATCCTTTTCACGGCCCAGCGCCTGGCCAAGGAACTGGGTTGCGAGGAAGGCTTTCGCGTGGTCATGAACTGCAACGAGCAAGGTGGCCAGACGGTCTACCACATTCACATGCACGTGCTCGGGCAGCGGCCGATGAACTGGCCGCCGGGCTGATCCACCGCAAGCGGCTCAAGCGCTATTGCGTTAAACTGTCGGGCACATTCTTGCGGAGGTGCCCGATGGCCACCGAACGTCACTATTCCCCGCTCGACCGCTTGTTGCTGCAGGCCGACACGGCCATGCGCACCTTGCTGCCTTTCAGCGGCCAACCCGCCCGGCCCTCGCCGGCCATCGTCAAGCCCACTGTCGAACTCGAAGATCGACAGGCCCGTCATGTGGCAGGGCTGATGCGCATCAACCATACCGGTGAAGTCTGCGCACAGGCGCTCTACCAAGGTCAGGCCTTGACGGCCAAGCTGCCTTCGGTGCGCAAGGCCATGGAACGCGCGGCAGATGAAGAGATCGATCACCTGGCCTGGTGCGAGCAACGCATTCGCCAACTCAACAGCCATCCGAGCGTGCTCAACCCGCTGTTCTATGGCATGTCATTCGGTATCGGCGCATTTGCCGGGCTGGTAAGCGACAAGGTCAGCCTTGGCTTCGTGGCAGCGACCGAGCACCAGGTCTGCAAGCACCTCGACGAGCATCTGGTCCAGATCCCCACCGAGGATGAAAAATCGCGGGCCATCCTCGAGCAGATGCGCATCGACGAAGAACACCATGCCGATTCGGCCTTGGAGGCCGGTGGCTACCGTTTCCCCGCACCTGTGCGTTTTGGCATGAGCCTGTTGGCCAAAGTCATGACCAAGAGCACCTATCGCATCTGAAGGCCTGCCATGACAACGCGTTTCGACGCCAGGGACCTGGCACGAGCGGTCGAGGCGGGCATCCTGCAGCCAGGCCAGGACCAGGCGCTGCACGCCTTTCTCAGCCAGCGTCAAGCCACGACAGGCAGCCTGCAACTGGCCCACAGCGCGTTCTACTTCGGCGCACTGCTGGTCATGGGCGCCATGGGCTGGCTGCTCAACGAGGCATGGCTGCGGATCGGCGACGCGGCGCTGCTGTCCATCGCCAGCGTCTATATCGCTTTGCTCACAGTGGCCGCCGTTGTCCTTCAGAAGCGCGCGCAGCCCGTTGCGGCGGGTGTATTGGCCGCGGTAGCGGTCAGTATCGTGCCATTGGCCATCTTCGCGCTCGAACGGCTCCTCGGTTGGTGGCAGCTCGATGATGCGCAAGCTGATTACCATCAGTACTACACCCACGTACAGGGCGGCTGGTTAGCGATGGAGGCCGCTACCGTTTTGGCAGGGTTGCTGATGATCCGCCTCGTCCCTTACCCGTTCATCGTCATGCCCATTGCCATGGCCCTGTGGTTCATGTCGATGGACCTTACCGAGTGGGTTTTTGGCTCACCATTTAGCTGGAAGCAGCGTCGCGAGGTATCGCTATGGTTCGGCTTGGCAACCTTGCTGACGTTTCTGGCAGTGGATGGCAGGACACGGCATGACTACGCCTACTGGGGCTACCTGGCAGGCCTGATGGCTTTCTGGGGCGGGTTGACGATGCTCGACAGCGGCAGTGAATGGGGTAAAGCCACCTACTGCCTGATCAACCTTGTGCTCATGGGGGTGGCAGTGCTGCTGCGCAGGCCCATGTTCATGGTATTCGGCGCACTGGGCGTGGCCGCTTACCTGGGGTATCTGGCGTATGAGGTCTTCGCCGAGTCGCTGTTGTTCCCGGTTCTGGTCAGCATGATCGGCCTGGGCGTCATCGGGTTGGGCCTGCTCTATCAAAAACGCCGCGAGCACTTGAGCCGGGCAGTCAGAAGCGCCTTGCCCGGCTGGCTCTACGCGACGCTCCCAGCGCTGCGCCATTGAACGCGAGCGGGGCAATGCCTGCTCAACCCAGTTCCACGATCTCGTAGCCATGGGTGATTTCAACCCCGGCACGCTCGAGCATGATCGACGCCGAGCAATATTTTTCGGCTGACAACTCTACCGCACGCTTGACCTGAGCCTCTTTCAACCCACGGCCCTTCACCACGAAGTTCATGTGAATCTTGGTGAATACCTTCGGGTCTTCACTTGCCCGCTCGGCCTCCAGAAACGCCTCGCAGCTTTCCACGGCCTGGCGTGACTTTTTCAAGATGCTCACCACATCGAAGCTGCTGCACCCGCCAAGGCCCAACAACAGCATTTCCATCGGCCTGACACCCAGGTTCCGGCCGCCGGCCTCGGGCGGGCCATCCATCACCACGACGTGGCCGCTACCGGACTCGCCAAGGAACATCGCCTCACCGGCCCATTGGATACGTGCCTTCATCACCCGAACTCCTGAATTCGCAAAAAGGGTGTCAGCTTAGTCGTTGTGCCGCTGTGGGAAAAGTATGTAAGGCTGCGCTTTAATGCCGAAACATTTTGTAGTGTCTGATATGCTGGCGCCAATTGAATGGCGTTTTTCCAGCCAGCAGCCATGGACGCCTATGGACTGTACAGAACAGGATTTCGCGATGGTAGCCTCTGTCCTACCCCCCAAGATCAAGAACATCGACAAATTGCTGGTGCACTGCCAACGTCGGCGCTACAGCGCCAAGAGCAACATCATCAGTGCAGGTGAGCGTGCGCAGTCGCTGTCGTTCATCATCAAAGGGTCGGTCACCATCCTCATCGAAGACGACGATGGCCATGAAATGATCATCGCCTATCTCAACAGCGGTGATTTCTTCGGCGAGCTGGGCCTGTTCGAACCGGTAGAAGCACAGCAGCATCGCAGCGCCTGGGTACGGGCCAAGACCGAGTGCGAAGTGGCCGAAATCAGCTACGACAAGTTTCGGGAGCTGGTCCGGCAGGAGCCGGACATGCTCTACGCCGTCAGTAGCCAGATGGCCCAGCGCCTGCGCGACACCACCCGCAAGGTTGGGGACCTGGCGTTCTTCGACGTAACCGGCCGAGTGGCGCGGTGCTTGCTCGACTTGTGCAAACAGCCTGATGCCATGACACATCCCGACGGCATGCAGATCAAGATCACTCGCCAGGAAATAGGGCGGATCGTCGGGTGCTCTCGGGAAATGGTCGGGCGCGTTCTCAAAGACTTGGAAGAACGCAGCCTGGTCCAGGTAAAGGGCAAGACCATGGTGGTGCATGGCACACGCTAGCTGACTGGTACCTCAGCCAGGACCTGCGCATAGGCTTGCGATAACCGTGTAAACCACGGTGCCGCTGGAGCGACCTCATGCAAGGCGATGTGCGCGTCGGCGCGGCATCGTTGTTCAAGGTTGCAGCATTCATTGAAGCGATTGACTGCCGCCACCATCGCCTCACGATCGTTATCCAACAGCAACGCCCCGTGTACCAGTACCACAGGGCCTTTGCCTGCGGCCGCCTGGCGCCAGCGCTGGGCGGTGCCCACCAGTTTGCGGCCATTGAGATTGACGTTGTACCGGCCATCGCAAAACGCACCCTCGATCTCGCCGACCGAGGCTACCCCACCCCACTCGCGCAGCACCTCGCACAGGGGCAGGCACAAGCGCTGGTAGGCCTTTTCGATACGCCCCTGGTCGCCCTCACTGCGCGGGGCGGCGTACACCAAGGCAATATTTACAGTCGAATGGGACTGCGGGACTGGCTCGCCACCTGTCTCACGCAGCAGCACCGGCCAGCCAGCAACGGCCAGGCGCGCACAGGCCGTTTCAAAATGCTCCAGCCGGCTCATTCGCCTAGGCATGACCAAGGCCTGGTCATTGGGGCGCCAGAACATCACGCCGCTATCGCGCTCGCCGCGGCATACGGCGGCCAGCAGTGCCTGTTCGGCATGCAGACCTTGCTCGACGGTAAGGTCCAGAGGCTGATCAGTCATCGAGTCACCTTCGCTAAGTTACGCAATGTGCTGCCACCTAGGCCTGCTTCACAACCCTGCACGACAGGCATCAGGGCGCAAGAGCCCATGAGTTCAGGATGACAGCCATGAAAAAGCCGGCAACATGGCCGGCTTCGTTCATTCAGTCCAATTGCTGAATGGTCTTTTTCACTTGGTCGGGGAAGAACAAGCGCTGGAGTTCAAGCCCTGGGTTTTCGGCGCGCATGAACGCTTCGCCCACCAGGAAGGAGTAGACACTGTTGATTTTCATCAACTGCACGTCTGCCTGGTTGAGGATGCCGCTTTCGGTAATGGCAAGTCGATCCGAAGGAATGCGTGGCAGCAGATCCAGCGTTGCCTCAAGGTTCACTTCGAATGTATGGAGGTTACGGTTATTGACCCCCACCAACGGCGTATCCAATGTCTTGAGCGCGCGTTCCAGTTCATCGCCATCATGCACCTCGACCAGTACATCCAGCCCGACTGCCTTGGCTGTCGCCGCCAGCTCGGCCATCTTCACATCGTCGAGAGCCGAGACGATGAGCAGCACGCAATCTGCCCCCAGCGCGCGGGCTTCGACGATCTGGTAAGGGTCGACCATGAAGTCCTTGCGGATGACCGGCAATGATACAGCCGCGCGAGCCTGCTTCAGGTAGTCGTCCGCTCCCTGGAAATAATCGATGTCGGTCAAAACCGACAGGCAGGTTGCGCCACCCTTCTCGTAGCTGACGGCAATGTCTGCGGGCACGAAATGCTCACGGATCACACCCTTGCTAGGGGACGCTTTCTTGATTTCGGCGATCACTGCCGGCTGCTTGCGTTCGGCTTGCCGCATCATGGCAGTGGCAAAGCCTCGAGGCGCGTCGGCTACCTTGGCCAATTGCTCGAGCTCAGAAAGGCTTACGCGTGCACTGCGCTCAGCCACCTCCTCGAACTTGCGGGCGATGATCTTTTCCAGCACCGTTGGCACGCTCATGCTTCGTTCTCCACCTTGTACACGGCCGTAAAGGCACCCAATTCCTGCAGCTTCTCCCACGCCAGCCCGGTGTGCAGCACATCGTGGGCAAGCTCAACACCGGCCTTCAGGCTCACGGCGTGATCCGCGGCGTAAAGGGCTGCGCCTGCATTGAGCACGATCATCTCGGCGGCCTTCTGACCGTTTTCGGTCTTGCGTCGGCCCAGCGCATCACGAATCAGCGCCAGAGACGCCTGCGGGTCTTCGACCGCCAGGCCGTGCAGGCTCTGACTCTTCATGCCCAGATCTTCAGGTTCCACCCAATATTCGGTGATCTCGTCATTTTTCAACTCGGCCACGAAGGTCGGCGCCGCTAGGCTGAACTCGTCCAGCCCATCCTTGGAGTGCACCACCAACACATGCTTACTGCCCATGCGGTGCAGCACCTCGGCCAGCGGACGGCAGAGGGCCTGCGTGAACACGCCGACGACCTGGTGCTTCACCCCGGCCGGATTCGTAAGCGGGCCGAGCATGTTGAACAAGGTCCTTAGCCCCAGGTCACGACGTGGACCCGCAGCGTGTTTCATGGCGGTATGGTGGCTTTGGGCGAACATGAAACCGATACCCAGGCTGTCGATGCAACGCGCTACCTGAACGGGTGTCAGATTCAGGTAGATGCCTGCGGCTTCCAGCAGGTCTGCGCTGCCACTCTTGCCGGACACCGCACGGTTGCCATGCTTGGCGACGGTGCAGCCAGCAGCAGCCAGGACGAACGCCGATGCGGTGGACACATTGAATATGTTGGCCCCATCGCCCCCAGTGCCAACGATGTCGACCACGCCATCGAGCGTTTTCAGCTCGACCTTGTCAGCCAATTCGCGCATGACGGATACCGCACCGACGATTTCATCGATGCTTTCACTTTTCATGCGCATGCCCATCAGAAACGCCCCAATCTGCGCTTCGCTGCATTGGCCAGTCATGATCTGGCGCATGACGTCGCGCATCTCTTCGGTAGAAAGGTCCAAATGGGCGACGATGCGGCCCAGCGCGCTCTTGATGTCCATATTCATTCCTTAGCGGTGGCCGCCAGTCTGCTGGAGGAAATTGGCGAACAGTTCGTGGCCCTGCTCGGTGAGGATCGACTCGGGATGAAATTGCACGCCTTCGATATTCAGGGTCTTGTGGCGTACGCCCATGATCTCGTCGACAGAGCCATCCTCGTGAGCCGTCCAGGCAGTCACTTCCAGGCACTCGGGCAACGTCTCACGCTTGATGACCAGCGAATGGTAGCGGGTCACGGTCACCGGGTTGTTAAGACCGGCGAATACCCCGAGGTCGCGATGGTGAACAGGGCTGGTCTTGCCGTGCATCACCTGACGTGCACGTACCACATCACCGCCGAATGCCTGGCCGATCGACTGATGGCCAAGGCACACACCCAAAATCGGCAGTTTGCCGGCGAAGTGAAGAATGGCTTGGATGGATACACCGGCTTCGCTCGGCGTGCAGGGGCCGGGCGAGACTACGATACGCTCGGGCGCAAGGGCCTCGATCTGGGCGATGGTCATTTCGTCATTGCGAATGACCCGCACGTCGGCACCCAACTCGCCAAGGTACTGGACGACGTTGTAGGTGAATGAGTCGTAATTGTCGATCATCAGTAACATCGGATGAAACCTCTTGAACCTACTGACTTCATGATTCGAACCTTCTTGCACCTGTTTCAGGCACAGCTTTGCCGCTAATGGCTTTGGGGCAGGAAGGCAAACAAGGACGGGCCGGACGGGCCGGCAGGGACAGAGTCAGGCGCGCCAACGCCAACGGGCGTGGGCCTTGATAACGCGCATCAAGAGTTTGCTGACGATCAACACAGGGTAGGTCTCGCTCATACGTCTCGGCACAGTAGCCTACCGGGGCGGCGGGCGCAATATGCCCGTAAACACTGGGAAACGAATGGCATCAGGTGGGATGCGCGCCGTTTTGCTAAGGTCGATGAGGTAGTCCTGATAAAAACAAAGAAAAGGATGTTTATCGATGCTCAACGTAACGTTACTGCGCTGCACCGCCGCGACATTGGCTTTGGCCTGCGGCCAGGCGCTTGCATCCCCTTCCCCGTACGCCTCGTTGATCGTGTTCGGTGACAGCTTGAGCGATGCGGGGCAATTTGCAGGCCTGCGCTTCACCAACCGCAATGCCGATGGCAGCTACGCGCCGGTGTCGCCCATGCTCCTGGGCGCCCGCCTGGGCGTGGCCGCAGACACGCTTGGGCCTTCCACATCGCCCGTCAATGCGGCGCTGGGCCTGCCCGACGGCAACAACTGGGCGGTTGGCGGCTACACCACACGGCAGATCCTGGACTCCATCACCACCACCTCCAGCACGGTCATCCCGCCAGGCCGCCCAGGGGCCGGTCTGGTTCTCCGTGAAAAGCCCGGCTACTTGGCCACCGGTCTGCGCGCCGATCCCGATGCACTCTATTACGTGACAGGGGGCGGCAACGACTTCCTGCAGGGCTTGGTCAACAGCCCTGCCGACGCCCTGGCTGCCGGTGCGCGTCTGGCCGCCAGTGCCCAGGCCCTGCAACAAGGTGGGGCCCGTTACATCATGGTCTGGCTGCTGCCCGACCTGGGTCAGACGCCAAACTTCAGCGGTACGCCGCAACAGAACCCCCTGTCACTGCTTTCCGGTGCCTTCAACCAGGCATTGGTCAATCAGCTCAGGCAAATCGACGCTCAGGTCATCCCCCTGAACGTTCCATTGCTACTGAGCGAAGCCCTCACTGCGCCAGGCGAGTTCGGCCTTGCCAGCGATCAGGACCTGGTGGGCACGTGCTACAGCGGTGAAGGCTGCAACGGCAACCCCGTGTATGGCGTCAACGGCGTCACGCCAGACCCTACGAAGCTGCTGTTCAACGACTCTGTGCACCCGACCATTGCAGGCCAGCGACTGATCGCCGACTACGCCTATTCAGTACTGGCCGCGCCATGGGAGCTGACCCTGCTGCCCGAAATGGCACACGCCAGTGTTCGCGCTCATCAGGATGAACTGCGCCATCAGTGGCAAACACCTTGGCAGGCCGTCGGCCAATGGCAGCCTTTCATCGCCGCCGGCGCACAAGACCTGGACTTCGGAGCACAACGCAGCGCCACCAGCGGTGACGGCCACGGTTACAACCTGACGCTCGGCGGTAGCTACCGGCTTGATGATGCCTGGCGAGTGGGCCTGGCTGGCGGTGTGTACAGGCAGAAACTGGAAGTGGGCAGCCATGACTCGGACTACACGCTCGACGGCTACCTGGCCAGTGTCTTTGCGCAATACCGCCAGAACCGCTGGTGGGCCGATGCGGCCATGACCGCCGGGCATTTGGACTACAGCAACCTCAAACGCACCTTTGCTTTGGGGGTGAGTGAGCGCAGCGAGAAAGGCGATACGAACGGCGAGACGTGGGCCCTGTCTGGTCGGCTGGGGTACGACTTGGCGCCAGAGCGCGCCCGCTGGCAACTCGCGCCGTTTCTGAGCGCCGATTACGCGAGGGTCAAGGTAGACGGCTATGACGAAAGAAGCGGTCGTGCGACAGCGCTGGGCGTGGATGACCAGGAACGCACTTCACGCCGACTGGGCCTTGGCCTGCTGGGGAGCGTGCAGGTCCTTCCCACGACACGCGTCTATGGCGAGGTGGCGCAGGAGCACGAGTTCGAACATGACCAGCAGGACGTGCGCCTGCACTTCACCGCGTTGCCCGCCAACGACTTCACGCTGGACGGCTATACGCCACATAGCAACCTGACCCGCGCAAGCCTGGGGGTAAGCCATGAAGTGGTTGCAGGCGTGAATGTGCGCGCAGGCTACAACTGGCGCAAGAGCGACGCGCTCAAGCAACAGGGCGTGAGCCTTGGCGTCAGCGTGGACTTCTAGTAAAGGGCCGGCCTGATCAGGCACTCAACGCTCGCCGAAAGCCTGGCCGCTGAGCAGCCCACCACGGTCGGCCCGGCAAGGCCGTTCACCGACCTCCGTGTGCGGTCTGGCCGGGGCGCCCGACCGACCGCGCTTAAAAGGCGATGCATCTCAGCACCGCCCCTTCAAGCGACCGCTACCTACCGGGACGTCGACTGCTCGGCCAACGCCACCGCGCGGAACATGGCCCGACGCTTGTTGATGGTTTCTTCCCACTCCAGCGCCGGCACCGAGTCGGCGACAATGCCGCCACCGGCCTGCACATGCAGCTCGCCATCCTTGATGACAGCCGTACGGATGGCAATGGCCGTGTCCATGTTGCCATTCCAGGCGAAGTAGCCCACCGCACCCCCGTAAACCCCGCGCTTGACCGGTTCCAGCTCGTCGATGATCTCCATCGCGCGAATCTTGGGCGCCCCAGACAACGTACCGGCCGGCAGAATGGCCCGCAGCGCGTCCATCGCCGTCAGCCCTTCACGCAACTGGCCGGTGACGTTGGAAACGATGTGCATGACATTGGAATAGCGCTCGATCACCATTTTCTCGGTCAGGCGCACGCTGCCTGTCGCCGACACACGGCCGACGTCATTGCGCCCCAGGTCGATCAGCATCAGATGCTCCGCGATTTCCTTGTCGTCCGACAGCAGATCGTCTTCCAGCGCGCGGTCGGCTTCTTCCGTCGCACCACGTGGGCGGGTGCCGGCGATGGGGCGCACGGTGACCAGGTTGTCCTCCACACGCACCAGTACCTCGGGGGAACTGCCAACGACATGGAAGTCGCCGAAGTTGAAGAAGTACATGTACGGCGTCGGGTTGAAGCAACGCAGAGCGCGATAGAGATCGATGGGCGCTGCCTTGAAGTCGATGGACATGCGCTGGGACGGCACTACCTGCATGCAGTCCCCGGCCAGGATGTACTCCTTGATACGGCCGACGGCATTTTCATAGTCGTCGCGGGTATAACTCGAGCGGAACGCAGGCTCTGCCGCCTGCGGCCCGCTCAGGTCCAGCCCGCGGCGTGGCGTGATGGGCTGGCGCAGTGTTTCGAGCAGGCTCTGCAAACGCGACTGACCTTGCTCGTAGGCTTGCTCCTGGGCAGGGTCTACCAGCACGATGGCGTGCATCTTGCCGGCCAGGTTGTCGAACACCACAACGGCGTCCGACACCATCAGCAGGATATCCGGCACGCCCAGGGGGTCGGGGTTCGGGCTGGCGCCCAGGCGCTTTTCCACATAACGCACGCAGTCGTAGCCGAAGTAGCCGACCAGCCCACCGTTGAAGCGCGGCAGGCCAGGGACATCGGCCACGTTGTAGCGTTGCTTGAAGGTTTCGACGAACGCCAGCGGGTCCTCGACGTCATGGCTTTCGACCTCGACGTCGTCCTGCAGAATGGTCACATGGTAGCCATGCACGCGCAGCACGGTCCGTGATGGCAGGCCAATCATGGAATACCGCCCCCACTTCTCGCCGCCCTGCACCGACTCGAGCAGGTAGGAGTTGGGCTGGTCAGCCAGCTTGAGGTAGATCGACAACGGGGTATCGAAATCGGCCAGGGTCTCGCAGGCCAGGGGAATGCGGTTATAGCCGGCAGCGGCCAGGCGCAGGAATTCTTCGCGGGTCATGGGTAGCCTCGTGGCAAACAGCGTTGGATCGGGCAAACGGATGGGCCGGCACGCGCCGGCAGGCAGGCGTCAGGCGCGCCAACGCCAACGGGCCAGGGCCTTGATGACTTTCATCCAGAATTTGCCGGTAACCGCCACGTTGGACTCTTTTTGGTCTGAGGCTTGAAGGTCCGCCAACGTTATCCCAGTGGCAGGGTCTACGCAACCGGGCAACAAGGCCCGCAGGTCATCGATCACCAGGCTGGGCGACTCGTCTTGGATAGGTCGCCCGTGATTGTAGCCATAGGTCAGCCCGACGCATTGCACCCCAGCGGCCTTGGCGGCCAGCACGTCGCTGCGCGAGTCGCCGACGAACAACGCTTGTTGCGGGATCACGCCGGCCATCTGCATGACGAAGAGCAGCGCCGCAGGGTCAGGTTTTTTCTGCGCCAGTGTGTCCCCGCCGATGATCCAGCGGAAATAGCTGCCCAGCTTCATCTGATCCAGTAAAGGCCCCACGAAGCGTTCAGGCTTGTTGGTGATCAATGCCATTTCCACGCCACGCTTGCGCAGCCAGCGCAAGGTATCCTGCACACCTGGATACACGACCGTCAGGTCATGACTTTCGGCGTAGGCCTCCATGAACAAAGCCAATGCCTGCTCGGCCAGCGCGTCGTCCACACCGGTGTGATCAATGTCACCGGCCAAGGCGCGGCGTACCAATACCTGCGCGCCATTACCCACCCAGTGCCGCACGGCCTCGAGGCCAGCGGCAGGTCGGCCGAGTTCGAGCAGCATGCGGTCAACCGCTGCGGCCAGGTCCGGTACGGAGTCGACCAGGGTGCCATCCAGGTCGAACATCACCAGCCTGGGCAGCGCTCCCGGGAACAGCTGCTCGAAGCCGCTCATGGGCGGGCCTGTGCCAGTTCGCTGCGCATCTGGGCGATAACCTGCTGGTAATCGGGCGCGTTGAAGATCGCCGAACCGGCCACGAAGGTGTCGGCACCGGCGGCAGCGATCTCACGGATGTTCTTCACATTGACGCCGCCGTCGATTTCCAGACGAATATCGCGACCACTGGCATCGATCAAGGCGCGCGCTTCACGCAGCTTGTCGAGCGTGCCCGGGATGAACTTCTGGCCACCAAAACCAGGGTTGACGCTCATCAGCAGCACCATGTCGACCTTGTCCATCACGTATTTCAGGACGTCCAGGCTGGTGGCCGGGTTGAACACCAGGCCGGCCTTGCAGCCGCCATCCTTGATCAGCTGCAAGGAGCGGTCGATGTGCTGGGTCGCTTCCGGATGGAAGGTGATGTAAGAGGCGCCGGCCTCGATGAAGTCGCCGATGATGCGGTCGACCGGGCTGACCATCAGGTGCACGTCGATCGGCGCGGTCACGCCGTACTTGCGCAGCGCGGTGCACACCATTGGGCCGATGGTCAGGTTGGGCACGTAGTGGTTGTCCATCACGTCGAAATGGACGATGTCGGCCCCTGCGGCCAGGACGTTGTCGACGTCCTCGCCCAAGCGGGCGAAGTCGGCGGAAAGAATGGAGGGGGCAATAGCGTAGGGCTGCATGGCGCACCTGTTGGGCAGAATCACGGTGGCGCGCATTGTAACTCAGGGAAAGCGGCGAAGGCTGATTGGTATCAACGCGTGTCGAGGAGCGGTAGCTACGCGCTGGCCTGTTCACGGCCACAGCGGCGAACAGGCCAGCGCAGGCAGCTCTTTCACGCGGGTTGCTGGGTTCTCAGTTTTTCGCTGCGCCCTCGCAGCCATTCCAGGGTCAGGAGCAACACCACCGAAAAGGCGATCAGCAAGGTCGCCGCTGCCGCAATGGTCGGGCTCAGGTTCTCGCGAATGCCGCTGAACATCTGCCGGGGCAATGTCGCCTGCTCTGGCCCGGCCAGGAACAGGGTCACCACCACCTCGTCGAACGAAGTCGCAAACGCAAACAGCGCCCCTGAAATCACCCCAGGCGCGATCAGCGGCAGGGTCACCCGGCGAAATGCCAGAAGCGGCGAGGCGCCCAGGCTGGCAGCGGCCCGTACCAGATTGTGATTGAAGCCTTGCAGCGTCGCCGACACGGTGATGATCACGAACGGCACACCCAGCACCGCGTGCACCAGAATCAGCGAGGTGAAGCTGTTGCCCAAGCCCAATGGCGCGAAAAACAGGTAGCTGGCCACGCCAATGATCACCACCGGCACCACCATCGGCGATATCACCAACGCCATCACCAGAGACTTGCCGGGGAAGTCGCCACGGGTGAGCCCAATGGCGGCCAGCGTCCCGAAAACCATGGCCAGCACGGTCGCCGCCGGGGCGACAATGATGCTGTTCTTCAAGGCTCGCATCCATTCGGCCGAGGCGAAGAAGTCCTGGTACCACTGCAGCGAGAAGCCCTGCAGCGGGTAGACCAGGAAGCTGCCGCTGTTGAACGAAAGGGGCACGATCACCAGTACCGGCAGGATGAGAAACAGCAGTATCAGGCCGCAGAGAATGCGCAGGCTGTAGAACCAGACCCGCTCGACGGGCGACATGTAAGGGCTCAGCATGACAAGGCTCCTCAGCTCAGGCGCAGGCGGCTGGCGCCGACCAGCCAGCTATAGATCAAGTACAACAGCACGGTGGCCAGCAGCAACAGACCGCCCAGCGCAGTGGCCATGCCCCAGTTGATGCTGGTGTTGGTGTAGAAGGCCACGAAGTAGCTGACCATCTGGTCGTTCGGGCTGCCGAGCAGCGCCGGCGTGATGTAGTAGCCGATGGCCAGAATGAACACCAGCAAGCACCCCGCGCCTACCCCGGCATAGGTTTGTGGGAAATACACCCGCCAGAAGCTCGCGAACGGATGACACCCCAGCGAAATGGCGGCGCGCATGTAGCTTGGGGAAATGCCTTTCATCACGCTGTACAACGGCAGGATCATGAAGGGCAGCAGGATATGCACCATCGAGATGTAAACGCCTGTACGGTTGAACACCAATTCCAGCGGCTGATCGATGATGCCCATGGCCATCAGCGCGCTGTTGATCAGCCCCCCGGACTGCAGCAACACGATCCACGCCGCCACGCGTACCAGAATCGAGGTCCAGAACGGGAGCAGAACCAGGATCATCAACAGGTTGCTCTGACGGGTCGGCAGATTGGCCAATAGGTAGGCCAACGGATAGGCCAGCACCAGGCAGATGGCCGTGATCACCACACCCATCCAAAGGGTGCGGGCAAAGATGTCCAGGTAGATGGCCTGGTCTGGCGTGGCCTTGGCCAGCTCGCCCAGGTCATCGATGCGGTGGTCCAGCGAAGCCAGCAGGTAGAACGGTGTCAGTGTGCTGGTGTTGCGGCGGATGGCCTGCCAATAGGCGGGGTCACCCCAGCGCTCGTCCAGCGCCTGCAAGGCGTCTTTATAGGAAGCAGGCTCGGCCTTGAAAGGCAGCGTCCGCGCGGTCTTGGCCAGCAAGCTGCGGTAGCCGGCCAGCTCCATGTTCAGGCGTTTGGAGAGATCACCCAGGGTCTGGTTCTTGCGCGACTCGGCCAGGTCCTGGCCAAGCGCTTTATAGACATCTTCGCCAGGCAAGCCTTTGCCATCCCACTGCGTGATGATGTCGACCGTACGCGGCAAGCCGGCGACCACTTCCGGGTTGCCGACGCTTTTGTATAGCAAGGCGGCGATCGGCACCAGAAACACCAGCAGCAGAAACAGGGCCAGTGGCGCGATCAACGCCTGGGCCTTCCAGCGGTTGACCCGCTCGGCGTGTTTCAGGCGCTGCTTGAGGTTGGGACCTGCGCCTTCGTTGAGGGGCACTGCAATGGCCATGGCGAACTCCACGATACACACTTAAAGAGAGGCCGCCGTGCGGCCCCTTGCACTGGACGCTTACTTCTTCGCCGCCCAGGCGTTGAAGCGTTGTTCCAGTTGCTCGCTGTTGTCCGCCCAGAACGCCACGTCGATCTGCACCTGGTTGGCGATGTTCTCAGGCGTGGTCGGCATGTCTTTCTTGACGTCCTCGGACAAGAGGTCGACCGCCTTGGCATTGGCCGGGCCGTAGGCGATGTTTTCGGAGTAGATCTTCTGCTGTTCAGGCTGCACGCTGAAGGCGATGAATTTCTTCGCCTCGTCACTGTTCTTGGCGCCCTTGGGGATGGCCCAGGCATCGAAATCGTAGATACCGCCGTTCCACACCACCTTGAGGTTGCTCTCCTTCTGCACTGCGGCGATGCGCCCGTTGTAGGCCGAGCTCATGACCACGTCGCCGGAAGCAAGGTATTGCGGCGGCTGCGCGCCGGCTTCCCACCACTGAATGCTTGGCTTGAGCTGGTCGAGCTTCTTGAAGGCGCGGTCCACGCCTTCCTTGGTGCCCAGCACCTTGTACACGTCCTTGGGGGCCACACCATCGGCCATCAGGGCGAATTCCAAGGTGTACTTGGCGCCCTTGCGCAGGCCGCGCTTGCCTGGGAATTTCTCGGTATCCCAGAAATCGGCCCAGCTGCTCGGTGCGGTCTTGAGCTTGTCGGCGTTGTAGGCAAGCACCGTGGACCAGACGAAGAAGCCGACGCCGCAAGGCTGGATGGCGCCAGGCACGTAGTCGGCCTCGTTGCCGAACTGCGCGGGATCGAGTTCTTCGAACATGCCCTCGTCGCAGCCACGGGCAAGCTCGGGTGATTCCACCTCGACCAGGTTCCACGACACGCTCTTGGTGTCGACCATGGCTTTGACCTTGGCCATTTCACCGTTGTATTCGCCGGCGACGATCTTGCCCTTGCCGGCCTTCTCCCAAGGCTCGTAGAACGCCTTCACCTGGGCCGCCTTGTTGGCACCGCCAAACGACACCACGGTCAGGTCCGCAGCCATGCTCTGGCCGGCGGCGAACAGCCCCAGGGCCAGGGCGGTCAGTTTCAACTGCTTGCGCATTATTATTCTCTCCACAGTTCAGGGTTGGTGCTGCAAACCATCAATGGGCTTCGGTAATCGGGTCCAGTGCACGGGCGTGCTCCACTTCCCAGCCCAGCGGTACCACATCGCCAACCGCCAGGGCCGGGTCGAGCTCGGCGATGGGCTGTTTCACGAAGAAGTCGGCCTTGCCGCACACCTCCAGGCGCACGCGCACGTGGTCTCCCAGGTAGATGAATTCGGCGACACGGCCGGAGAAGCGGTTGGCGCAGTGTTCGCTGTGCCCATTGAGTCGTACCCGTTCCGGGCGGATCGACAGGGTCACCGCTTCGCCCGGTCGGCCCACGTTGACCGCCAGCGCTTCGACCCGCTCGCCCCGTGCCAGCTGCACTTGGCAGCGGTTACCGTCATGGGTCAGCAACGTGCCGTTGAGGCGGTTGTTCTCGCCGATGAAGTTGGCGACGAACGTGTTGCTGGGCGCCTCGTAGAGCGTGCGTGGGTCGGCGATCTGTTGAATTTCACCTTGGTGGAACACCGCCACCCGGTCCGACATGGTCAGCGCCTCGCCCTGATCGTGGGTCACGTACACCACGGTCACGCCCAGACGCTGGTGGATGTGCTTGATCTCCATCTGCATGTGTTCGCGCAGTTGCTTGTCCAGAGCGCCCAGTGGCTCGTCCATCAGCACCAGCTGTGGCTCGAACACCAGCGCTCGCGCCAGCGCCACGCGCTGTTGTTGCCCCCCCGACAACTGGCCTGGATAGCGCTTGGCGAAGCTGTCGAGCTGAACCATGTTCAACACCCGTTTGACCCGTTCACTGATATCGGTCTTGCTCAGGTTGCGAACCGTCAGCGGGAACGCGAGGTTCTCGGCCACGGTCATGTGCGGGAACAAGGCGTAGTTCTGGAACACCATGCCAATGTCGCGCTTGTGCGGGGGCACGTTGTTGATGGAGCGGCCGGCCAGCTGGATTTCCCCGGCAGTCGGGGTTTCGAAGCCGGCCAGCATCATCAGGCTGGTGGTCTTGCCCGAGCCGGATGGACCGAGCAGCGTGAGGAACTCGCCCTTGCGGATGTCGAGGTTGAGGTTCTTGACGATCAGCGACTCGCCGTCGTAGCTCTTCTGCACACCACGGAAGCTGACCAGCGTTTCGCCGGTGACAGCGTTCGACTTCGCCTCGCTCATGCCTGCACCTTATTGTTGGATGACTGCGTGAGGCAAAGCGTAGAAGAGCGGCGAGCGCCCGGAAATCGGTCGCCCTGAGAGAATGGCATCGTCCGTATGGAAGATTTTTTGTAGGGAACGCCCTACACGCCTGGCGCTTTCAGAACAGAGCATCACGCAGGGTGCAGCCGTGGACGGCCACCCACACAGCGCAGAACAGCGCGCATCCGCACAGCAGCGCCGCTGCGCAGCCCAAGGCATATCCGCCACCTGCGCCTTGGCACCGTGCCATGGACGGGACGGCGCACCCGTGAATGTCGCAATCAGATCAGTTTGTGCTCCATCGCATACTTGACCAGCTCTGCCAGCGAATTCACTTTCAGCTTTTGCATCAAGCGCGCCTTGTGGGTACTGATGGTCTTGCTCGACAACGCCAGCTGCTGGGCGATGTCATTGACGTTGGCGCCCTGGGCAAGGCGTTCGAACACGGAAAACTCACGCTCCGACAGCAACGTGTGCAAGGGTCTCGATTCAGTCAGGCCTACTTCGAAGACCATGCGGTCCGCCAGCGCAGGGTCGATGTAGCGCCCTCCGCCTGCCACCCGGCGTATTGCCGCCAACAGCAGCGCCGGGTCGCTGTCCTTGGTCGCATATCCGGCGGCTCCGGCTTTGAGGGCGCGGGCTGCCATCTGCGCCTCGTCATGCATCGACAGCATCAAAATGGCCGGCGCATCGTGCAGGGCACGAATGCGCGGGATCGCTTCCAGGCCGCTCACACCCGGCATTGAAATATCCAGCAGCACGACTTCGCACGGCGTATGCCGCAGGCTGTCGAGCAACTGCTCACCATTCCCGGCCTCCCCTACCACCTGCATGTCCTTGGCCAGCCCGATCAATTGCTTGATCCCTTCCCGGACAATGGTGTGGTCCTCGGCCACCAGCACTCGAATCACGCTCGCTCCTCCTGCTCCAAGGCGATGGCTACGCTCAAGCGCGTACCGTCGCCGGGCTCACTGTGCAGCACCATGCTGCCGCCCATCATCAACACCCGCTCGCGCATCCCTACGAGGCCAAACGAACTGGGGCGTGGTTGGTCAGGGCAGAAACCCTGTCCGTCGTCACTGACCGTCATGCGTAACTGCCCGGCTTCGCGCACCAGCTCGATTTCCACGCTGTGCGCCTGGGCGTGGCGCATCACGTTGGTGAGCGCCTCCTGAAGAATACGGAAAAGCCCAGTTGCCCGGGCATCGCTCAACGCCGGCAGGTTGTCGGGGACCTGCACCAGACACGGGATCTGGGTGCGCGCCTCGAACCGCCGGGCCTGCCACTCGATGGCCGAGGCAATCCCGGCATCGAGGATGGGCGGGCGCAATGCAGTGGCGACATCGCGCACCAGCTGAAACAGCTGGCTGATCAGGCGTTTCATGGTACCCAGGCGCTCGTTCAGGCCAGGGTCCAGTTCGGCGAAGGCCAGCTCGCACATGGACACTTCGAGCTTGAGCACTGTCAGCATCTGGCCCAGCTCGTCGTGCACCTCGCGGGCGATGCGGGCCTTTTCTTCCTCGCGCACGCTTTCCAGGTGCGCGGAGAGCTCGCGCAGCTGCTCCTGGGAACGGGCCAGGGCAAGCTCGGCGCGCTTGCCCTGGGTGATGTCCCACACCACACCGTCCCAGACCAGTTGGCCGTTGCCAAGGCGCCGGGTACTGGCCTTGATATCGGCCCAGCGTTGCTCACCCTGACGGGTGAGGATGCGCCCCTGCCACGACCAGTCCTGCTCGTTGGCCAGCGCCAGGTCCTGCACCCGGTGATAATCGGCGCGGTCATCAGGGTGGACCAGGTTGCGCAGCCCCATCTGCGGGTGCTGGATCTCGCCAGGCGTATAGCCCACCAGTGCCTCGCTGCCTTCGCTGACATAGGGAAATTCAAGCCCACCCTCAGCCGGGTCCCGCTCCAGGCGGAACACCAGCCCCGGCACGTTGCCGGCGATCCCCTTGAGGCGCGCCTCGCTTTCCCGCAAGGCGGCCGTGGCGCGATGGCGTTCGGTGACATCGGCCATGTACACCACCAGGTATTCGGCATCGCGAAAGCGCAGAAAACTCAAGGACAGCTCCACAGGCAGCAGACGCCCGTCAGCCCGCCGGCATTGAGTTTCGAACTGCTCAACGCCGCTGCCGCCTGAACGGGCACCTTTCCACAGTTCCAGCCAGCGCTCCATGCTCAGCGACGGCTCGAAGTCGCCCAGCGGCTTTTCCAGCAACGCGCCTTCGCCGTAGCCCAGCATGCGCTCGGCAGCCGGGTTGGCATAGCGCACATGGCTGTCCCAATTGACCCAGAGAATGCCCACGGTGCTCTGGTCGATGGCGAACTGGCTCAGGCGCGACGCTTCATCCCGAGCGTGCCGCTCCACCAGGCGCTCTCGCGTGGCCAGCAGACTGCGTTCCAGCTGGCTCTGCTGGCGGCGCTGCCACACCAGGGTGATCAAGGCGCAGACCAGTAACAACCCCAGCAACAAGGCCAGGTTCTGCCAGAACCCCTGCGACTCGCTGATCCTGGGGTACCTGGGCTGCAACCAGCGCTGATGCAGCTGTTCCAGCTCCCTGGCAGGCAGTGCCTGCAAGCCGCGCTCAAGCACCTCGGCCAGCAGTGGCCAGTCTGCCCGAGAACCCATGCGCAGCAACTGCGGCAAGCCGATGTCGCCCACCACTGCCAGCTCGCTGAATTCGCTTTCACGGGACAGACGGCTCAGTTGTGCCTCGTCCATGACGGCATAGCTGGCCTGCCCCCCTACCACCAGTTGTAAGGCCTCACGGTCGTTCGGTACACCCTGCAGGTTCAGGTTGCCGTAGTTGGCACGCAGATAGTTGGCCAGGGCGCCTGGCATGCGCACGGCCACGCGCTGCGCCGTGTCCAGTTTTTCCAGCTCCACGCCCAGCGCCGCATTGCGTGGGCCTACGATCAACTGTGGCACGCGCATGTAGGGGTCGCTGAACAACCACAGGCGCAACGTGGCCGGCGTCTGGGTCAGGCCAGGGGCGAAATCGATCTCCCCTGCCTGCAGGGCCCTTTCGAGACTGGCCTGGTCGGGATAATTGCGCCAAGTGAGGTCCAGGTGCAGCACCTTGGCCAGGCTGCTGACCAGTTCCACGTTCGCACCGTACAACAGTTGCAGGCGCCGGTCGAACTGGGCATAGGGAGCTTGCAGTACCAACCCCACGCGCAGGCTGCGGTGGGTATCGAGCCATTGTTGCTGGGCCGGATCGAGGGTGACGCTGGGCGCCGCCTCCGGCCTGGCCAATGCCATCAGCGGTAGCCACAGGCAGCCGATCATCAACAGGCGATACACTCGCTTCATCTACACGTTCGTCCGCGCATGGGCGGCCATCGACCGTGGCCGTAACGGGTAAATACCATTACGCTGCCGGTATCATTCTGGCCTTGGGTTGAGACATGTTCACACTCTATCGCACGACGCTGGCAATGTGCTGCCTGGCCTCGCTACTTCCTGTCGTGGGTCTGGCTGACGATGCACCGACGACGCCACCCGACACACCGCCTGCCGCAACCGAGGCCGCGCCCTCGCGTGCTCCCTTGATCGAGCGCAGCCAAGAGGACGCCCAGGCACTGGAACGCCGCGTGCCCAAGGCCGAGCAGCGAACCCTGCAAGCCGGTGCCGATAGCTTCCTGGCGTTGTGGAAGCCGGCCAATGACAGCGACCCGCAGGGCGCGGTAATCATCGTGCCCGGTGCAGGCGAAACGGCAGACTGGCCCAACGCCGTGGGCCCGCTGCGCCAGAAATTCCCTGATGTCGGCTGGCACAGCCTGAGCGTGAGCCTGCCCGACCTGCTGCTCGACAGCCCCCTTGCGCGAGTGCAAGCCAAGCCCGCCGCCGCACCAGCTCAGACCGACGGGCAGACGGCGCCAGCGAAAGATGAACCTGCCGATGCCAACGCCAACGTGGCTCAAGCCACCGCAGCCGAACCGGACGCGGCACAGGGTACCGACGCCGAGGCCGCCAGCCAGCATGCCGACCCTGCCGATGCCGAACGCATCTTCGCCCGCCTGGACGCCGCCGTCGCGTTCGCCCAGCAACACAATGCCCGCAGCATCGTCTTGATCGGTCATGGCAGCGGCGCCTATTGGGCAGCCCGTTACCTCAGCGAAAAGCAGCCACCCGAGGTGCAGAAACTGGTCATGGTGGCAGCTCAGACACCGGCGCGCGTCGAGCATGACCTGGAGAGCCTGACGCCTACCCTGAAGGTGCCCACGGCCGACATCTACTACGTGACCCGCAGCGCTGATCGCAACGCTGCCATGCAGCGCCTGCAGGCCAGCAAGCGGCAGAAGGACAGCCAATACCGCCAACTGTCCCTGATCGCCATGCCGGGCAACCAGGCCGCCGACCAGGAACAGCTGTTCCGTCGCGTGCGGGGGTGGATGCAGCCCTAGTTCTGCTGGTCTAGTTCTGCTGCTCTAGTTTGCTGGTTTAGTATTGAAGGCTTGGCTTCGCAGGATTAGTTACGCAGGCCCACTGCCGGCGCCTGCTATCGCCTAGAAATCGCGGCGCTTACGGATCAACGCATAGGCCTGATGCAGTTCGCGGGTTCGCTCGGTCGCTTCGCGCAATTGCGCCTCGCTGGCGCCCGTCCCGGCCAGCTTGTCCGGGTGATGCCGGCTGACCAGCCGGCGATAGGCCTGCTTGACCTGCGCACCGTCGGTGTCGGTGTCCACGCCAAGCAGGCGCATCGCTGCCGCATAGGTCATGCCGACCCCTGCCATGCCAGCCGTTCGACGCGGTTCGTACTCCTGGGACATGGCTTGCACCTGACGTCGGCTCATGCCCAGTTTCTGCCCCCAGTCCAGCAGCAGCTCGCGCTCCTTGTTGCCCATCTTGCCGTCGGCCCAGACCATGCGCCAGCTGGCGCGCAGGGTACCCTCCGCTGCATGGGGTTGCTGGCGAATCCGGCGCAGATAACTGCCCAGTCGCTCCTTGCCGCCCTTGCCTCGGTTGAAGGCGTCGATCGCCCGCAACCTGGCTGCCTCATCGAGATTCAGGCGAACCATTTCCTGCCGGGCTTGCTGGATATGCTGCTCGACCACCCGCCCATCGCTCTTGGCCAGACGCCCCAGAAGCACGAACAACAGCTCTTCGTCCCTCAACGCCGGCCGCCCGCCCAACCGCTCGCGCACATCGTCCCAGCCTTGCAGGCGCAGCTGACGGTCCAGCACCTGCCCCAGCAGCGCACCCAGCAGGGCGCCAGGGATGCTGGCGATGGCAAACCCTGCGCCGGCCCCGATCAACGTGCCTGGCCACCACATTTCAGAGACGCCCACCCAGCAGGCGCTCGGCGTCGGCCAGGCGCTCGACGGTGCCTACGTCGACCCAATGCCCAGCAAAATGCTCCCCGCTCACCTTGCCGCGGGTCATGGCCTGACGCAGCAACGGGGCCAGCTTGAATGCGCCTGGGTTGCAGCCTTCGAACAGCGCCGGATGCAACACGGAAATGCCACTGAAGGTCAATGTGCCGGGCGTAGCGTCGCCGTCGACCACCTGAGTGCCGGCCAGGCGGAAGTCACCTTGGCCGTGGTGCCCGGGGTTATCCACAAGCACCAGGTGGGCCAGCCCTTGCAGCGGTCTGTGCAAGCGGGTGAAGTCGTAGTCGGTCCAGATGTCACCGTTGATCAGCATGAAAGGCGCGTCCCCCAGCAAGGGCAGGGCCTTGAAGATGCCTCCCCCGGTCTCCAGCGGCTCGCCTTCCGGGGAATAGTCGATGCGCAGGCCGTAACGGCTACCATCGCCCAGGTGATCCTCGATCTGCTGGCCCAGCCAGGCGTGATTGATCACCACCTCGGTGATACCTGCCGCCGCGAGCGCCATCAGGTGGTATTCGATCAGCGGCCGCCCGGCCAACGGCAACAGCGGCTTGGGCGTATGCAGGGTCAACGGGCGCATGCGCTCGCCCTTGCCTGCGGCCAGAATCATCGCCTTCATGCACGTGCTCCCGCTTGCAGGCCGGCGATCAGCTCGCCCAGCTCGGCAAGCTCCGGGCGCCGGTCGATCATTTCTTCTATATAGGCGAAGAAGCGCGGTACATCGGCCAGATAACGGGGCTTGCCGTCCCGGTGGCAGATGCGGGCGAAGATACCGATCACTTTAAGGTGGCGTTGTACCCCCATCAGGTCGCTGGCACGCTGGAAGCCCTCGAAGCTGTCCTGCACGGGAACGCCAGCGGCCTTTGCCTTGTGCCAATAGTCACGCAGCCAGCCCTCGACCCTGGCTTGCGGCCAACTGACGAAAGCATCCTTGAACAGGCAGGTGATGTCATAGGTGACTGGGCCATAAACGGCATCCTGAAAATCCAGTACCCCGGGATTTGGGGCGCTCTGCATCAGGTTGCGCGGCATGAAGTCGCGGTGCACCAGAACGTGCGGCTGGGCCAGCGCACTGTCGATCAGCAACTGGCTGCAGCGCTGCCACGCCGCCGCTTGTGCATCATCGAACTCCAGGCCAAGGGCATGCTTCACGTACCACTGAGGGAACAGTTCAACTTCCCGGCGCAGCAGCGCCTCGTCGTAGCGGGGCAACGGTGCGTCCATGGGCAATGCCTGCAAGGCCAGCAAGGCGTCGACGGCGTCGGCGAACAAGGCATCGGCGTTGTCGGCGTCGATGATGTCCAGGTAAGTCTGGCGACCCAGGTCACCCAGCAACAAGAAGCCGCGTTCCAGGTCCTGGGCGTGAATCAGCGGCACATGCACGCCGCCACTGGCCAGCAGGTGATCGATGGCGACGAACGGTCGGCAATCTTCCTGGGGCGGCGGCGCATCCATGATCACGAAACTGTGCCCTGCGCCTTCCCAACGGAAATAGCGGCGAAAGCTCGCATCGCTGCTGGCAGGCGTCAGGCTACCGGCCGGCACCGGGCCCCAGGCCTGGCGCTGGAAAAGGTCTTCGAGTTGCTGGTCGAGCCACACGGACAGTTGCTGCAGGCGTACATCGTGTTCAGGCATTACAAGGGTCTCCGACGGCCCTAGCCGTCAAGCGGGTCATGCTTTATTATCCAGCATCTTTTTCAGACCATCGAGAGGCGTGCGGCCCCACACGCGGGCAGATGGCACGCAGGAAGCCCGGACTAATAAGATGGCATTGAAATCCCCCGCGTTTCGTAGAAAGTTCCCGTTGCTGGTGACTGGCAGCCTGCTGGTGCTGCAACCTCTGGCCGCGCCGTACGTGGTGGCTGCCGAGCAGTTCGACTGCCAAGTGTCCGCCTCTGGAGGCTGGGACTGCAACCCCAAGACCCCGGCTGCCACACTGCCGCCGCGCCCCGTGCACACGGGTGCCGCCCTGTCGTCCGGCACTGCCGCGCGCGACAGCGAGGCCGGGCAATCCTCGTCCGACGACGAGGCGTCCAAGACGGTGCTGGTCACCGAGAGCAAGGGCCGTGGCCTGACGTCGCGCAGCGAAGACTACAGTCACCTCGACTGGGTCCCGCGCGAGAAGCTCACGCCTGCCCAGTTGGCCGAGACCGGCCCCTACTGCGGTGGCGCCTACATCGAGCCGACCCGTCCAGGCATGAACGACAGCACGCCCAAGGACGAATCGCCCACCTACCTGAACGCCAAGGTCTCCCGCTACCAGCAGGAGCAGCAGATCGCCACCCTGGCCGGTGACGTGGTCATGCGCCAGGGCAGCATGCAGCTGCAGGCCGACGAGGCCAACCTCTACCAGGCCGAGAACCGCGGCGAGCTCAAGGGCAACGTCAAGCTGCGCGACAACGGCTCGCTGGTGGTCGGCGACAAGGCCCAGGTGCAGCTCGACACGGGCGAGGCTCAGGTCGACAACGCCGAGTACGTGATGCACAAGTCGCGCATCCGCGGCAGTGCGCTGTACGCCAAGCGCGGTGAGAACGCCATCATCCGACTGAAGGACGGCACCTACACCACGTGCGAACCGGGCAGCAATGCCTGGCAGCTCAAGGGCAACAACATCACGCTGAACCCGGCCACCGGTTTCGGCACCGCGACCAACGTCACCCTGCGGGTCAAGGATATTCCGGTGTTCTACACGCCGTATATCTACTTCCCGATCGATGACCGTCGCCAGTCCGGCTTCCTGCCGCCGTCGTTCAGCAGCAGCAGCGACACCGGCTTCACCCTGGTCACGCCGTACTACTTCAACCTGGCACCGAACTACGATGCCACGTTGTACCCGCGCTACATGACCAAGCGTGGCATGCTCGTCGAAGGCGAGTTCCGCTACCTCACCGAGTCGAGCGAAGGCCAACTCGGTGGCGCCTACCTCAATGATCGGGATGACGACCGCAAGGACCAGACCGATTACAAGGACCAGCGCTGGATGGTCAACCTGCAGCACAAGGGTGGCCTGAACGATCGCCTGATGACCGAGGTGAACTACACCGACATCAGCGACCCGTTCTACTTCCAGGACCTGGAGTCCGACCAGATCGGCGTCGAGAACAAGGACTTCCTCGACCAGCAGGGCGCACTGACCTATCGCGGCGACAGCTACACCGCACGGTTGAACGTGCATGCCTACGAGGCGGCGACCATCTCGCAGATCACGCCGTACGACCGTCTGCCGCAGATCACCCTCAACGGTGTGCTACCGTACCAGCCGGGCGGCTTGACCATGGCCTACGAAACCGAAGCGGCACGCTTCGATCGTGACCTGAAGAATGGCCCGGTGTTCGACAAGGACGGTAACCTGGACGTCACCGCGGGTGCCGACGGCCGTCGCCTGGATCAAAACATCCAGGGTATCGAGCGGGCCAACGGTACGCGCCTGAACGTTGCGCCATCGATCAGCTATCCGATGCAGGCCAGCTACGGCTACCTGACGCCGAAGCTGAAGTATGCCTACACCCAATACGACCTCGATCTCGATAGCCAGGGCAAGGCTGACGCTGTGCGTCTCGCCAATGCCAACCCCGGCGCCTACGGCAGCTACAGCAGCTCGGTCAACCGCAGCGTGCCAATCTTCAGCGTGGACAGCGGCCTGTACTTCGACCGCAATACCTCGCTGTTCGGCACCAACTACAAGCAGACCCTCGAACCGCGCCTGTACTACCTGAACGTTCCGTACAAGGATCAGAAGGACATCCCGCTGTTCGACACTGGGGAGACGCTGTTCAGCTATGACTCGCTGTTCCGTGACAACCGCTTCAGCGGCACTGACCGCATCGGCGACGAGAACAAGCTCTCGCTGGGCGTGACCACCCGCTGGATCGAAGACAACGGCTTCGAGCGCCAGAACTTCAGCATCGGCCAGGCGTACTACTTCAAGGACCGCAAGGTTCAGTTGCCAGGCCTGGACTACCGCACGCGCCAGGATTCGCAATCCGACGTGTCGCCGTACGCGCTGGTGTACAACTACTACTTCAACCGCGACTGGCGCTTCAATTCGGACTTCAACTGGGACCCGGACAGCCACAGCACCCGCTCGGGCAGTGCGATGTTCCACTACCAGCCTGAAGACAACCCGAACAAGATCGTCAACCTCGGTTATCGCTATCGTAACGACACCATTGCCTACGACTCGGCCACCGGTACGTGGAAAGTGGGCGGCGGTGACTACGGCGTCCCAGGTAGCCCGAACTACATCAAGGACTACTACAAGATCCAGCAGCACGACTTCTCGGTCATCTGGCCGATCGTCCCGCAGTGGAGCGTCATCGCTCGCTGGCAGCATGACTACAACCGCAACCGCACCCTGGAAGCCATGGGCGGTTTCGAGTACGACAACTGCTGCTGGAAGCTGCGCTTGATCAACCGTTACTGGCTCGACTTCGACGACTTCAGCCAGGCTCTGCCGCAGAACGAAAAAGGCGACCATGGCGTGTTCCTGCAGGTCGTCCTCAAAGGCCTCGGCGGCGTCGTTGGCAACAAGGTCGAATCCTTCCTCGGCCAAGGCATTCAAGGTTACCGTGAACGTGAAGAACAAGCTTATTGATCGACTGCGCCCAGTGCTGCTGGGCGTCGCTTTGCTGAGTGGCGCGGTGAATGCCGCGGTACAACCGCTTGATCGGGTGGTGGCCATCGTCGACAACGACGTGGTCATGCAAAGCCAACTGGACCAGCGCGTGCGTGAAGTTCAGCAGACCATCGCCAAGCGCGGCGGCAGCGTGCCGCCCAGCGGTGCCCTGCAACAGCAGGTGCTGGAACGCCTGATCGTCGAAAACCTGCAATTGCAGATCGGCGAGCGCTCGGGTATCCGCATCACCGACGAGGAACTGAATCAGGCGATTGGCACCATTGCCCAGCGCAACGGCATGTCCATCGACCAGTTCCGTGCGGCCCTGGCCCATGACGGCCTGTCGTTCGACGATGCTCGCGAGCAGGTCAAGCGCGAGATGATCATCAGCCGCGTACGCCAACGCCGGGTGGCCGAACGCATCCAGGTCTCGGAGCAGGAAGTGAAGAACTTCCTGAATTCGGACATGGGCAAGATGCAGATGTCGGAAGAGTACCGCCTGGCCAACATTCTGATTCCAACCCCAGAAGCAGCCAACTCCAGCGACATCCAGAAGGCTGCGCGCAAGGTTGGCGACGTCTACCAGCAGCTCAAGCAGGGCGCGGACTTCGGTCAGATGGCAATCGCCAACTCGGCCAGCGAGAACGCGCTGGAAGGCGGCGAGATGGGCTGGCGCAAAGCCGGTCAACTGCCGCCCGACTTCGCCAAGATGCTGAGCAGCATGCCGGTGGGTGAAATCACCCAGCCAATTCGCATCCCCAACGGCTTTATCATCCTCAAGCTCGAGGAGAAGCGTGGCGGTAGCGAGAACGTGCTGCGCGATGAGGTACACGTACGCCACATTCTGATCAAGCCAAGTGAGGTGCGCAGCGAAGCCGCCACCCAGCAGCTGGCCGAGAAGATCTACGAGCGCATCGAAAACGGCGAAGACTTTGCCACCCTGGCCAAGAGCTTCTCGGAAGATCCGGGCTCGGCACTCAACGGTGGCGACCTCAACTGGGTCGATCCGAACAGCCTGGTACCGGAGTTCCGCGAGCAGATGGCCAACGCCCAGCAAGGCGTGGTGACCAAGCCGTTCAAGACCCAGTATGGGTGGCATGTGATGGAAGTGCTGGGCCGCCGCGCGACCGACAGCACCGAACAAGCCCGTGAACAGCAAGCCCTGAGCGTGCTGCGCAACCGTAAGTACGACGAAGAGCTGCAAACCTGGCTGCGCCAGATCCGCGACGAAGCCTACGTTGAAATCAAGCTGCCTGGCGCTGACCAGGCTGCTCAGTGAAGCCCCTGCGCTTCGCCGTCACACCCGGTGAGCCGGCGGGTATAGGTCCTGACCTATGCCTGCTGCTCGCCGCAGGCGCCCAGCCCCATCCTCTGATTGCCATCTCCAGCCGTGACCTGCTCGCCGAGCGGGCCACCCAGCTGGGGCTGGATGTCACCTTGCTGCCGGTGATGCCAGGGCAATGGCCGAACCAGCCAGCACCCGCCGGCAGCCTGTACGTGTGGGATACGCCACTGTCGGCCCCGGTGATCGCCGGGCAGCTGGACAAGGCCAATGCGCCTTTCGTGCTGCAGACGCTGACACGCGCCGGGCAAGGCTGCCTGGACGGTGACTTCGACGGCATGATCACGGCGCCGGTGCACAAGGGCGTCATCAACGAAAGCGGCATCGGGTTTTCCGGGCACACCGAGTTCCTGGCTGAACTGACCCATACCGCCCAGGTGGTGATGATGCTGGCCACCCATGGCCTGCGCGTTGCCCTGGTCACCACCCACTTGCCATTGCGCGATATCGCCGAGGCCATCACGGCCGAGCGCATCGAGCGCGTGACACGCATCCTGCATGCCGACATGCGCGACAAATTCGGCATTGCCAACCCTCGCATCCTGGTATGCGGCCTGAACCCCCACGCGGGTGAAGGTGGCCACCTGGGCCGCGAGGAAATCGACATCATCGAGCCCACCCTGACCCGCTTGCGTGCCGAAGGCATGGACCTGCGCGGACCACTGCCGGCCGATACCCTGTTTACCCCCAAATATCTGGAGCACTGCGACGCGGTGCTGGCGATGTACCACGACCAGGGGCTGCCCGTACTCAAGTACAAAGGCTTCGGCGCCGCAGTCAACGTCACGTTGGGCCTGCCGATCATCCGCACCTCGGTTGACCATGGCACGGCCCTGGACCTGGCCGGTACCGGCAAGGTCGACACCGGCAGCCTGCGCGTTGCGCTGGACACCGCCTACCAGATGGCCGAGAACCGACCATGAACGAGCAATACCAACACCGGGCGCGCAAGCGTTTCGGGCAGAACTTCCTGCACGACGCAGGCATTATCGATCGCATCCTGCGCGCCATCAACGCCAAGCCGGGCGAGCACTTGCTTGAGATCGGCCCGGGCCAGGGCGCATTGACCGAAGGCCTGCTGGGCAGCGGCGCGCAGCTGGACGTGGTCGAACTGGACAAGGACCTTGTGCCGATCCTGCAGCACAAGTTTGCAGGCAACGACAACTTCCGCCTGCACCAGGGCGACGCCCTGAAGTTCGACTTCAACCAGCTGGGCATACCGGCACGTAGCCTGAAGGTGGTGGGCAACCTGCCCTACAACATCTCCACGCCACTGATCTTCCACCTGCTCAGCCATGCCGGCCTGATCCGGGACATGCATTTCATGCTGCAGAAGGAAGTGGTCGAGCGCATGGCCGCGGGGCCTGGAGGCGGTGACTGGGGTCGTTTGTCGATCATGGTCCAGTACCACTGCCGCGTGGAACATCTGTTCAACGTTGGCCCCGGCGCGTTCAACCCGCCGCCGAAAGTGGATTCGGCCATCGTTCGGCTGGTACCGCACGAGGTGCTGCCCCACCCGGCCAAAGACCCGCAGCTGCTCGAGCGGGTGGTTCGCGATGCGTTCAACCAGCGCCGCAAGACCTTGCGCAACACCATGAAGGGCTTGCTCGACAGCGCCGCCATCGAGGCCGCTGGCGTGGATGGCAGCTTGCGACCTGAACAACTGGACCTGGCGGCCTTCGTGCGCCTGGCCGACCAGTTGGCCAATCAGCCAGCCTGACCCGGCCACCCTGCCCCGCTGGCAGCAGCGGCCACCGGCAAGCAGATCACCGCTCCGTTACCTGGTGCCCGCTTGCCAGGTCAGGCTGCCAGCGAGCGTGCCAATCGCGCCGCTGGCCCTCTCCCCTCCCTATGGCCTAGACTGCATCATTGCGTCAGTTCTCCAAGGCCCTTGCATGACCGACCCTCGCTACCAGATCGACGTCAGCGTCGTGACCCGTTACCTCAAAGAGCAATCCGACCCCGAGAGCAGCCGTTTCGCTTTCGCCTATACCATCACGATCCACAACAATGGCTCGCTCAAGGCCAGGCTGCTGTCGCGCCACTGGTTGATCACCAATGGCGATGGCGAAGTGGAGGAGGTCCAGGGCTCGGGCGTCGTCGGTCAACAACCCACCATCGAGCCGGGGCAGAGCCATACCTACAGCAGTGGTGCCGTCATCACCACCCGGGTGGGGACGATGCAAGGAAGCTATGAAATGTTTGCCGAAGACGGCAAGCGCTTCGACGCTCAGATCGCGCCGTTCCGCCTGGCCGTGCCTGGAGCGCTGCACTGATGGCCACGTACGCCGTCGGCGACTTGCAGGGTTGCCTGCAACCGCTCAAATGCCTGCTCGAGCGTGTGGGGTTCGACCCCACGGTGGACAAGCTGTGGCTGGTCGGCGACCTGGTCAATCGAGGGCCGGAGTCACTCGAGACGCTGCGCTACCTGTATGCGATCCGCCACTCGCTGACCTGCGTACTGGGCAACCATGACCTGCACTTGCTGGCGGCCTGGCGCAACGTCGAGCGCCTGAAGAAGAGCGATACCCTGCGCGAAATCATCGAGGCCCCTGACGCCGACCAGTTGCTCGACTGGCTACGCCGGCAAAAATTGCTGCATTACGACGAGCCCCGTGGCATCGCCTTGGTGCATGCGGGCATCCCGCCCCAATGGACCCTGGGCAAAGCCTTGGAGCTGGCCGCCGAAGTCGAGGAGGTGCTGCGCGATGACAGTCGCCTGCAGCTGTACCTGGACGGCATGTATGGCAACGAACCCAACAAGTGGAGCAAGAGCCTGGCAGGCGTTGAGCGCCTGAGGGTGATCACCAACTACCTGACGCGCATGCGCTTCTGCACCGCAGAAGGCAAACTCGAGTTCAAGAGCAAGGAGGGGCTGGACAGCGCTCCCAAGGGGTACAAGCCCTGGTTCGCTCACAAGGGCCGGCGTTCGCGTCATGTGAAGATCATCTTCGGTCACTGGGCCGCCCTGCAGGGGCAGGTCAAGGAGCCCGGGGTCATCGCCCTGGATACCGGCTGCGTATGGGGTGGCTCCATGACCCTGTACAACGTCGATACCGGCCAATACCACCATTGCGATTGTGCCGAGGACGGGACCTTGCGCCCTGCGGCGCACCCCTCCACCCTCAACGAACAACCCGGAACAGAGTCCAACCCATGAGCGAATTCAAGCGCATCCCTCCCGAACAGGCACTGGCCCTGCGTGCGCAAGGTGCAGTGGTGGTCGATATCCGTGACCCGCAGGCTTACGCAGCAGGTCATATCACCGGCGCGCGTCACCTGGACAACCAGTCGGTTGCCGACTTCATCCGCAATGCCGACCTGGATGCCCCGACATTGGTGGTCTGCTACCACGGCAACTCCAGCCAAAGCGCGGCCGCGTACCTGGTTGGGCAGGGCTTCTCGGACGTCTACAGCGTCGACGGTGGCTTCGAGCTGTGGCGCACGACCTACCCTGCCGAAACCGCCCAAGGCACTGAAGAATAAATTTTTCATTGTCACTGCAGCCCGCGCCATGTGCGGGCTTGAGTCCCTTCTGACGAACGGTCGCTCACAACTTCCGTCACCCGCTCCCTTGACCTTGCCGATTACCAACTATCCTTAAGCGCAGGCCATCCGGAAAAAGGGGAGAGCCGGTACACCGGCGTGCGGGTCATCGGTAGCGCTACAGGGTGTTTGGGGGGTATATGGCAATCGGCAGTGCCGCTTGCATGCCAGCATCAGCTGACTGATCCGGCGTCGTCTCAACGTATCGAGCGAGGTGACGTCATGAGTATTTTTAGCCACTTCCAACAACGTTTCGAGTCCACGCGCCAGGAAGAACTCTCGCTGCAGGAGTACCTGGAACTGTGCAAGGAGGATCGCAGCGCCTACGCATCGGCATCCGAACGCCTGTTGCTGGCCATCGGCGAGCCAGAGCTGATCGACACCTCTACCAACTCCAGGCTGTCGCGCATATTTTCCAACAAGGTGATCCGGCGCTATCCTGCGTTTGCCGACTTCCATGGCATGGAAGAGTGCATCGACCAGATCGTGTCGTACTTCCGCCACGCCGCCCAAGGCCTGGAAGAGAAGAAGCAGATCCTCTACCTGCTCGGCCCGGTCGGCGGCGGCAAGTCGTCGCTGGCCGAAAAGCTCAAACAGTTGATGGAGAAGGTGCCGTTCTACGCGATCAAGGGCTCGCCGGTCTTCGAGACCCCCCTGGGCCTGTTCAACGCGGCCGAAGACGGGGACATCCTCAAAGAGGAATACGGCATCGACCGCCGCTACCTCAACACGATCATGTCGCCTTGGGCCACCAAGCGCCTGCAGGAGTTCGGCGGCGACATCTCCAAGTTCCGCGTGGTCAAGCTCTACCCGTCGATCCTCAACCAGATCGCCGTGGCCAAGACCGAACCAGGCGACGAGAACAACCAGGACATCTCGGCCCTCGTGGGCAAGGTGGATATCCGCAAACTCGAGGAATTCCCCCAGAACGACGCCGACGCCTACAGCTACTCGGGCGCGCTGTGCCGGGCCAACCAGGGCCTGATGGAATTCGTCGAGATGTTCAAGGCGCCGATCAAGGTGCTGCACCCCTTGCTCACCGCCACCCAGGAGGGCAACTACAACAGCACCGAGGGCCTGGGGGCGATCCCCTACTCCGGCATCCTGCTGGCCCACTCCAACGAATCGGAATGGCACAGCTTCCGCAACAACAAGAACAACGAAGCCTTCATCGACCGTATCTACATCGTCAAGGTGCCCTACTGCCTGCGCGTCAGCGACGAGATCCGGATCTACGACAAGCTGCTGGTCAACAGCTCGCTGTCCAAAGCCCATTGCGCCCCTGACACGCTGAAGATGCTGGCGCAATTCACCGTGCTCTCTCGCCTCAAGGAGCCTGACAACTCCAACATCTACTCCAAGATGCGGGTGTATGACGGTGAGAACCTCAAGGACACCGACCCCAAGGCCAAGTCCATTCAGGAATACCGCGATTCGGCAGGCGTCGATGAGGGCATGAACGGCCTGTCGACCCGCTTTGCCTTCAAGATCCTGTCGAAGGTGTTCAACTTCGACCCCCACGAAGTGGCGGCCAACCCGGTACACCTGCTGTACGTGCTCGAACAGCAGATCGAGCAGGAGCAATTCCCGGCCGAGGTACGCGAGCGCTACCTGCGCTACCTGAAGGAGTACCTGGCCCCCCGGTACATCGAGTTCATCGGCAAGGAGATCCAGACGGCTTATCTGGAATCCTACAGCGAGTATGGCCAGAACATCTTCGACCGTTACGTGCTCTACGCCGACTTCTGGATTCAGGATCAGGAATACCGCGACCCCGAAACCGGCGAAATCCTCAACCGTATCGCCCTTAACGAAGAACTGGAAAAAATCGAGAAACCGGCGGGCATCAGCAACCCCAAAGACTTCCGCAACGAGATCGTCAACTTCGTGCTGCGCGCCCGAGCCAACAACAACGGCAAGAACCCCAGCTGGCTCAGCTACGAAAAACTTCGCGTGGTGATCGAGAAGAAGATGTTCTCCAACACCGAAGATCTGCTACCGGTCATCAGCTTCAACGCCAAGGCCAGCAAGGAGGACCAACAGAAACACAACGACTTCGTCACGCGCATGGTGGAGCGTGGCTACACCGACAAGCAGGTGCGTCTGCTGTCGGAATGGTACCTGCGGGTCAGGAAATCGCAATAAAGCGGCAAGCTACAAGCCGCAGGCTTCACGCTGGCCGGCGCCGGACGCACGTTCGGCGCCACTGCCCACAGCTGCGGCAGCTGCTCTTTCTTGCAGCTTGAAGCTTATGGCTTGCAGCTGCTCCCAGCAGGAGGAACCATGAGCTACGTTATCGACCGACGCCTGAATGGCAAGAACAAGAGCACGGTCAACCGCCAGCGCTTCCTGCGCCGGTACCGTGAACACATCAAGAAAGCCGTGGAAGAAGCGGTCAGTCGCCGCTCCATCATGGACATGGAGCACGGCGAGCAGATCAGCATCCCCGGCCGGGATATCGACGAGCCGGTGCTGCACCATGGCCGTGGCGGCAAACAGACCGTCGTGCACCCGGGCAACAAAGAGTTCACCGCCGGGGAGCATATCCCCAGGCCACAGGGCGGCGGGGGTGGCAGCGGCCGTGGCAAGGCCGGCAATTCTGGCGATGGCATGGATGACTTCGTCTTCCAGATCACCCAGGAGGAGTTTCTCGAGTTCATGTTCGAGGACCTCGAGCTGCCCAACCTGGTCAAGCGTCACCTGACCGGCGCAGATACCTTCAAGAACGTGCGTGCAGGCATCGCGAGCGAAGGCAACCCATCGCGCATCAACATCGTGCGCACCCTGCGCTCGGCACATGCCCGTCGCATCGCCCTGACCGGCAGCAGCCGCGCCCTGCTTCGCGAAGCCCAGAAGGAGCTCGCGCGCCTGCGGGTGGAAGAGCCGGACAACTTCACCGACATTCAGGAAATCGAGCAGGAAATCGACCGATTGAAGGCGCGTATCAATCGACTGCCGTTCCTCGATACCTTCGACCTCAAGTACAACCTGCTGGTGAAACAACCCAACCCCAGCTCCAAGGCTGTGATGTTCTGCCTGATGGACGTCTCGGGTTCGATGACCCAGGCCACCAAGGACATCGCCAAACGGTTTTTCATCCTGCTGTATCTGTTCCTCAAGCGTAATTACGACCGTATCGAAGTCGTGTTCATCCGCCACCACACCAGCGCACGCGAGGTGGATGAAGAAGAGTTCTTCTACAGTCGCGAAACCGGCGGCACCATCGTGTCCAGCGCCTTGAAGCTGATGCAGGAAATCATGGCCGAACGTTACCCGGCCAGTGACTGGAACATATATGCGGCCCAGGCTTCGGATGGCGACAACTGGAACGACGACTCACCGATCTGCCGCGACATTCTGACCCGGCAGATCATGCCGCATGTGCAGTACTACACTTACGTGGAAATCACCCCGCGTGAACATCAGGCGCTCTGGTACGAGTACGAACGTATCGGTGATGCCTTCCCCGACACGTTCGCGCAGCAGCAATTGGTATCGGCCGGCGATATCTACCCGGTCTTCCGTGAACTCTTCCAGCGCAGGTTAGCCACATGACCGCCAGAGCACAGAGACGCCAGCCCATTTCCACCGGATCCGAGTGGACGTTCGACCTGATCCGGACCTACGACCGGGAGATCAGCCGCCTGGCTGAACGTTACGCCCTGGATACCTACCCCAACCAGATCGAGGTGATTACCGCCGAGCAGATGATGGATGCCTACGCCTCCGTCGGCATGCCACTGGGTTATCACCATTGGTCCTACGGCAAGCAGTTCCTCAGCACCGAGAAGTCCTACAGCCGCGGTCAGATGGGCCTTGCCTACGAAATCGTGATCAACTCCGACCCCTGCATCGCCTACCTCATGGAAGAAAACACCATGTGCATGCAGGCCTTGGTGATCGCCCACGCCTGCTACGGGCACAACAGTTTCTTCAAGGGCAACTACCTGTTCCGTACCTGGACCGATGCCAGTTCGATCATCGACTACCTGGTCTTTGCCAAGCAGTACATCGCTCAGTGCGAGGAGCGCCACGGGATCGATGCGGTGGAAGACCTCATCGACTCCTGCCATGCCTTGATGAATTACGGTGTAGATCGCTACAAGCGCCCCTACCCCATTTCTGCTGAAGAAGAACGTCGCCGGCAGAAGGACCGGGAGGAACATCTGCAGCGGCAGATCAACGACCTGTGGCGCACCATCCCCAAGAGTGCTGACAAGGCCAGCGAGCGCGATGACGTGCGCTTCCCTGCCGAACCACAGGAAAACATCCTCTATTTCATCGAAAAGAACGCACCGCTACTGGAGCCCTGGCAGCGTGAAGTGGTGCGAATCGTGCGCAAGATCGCCCAATACTTCTACCCGCAGCGTCAGACTCAGGTGATGAACGAAGGCTGGGCAACGTTCTGGCACTACACCTTGATGAACGATCTGTATGACGAGGGCCTGATCACCGAAGGCTTCATGATGGAGTTTCTTCAATCGCACACCAGCGTGGTGTTCCAGCCCGGCTTCGACAGCCCCTATTACAACGGCATCAACCCCTACGCACTGGGTTTTGCCATGTACACCGACATCCGCCGGATGTGCGAGGCTCCCACCGAAGAAGATCGCCACTGGTTCCCCGACATTGCCGGCAGTGACTGGCTTTCAACCATCAAGTTCGCCATGAGCAGCTTCAAGGACGAAAGCTTCATCCTGCAGTACCTGTCACCCAAGGTGATGCGTGATCTGAAACTGTTCAGCATCCTGGACGACGACCAGCGCGATGACTTGTACGTGCCTGCCATTCACGATGATGCAGGTTATCGCACCATCCGCGAACAGTTGGCTGCCCAATACAACCTGGGCAATCGCGAGCCAAACGTGCAGATATGGAGCGTCGATCGTCGCGGCGATCGCTCGCTGACGCTCCGACACCAGCAACATAACCGCAAGCCCCTGGGCGAATCGACCGAAGAAGTGCTCAAGCACCTGCACCGGTTGTGGGGGTTCGATATTCACCTCGAAACCGTGCAAGGCGACCAGGTGATGAAGACTCACCACATGCCACCGCGGGGCGATCACGGCGAAGGCTCCGACTATGGGCGCCTGGACATGGCGGTCATCCACCACCTTTGATGCGTCCCCTTGGCTGTCGACAGGTTATGCTGTCGCCAGCCAAGGGGAGTTGCTTATGCAGATTTACAAAGTAGGTGGCGCTGTACGCGACCGCCTGCTCGGGCGTCCGGTCAGTGATATCGACTGGCTCGTGGTGGGCGCCACGGTCGAAGAAATGCTCGCCAAGGGCTTTCGCCCGGTTGGCGCCGATTTTCCGGTGTTCCTGCACCCCAAGACCGGCGAGGAGTATGCGCTGGCCCGTACCGAGCGCAAGAGTGGCAGGGGTTATGGCGGGTTCACCTTCCACGCCAGCCCGGACGTTACGCTCGAAGAAGACCTGATCCGCCGAGACTTGACCATCAACGCGATGGCCGAGGATGAGGCCGGTACGCTTCACGATCCTTACCACGGCAAGGTCGATCTGGATCGGCGCCTACTTCGCCACGTTTCCCCCGCATTTGCCGAAGACCCGCTGCGTGTACTGCGCGTGGCACGCTTCGCTGCGCGCTATGCACCCTTGGATTTTCAGGTTGCCGACGACACGCTGGGCCTGATGCGGCAGATCAGTGCTTCAGGTGAACTGCTGGCGCTGACGGCAGAGCGCAGCTGGAAGGAAATAGAGCGGGCATTGATGGAAGCGCATCCGCAGGTATTCTTCGAAGTATTGCAGGCGTGCGATGCCCTGCAGGTGCTGCTGCCCGAACTGGAGCCCAACCCCTGTACGCTGGCCTCGCTGCAACAGGCGGCGCAGCAACAGCTTGCGTTGCCTGTAAGGTGGGCATGCCTGCTGCACCCTTTGTCGCAAGCGTCGATCAAGGCACTCAATCAACGCTTGAAGACACCGCGGGAATGCCATGAGCTCTCGGCGCTGACCGGCGAGTACGTGGGCCAGGCCAATCAGGCGTTTGAGCTGTCCGCCATGGCGCTGCTGGACCTGCTGCAGCGGTTCGATGTGTACCGGAGACCACAGCGTTTCGAAGATTTTCTGGCGGCGTGCACGGCGATCGCGTTGAGCAGTGGCCAGCCCAACTATCGGCAGGCTGACTACCTGCAGGCGGCTACGGCGGCTGCGCGGGCAGTGGACGTCAAGCCTCTGGTGCAGGCAGGTCTCACTGGCCAGGCCTTGGGTGAAGCATTGAGAAATGCGCGCCTACAGGCGCTCGAAGCCTACACGCTCGGGAAAGACACTGCGCGCCCATGAACTCGACGACCGCTGATACCTGGCATGCACAGGGGCGCGCGCTTAGCGCAGCCCCACAGGCACATGTACGCCCTCGCACTCGAAGTGCTTGAGCCCCATCAGGCAGGTGTCAGCTGCAACCCACGCCATTCGAAGGCCACCGGCGCCAGGACCTGATCGATCTTGGCCTCCTGCCACACCTGCGCCATGGGTTTGCCCACACCCGGATGCACCAGTTCAGGTGCCAGAAGGGACAAGGGCCACAACACGAAGGCGTTTTTCAGAATCTCGGCCCTGGGCAGCACCAGCCCGTCGAAGGTGCCGTGCAGATCGTCATACATCAGCACGTCGATATCCAGCGGCAGGCCGAGGCGGTCAGGCGCATACCGGCCATTGTCGGCCTCGATGAACTTCAGGCGCCGGTCCAGCTCCATCAGCGGCAATGTCGTCTGGCCGGTGACCACCAAATTGATGAACGGCCCGCTCTTGATGCCCACCGCCTGGCTTTCGAACGCTGGCGAGCAGCGCATGTCGATCAGGATGGCCGCCAACGCATCGAGCCCGGCACACAGGTGCGTGTGGCGGTCGATGTTGCTGCCAAGGCCCAGGTATACCGTGCTCAGAGACATCCGCGCTCGATCTCCACGCCAACACCACCGCGTGCGGCCGGCACTGCGCCTGGCTTGGTCAGCTTCAAGCGCACCCAGGGAATGCCGAATTCGTCCATCAGCACGGCCACCAGACGCTCGGCAAACGTTTCGACCAACTCGTAGCGTGCCTGCTCGGCGAACGCCTGGATGCGTGTCGAAACGCTTGCGTAGTCCAGCGCCAGGGCCAGGTCGTCGCCGGCAGCCGCAGGCCGGTTGTCCCAGGCGAAGCTCAGGTCAAGGCGCAGGCACTGGTGAATATCCCGCTCCCAGTCATAGGCACCGATGACGGTATCGACTTCCAGGCCTTCGATGAACACTCTGTCCAAGCACTTCTCTCCACAGCACGACAAGGGCGACTGGCGCCGTTAGAATCAGGGCGTCCTCGCCCGGAATAGTTAGCATGTTTTGGTTACTGGCGCTGCTCGCCTACCTGCTCGGCTCGCTGTCCTTCGCCATTGTCCTTAGCCGCCTTACGGGCAGCCCGGACCCGCGTTGCAGTGGTTCAGGCAATGCCGGCGCTACCAACATGCTGCGCCTGGCAGGGCGCAAAATGGCGATCCTGACCCTGCTTGGCGACCTGTGCAAGGGGCTGTTGCCGGTAATGCTCGCCCGCCTTGCCGGGCTGGACCTGCAAGCGCAAGCCTGGATCGGCATCTGCGCAGTGCTGGGGCATCTGTTTCCCGTGTACTTTCGCTTCCGTGGTGGCAAGGGTGTCGCGACCGCAGCCGGCATGCTGGTGGGCCTGTACTTCCCTGCTGCCTTGCTGGCCATCGCTGCCTGGCTGCTGACCCTGTACCTCACCCGTACCAGCTCCCTGGCTGCGCTGATCGCCACACCGTTGACCCTGCCATTGTTGGCTTGGCGTCAACCCGAAGCCTTGCTGCCGATGACGGTGTTGACCGTCTTGATCGTATGGCGCCACCGCAGCAACCTGCGCGACCTGTTCGCAGGGCGCGAGCGGCACTTCTGAGCCTTACAGAGGCGGTAACTGCTCCATGGGCCAGCGCGCTTGTACGCTGATCGCCAACCCCTGCTGCTGCCCCGCCAGCAGCCGCTGGCAGCCGGCGTAGGCGATCATGGCCCCGTTGTCGGTGCAGAACTGCGGGCGGGCGTAATACACGTTGCCCTTGAGGCTGGCGAGCATGTCTTCCAGAGAAGCACGCAAGGCCTTGTTGGCGCTGACACCGCCAGCGATGACCAGCCGCTTTAGGCCCGTCTGCTTGAGCGCGCGCTTGCACTTGATGGTCAAAGTCTCCACCACCGCCTGCTGGAATGCCAGGGACACGTCGCAACGGGTTTGTTCGTTGTCGTCACCAGCTTCGCGGCACTGCTGCCAGGTATTCAAGGCGTAGGTCTTCAACCCGCTGAAACTGAATGCCAAACCTGGGCGATCGGTCATCGGCCGCGGGAAAACGAACCGGCCTGGCGTACCACGCTCGGCGAGCCGCGCAATTTCCGGCCCACCGGGGTAATTGAGGCCAATGAGCTTGGCGGTCTTGTCGAAGGCCTCGCCAGCCGCATCGTCCAGGCTCTCGCCCAGCAATTCGTACTGACCGATGCCATCGACGCGCACCAGCTGGGTATGGCCGCCTGAAACCAACAAGGCGACGAACGGAAACGCCGGAGGATTTTCTTCCAGCATGGGCGCCAGCAGGTGCCCTTCCATGTGGTGCACACCGATGGCAGGAATGTCCCAAGCGAACGCCAGGGCCTGGGCGCAGGAGGCGCCGACCAGCAGCGCACCGACCAGTCCGGGGCCTGCGGTATAAGCGATGGCGTCGATCTCGGTGGCCACGCAGCCCGCCTCGTCCAGCACCTGGCGAATCAGCGGCAGCATGCGCTTGACGTGGTCGCGCGATGCCAGCTCGGGCACTACGCCGCCGAATACACGGTGCAGGTCGATCTGACTGAACAATGCATCGGCCAGCAGGCCGCGTTCACTGTCGTATAATGCGACGCCGGTTTCGTCGCAGGATGTTTCCAATCCCAGTACTAGCATGGGCTCGTCCCTTGTGGGGGCTGAATTCGAAGGCGCGCATGATAGTCCCCGCACAAGGTGCCGACCAGCGGTTTTCGATCAGAGGCTTTGCATTCCGGCTTGCTAAGGGTTAACATCCGCAACCCTTGAAAACCGACGTTCTCCAGCACACCTTTGTTTTGCCAGGAGCGCGTCTACCCCGGTAATGAATTAAGGTAGCCCTGGATGCCAGCCGTCAAAGTTAAAGAGAACGAACCCTTCGACGTAGCTCTGCGTCGTTTCAAGCGCTCCTGCGAAAAAGCCGGTGTACTGGCTGAAGTTCGTAGCCGCGAGTTTTACGAGAAGCCGACCGCAGAGCGTAAGCGTAAGGCAGCTGCCGCTGTCAAACGTCACGCCAAGAAAGTTCAGCGCGAACAGCGCCGCGCCGTTCGTCTGTACTAATACAGACGTTCATCGCAAAGCTTCTGTCTTGCCCGGTTAACCACCGGGCGATGGCAGTGGTCGTTTCAAACTTGAGCAGCTTGCTCAAGGCTCCATGCACATGCTCAAGCACCGTGCATGCGGGCAACCTGCCTGAAACGTCAGAACTGGTCATTTTGCTGTAGGCCAGACGTGCACGTCCGACTGACGGGCCTTTATTGGCCGGCGACGGGCACTTATTCCCCGCATAGCTTCAAGCATCACTCGCCGCATCCGGCGTGTGAGCGATTAGACTTGCCAGTTGCCAGATTGACGAGACTGCCATGGCCGGGCTGATTCCCCAGAGTTTCATTGACGACCTGATCAACCGCCTCGACATCGTCGACGTGGTCAGCTCCCGTGTGCAACTGAAAAAAACCGGCAAGAATTATTCTGCCTGTTGTCCGTTCCACAAAGAAAAGACCCCGTCCTTCACCGTTAGCCCCGACAAGCAGTTCTACTATTGCTTCGGTTGTGGCGCCGGTGGCAACGCCCTTGGCTTCGTCATGGACCACGACAACCTGGACTTTCCCCAGGCCGTCGAGGAGCTGGCCCGAGCGGCAGGCATGGAAGTGCCGCGCGAGCAGGGCCGACGCGACCAGAAGCCCCGCCAGCCGACTGATTCTCCGTTATACCCGTTGCTGGACGCCGCTTCGGAGTTCTATCGCCAGGCACTGCGCAGCCACCCCACGCGCAAAGCGGCTGTGGAATACCTCAAGGGCCGCGGCCTGTCCGGGGAAGTGGCGCGCGACTTTGGCCTGGGCTTTGCGCCACCTGGCTGGGACAACCTGCTCAAGCACCTGGGCGCCGATACGCTGCAGCAGAAGGTCATGATCGATGCCGGCCTGCTGATCGAGAATGCCGAAACCGGCAAGCGCTACGACCGCTTCCGCGACCGAGTGATGTTCCCGATCCGCGATAGCCGTGGCCGTATCATCGCGTTCGGTGGCAGGGTGCTTGGCGACGACAAGCCCAAGTACCTGAACTCCCCGGAAACCCCTGTGTTCCACAAGGGCCAGGAGCTGTACGGGCTGTACGAAGCGCGCAAGCACAACCGCAACCTCGACGAAATCATCGTGGTCGAGGGCTATATGGACGTGATCGCGCTGGCCCAGCAGGGCTTGCGCAACGCCGTTGCCACCTTGGGGACCGCCACCAGCGAAGAGCACCTCAAGCGCTTGTTCCGCGTGGTACCGAGCGTACTGTTCTGCTTCGATGGCGACCAGGCGGGGCGCAAGGCGGCCTGGCGGGCACTGGAGTCCGCCCTGTCGAACCTGCAGGATGGCCGCCGGGCACGTTTTCTGTTCTTGCCCGAAGGCGAAGACCCGGACAGCCTGGTACGCGCCGAAGGCACTGACGCTTTCATGGCCCGCATCAATCAGCATGCGCAACCGCTGGCCGATTATTTCTTCGAGCAGTTGAGCATCGAGGCAGACCCGCGATCACTCGAAGGCAAAGCGCACATGGCCACCCTGGCTGCACCGCTGATCGAAAAGATCCCCGGTGCCAACCTACGCCAGCTGATGCGCAACCGCCTGCGAGAAATAACCGGGCTGGATCCACAGCAGGTCGAGCAGCTGGCACAACAGGCCCCAGCAGCGCCCAGCGCAGACTACGACCCGGGCTATGACTACGACGCCATGGTCAGCTATACGCCCGATTACGGCGACATGCCGCAGCCCGATTATGCTGCCGTTCATCAGGAACAGGCCTGGACCCCAAAAAAGACAGGCGGCAAGAAAACCTGGAACGACAAGCCTTGGGACAAGAACCGCAAGGGTGGCAAACCGTGGCAACGCGACGAGCCCCCGCCCCGCGTGCCGGCTCCGGTCGAACCGCCTACCCTGGCGGCGTTGCGCACCCTGCTGCACCACCCGCTATTAGCCGGCAAAGTGGAGGACGCAAGCCATTTTGCCGACGAAGAGCAGCTCTACAGCCAGCTGCTGGTGGCATTGATCGAAGCTGCACAGAAAAATCCTGGGCTAAGCTCAATGCAGCTGATTGCACGCTGGCATGGCACCGAACAAGGTCGTCTGCTGCGGGCATTGGCGGAGAAGGAATGGCTGATCGTGGCCGACAACCTTGAACAACAGTTTTTCGACACCATTACTAGCTTGTCCGCCCGCCAACGCGAGCGAAGCCTGGAACAACTGCTCAGGAAATCCCGTCAAAGCGAATTGACCAGCGAGGAAAAAACCCAGCTTCTCGCCCTGTTGAGCCGGAATGTTCCCGCACAAAACCCGACCTCATCTGGCGCGTGAGGTCCATGCTCGGGTATAATCCTCG
>CAURYQ010000016.1:0-51989 GCA_963529135.1 uncultured Pseudomonas sp. | reverse complement strand
TCGATTTCCTTGTCGTCCAGCTGGCCTTCGCGCAGGCGCTTGCGGAACAGCTGGCGGGTGTTGGAATCGGAACTGGTCTGGGCCGCTTCCTCGCTGAAGCTGCTGGCCCGTGCAGGGGGCAGCAGGGCATCGAGGATGCGGTCTTCGGCCGCATCTTCGGCGCGGTGGCGCACGCGGATGATTTCCTGCTCGCGCAGCATCTTCAAGGCGGCGTCAGCCAAGTCGCGGATAATGGATTCCACGTCGCGGCCCACGTAGCCCACTTCGGTGAACTTGGTGGCTTCGACCTTGATGAACGGGGCATTGGCCAGTTTGGCCAGGCGACGGGCGATTTCGGTCTTGCCGACGCCGGTCGGGCCGATCATCAGGATGTTCTTGGGCGTTACTTCGGCGCGCAGTTCGGTGGGCAGCTGCATGCGCCGCCAGCGGTTGCGCAAGGCGATGGCCACGGCGCGCTTGGCGTCGTCCTGGCCGATGATGTGGCGGTTGAGTTCGTGGACGATCTCGCGGGGGGTCATGGACATGATCAATAGGGTCCTCGTACGAATGATTCAGCGTGGAAAAGCCCCGTCATCGGGACGGGGCGCCAGAACAGCTGATCATTCGGCCAGGTCCTGCTCCTCGATGGTCAGGTTGTGGTTGGTGAACACGCAGATATCACTGGCGATGTTCAGCGCGGTCTCGGCGATTTCGCGGGCCGAGAGGTCGGTCTTGTTCAGCAGTGCACGGGCTGCGGCCTGTGCGTAGGCGCCGCCGGAACCCATGGCGATCAGGCCGTCTTCGGGTTCGACCACGTCACCGTTGCCGGTGATGATCAGGGAGGCATCCTTGTTGGCAACGGCCAGCATGGCTTCGAGGCGGCTGAGGGAACGGTCGGTGCGCCATTCCTTGGCCAGTTCCACGGCAGCGCGAATCAGGTGGCCCTGGTGCTTTTCCAATTGGCCTTCGAAACGTTCGAACAGGGTGAAGGCATCGGCAGTGGCGCCGGCAAAGCCCGCGATGACCTGGCCGTGGTACAGACGACGCACTTTCTTGGCATTGCCTTTCATCACGGTGTTGCCGAGGGATACCTGGCCGTCGCCGCCCATGACGACTTTGCCATTGCGGCGGACTGAAACGATGGTGGTCAAGGGAGAGTCTCCACGCAGCGGGGCGAAAATGCCTGTTGCAAACTCATATGGGGGTGCAGGGCTGGATTTCAACCGTGGGAGATGAACGGTTCGAGGGGGGCGGGGTTCGGGATCAGTGACGGGGTATTGCCCAAATTCTGAGGAAACACCTAGATGGGGTACGCGGCAGCCCAGGATTTTGGTTTCGTAGTCGTATAGTTGGGGTCGCGCGGTATTCCTGCCATTGCACGTTAGTAGTGCGGCAGGCCCGTTCGAGAACCTATTCAGGCTAAGCGGTCTTGCGGTTTATGCCAGCCTGACGGTCCTGGTTGTCCGTCCATGGCTGAGAAACCGGATTGGCCACACTGCCGTTAGTGAACGCTCCCGTGTCGCGATTGCCTTTTTTTACTGTCTGCTATCAGCGCAGATTACCGCGATGCTCGGTTTCCACCAGGCTATCGGTGCGGTCATGGCGGCGTACGTGTTTCACGACCTGTTCTCGATGGAGCATGCATGGCGTCGATGGATCGGCAGATTTGCTCATCTGTTTCTTACTCCGATCTTCTTTGCCTGCTCGGGTATCCAGGTTTCGCTGAGCGCTTTGAACGAGCCAAGCCTCTGGCAGTGGCTGTTGTGGTTCCTACTGGGGGGTACGGTTGGCAAGGTGCTGGGCTCATATATCGGTGCAAGAATATATGGAGTGAAACCAATTGATTCCATTGAGATTGGGGTGTTGATGAACACGAAAGGGCTCGTGGAATTAGTATTGCTTGGTGTAGGACTTCAGGTGGGAGTGTTGTCTGAAAGCTCCTACAGTGTTCTGCTAATGCTGGCCCTTGCTTCGACAGTGTTAACTAATCCGTTAATTTCGCTTTTGAGTAAGTGTTCTGGCAGGAATGCCGTTGTGGGTAAGGCGCCGTCGCGTAGAGGTGTTTGATTTTTGGCGTGAGTCCCATTATCGTCTGGAGCGGTAGGAGCACTCATAATAAGGAAGGCTGCTTTGGACGTATTAATGGGGTTGTTAGCGGCGGTATGTTGGGGGGCGACGGACTTTTTGGTTGGCGTTAACGCTCGAACGGTAGGTGTAAAACGGGCGGTGTTTTTTGGGCAGCTTTTAGGACTCTTATTAATTGGAATGATTGTTGTAATTTCAGCCAGTCAGTGGGAGAGGCTCATTTCTGCCCCCTGGCGTGCAATAGGGCTGGGGGTAGTGGCTTCTTTGTGTACCGTGGTGGGAGCGCTTGCGCTGTCGAAATCTTTTGCTATCGGCAAAACAGCAGTTGTAGCACCCTTGGTCACTTCATATGGCGTTTTTACCACACTGTTGGCGTGGCTGAGCGGTGAAGCCCTGTCAGTCTGGCAGGTGAGTGGTATTTTCGTTTGCTTCTTTGGGGTTTTACTGGCCAGTCGCAGTGATCATCGAGGTGATTTCGAACGCAAGACCACCAGCACGACCTCAATAGGGTTCGCTTTGCTGGCGGCCATGCTTTACGGCATGAGCTTCTGGATCCAGGGCAAGTTTGCCTTGCCGGCTCTGGGGCCGGTGAACATGCTGGCGCTGGGCTATGCAGTGGGGGTCATATTGCTCATTCCTGAGGCTTTCAGGTTGCTGCGGCACCGCGCAACGATCAGGTTTAAGACCTTTGGCTCCCTATGTGGCGCCAGCCTGTTCAACCTAGGGGGATTCTCCGCTTTTTCCTGGGGTGCACTCAGTGGTTCGGTTTCTGTTGTTACGGTGATTAGCACCCTGTCGGGCGGGATTGCCGCGGTTCTGGGGTATTTCTTTTACCGTGAGCGGCTGTCGCTCATTCAGCTTGGCGGGATCAGTCTGGTGTTGTTAGGGGCTGTACTTCTGCATCTTTATGGTTGAAGTTTTTCGACAATGCAACGTTTGCGGCGATTTTTGGATTTTGAGGGCCCAATGCCAAGGGCTAATGTTTTCGTTGTTGGTCTGTAGATATGAGTGGTCATAATAATGGACTATCGAGGCTACCTTCCGAAAAACCATGTGGATATGTTGCCCTGCATGGCGGCTTTTGCAGTTGTTGTAGAGACGGGGAGTTTTGTTCATGCATCGGCCCGTCTAGGTTTGACCGCGTCGGTAGTCAGCAAGCAAGTGTCCAAGCTTGAGAACGCCCTTTCGATTCGATTGCTGGAACGCAGTACGCGTAGGTTGAAGGTTAATGCTGAGGGGGCGCAAATATATTCACACTGTAAAGAGTTACTGGAATCTTCGGCCAATGTATTTAGGTTGAAGGAAAGCTTTCTCGAAAGCCCGCAAGGACTTATTCGTATCGCGGTGCCCCGCTCATTGTATGGAAGATGCCATCAACTAATCCCAGGGTTTCTAGAGCAATATTCGGAGGTCAATGTTCAGCTCATTTCCAATGAGGGCGCGTTGGACTTCATCGCGGAAAGCATCGATATCGCCATCAGGATTACCGACGCCCCACCTTTAGGGTTGGTAGCGCGTAAGTTGTTCTCTGTCGACTTTGTGGTATGCGCTGCAGATAGCTACCTGGAAAAGTACGGTCGCCCGGTCCACCCTTCAGCGTTGGTGGAGCACAGTTGTATACCATTTTCGGATACCAGCGAGATCCAAACCTGGAAATTGGCATCGGTGCAAGGGGCTTATGAGGTCAGTGTTTCAGGGCGCTACGTTTCAGACAGTCCAGAAGCTGTGCTGAATGCCACCCTCTCGGGTCTTGGAATTTCCTGTCTGCCTGCCAGCCTTGCCGGTGAAGCCATTGCCGCCAACGTCCTGGTGGAAGTGCTGCCCGAGTGGAAGTACGTGGGGGCGTTGCAGGGGATGGCTTGGATCCTCCATCAGCCTGGGCGGCATGTTTCACAGAAGATCAAGGTGATGGTTGATTACTTGGTCGGCGCATTACGCAGTACAGGGCGAGCATGAGATCACTCACAGGGTTTAGAGAGGTAGTGATGACGACAACGATTGCCGGATACTCTTGTGAAAAATGCTGGTATGTCTACGATCCTGCACAAGGGGATCCGGAACATGGCATCAAGCCGGGTACGGTATTCGAAGACATTCCGCAGCAGTGGCGCTGTCCCGATTGTGGCCTGAGCAAGGAGGCTTTCGTCCTTCAGGAGCGATGAGCCCCCCGCACAGCGGCCCCAACAATATAAGCTGCGAAGCTGAAATCCTAACCCGCTACACAACCCATTGATCGGCCCACCTGGCTCAAGCCTCGTGACAGATACGCCCATCGACCAACGTATAGCACACAGCACCCGGCAGGCAGTGCCCGATGAACGGGCAGTTATCCCCACGGGAGTGCCAATGCTCACCGGCCACGGTCGAGGCCTGGGGATCGAATACCACCAGGTCGGCCGCAGCCCCTACCTGCAACTGGCCGGCCGGCAGCCGCATGGCGCCAGCAGGACCACAGGTCAGGCGCGCCAGCAAGGTTGGCAGGTCGAGCAACCCGTCCTGGACCAGGGTCATGGCCAACGGCAGCAGCAGTTCCACACTGCTGATACCCGGCTCCGTGGCGCCAAAAGGCGCCAGCTTGGCATCGCGCTCATGAGGTTGGTGATGACTCGAGATCGCCTGGATCACGCCGGATTTCACCGCTTCGCGCAAACCATCGCGGTCGGCGGCGCTACGCAGAGGTGGTTGCACGTGGTAGAGGCTGGAAAACTCGCGCAGCGATTCGTCGGTCAGGATCAGTTGATACAGCGCCACATCCGCAGTGACCGGCAGGCCAAGGCTCTGGGCCTGGGCGATCAGCCGCGCGCCGCGGGCACTGGTGAGCTGGGTGAAGTGGGCGCGAACACCGGTCTGCTCCACCAGCAACAGGTTGCGCGCCAGCGCCACGGTTTCGGCCGTTTCGGGGATGCCGGGCAGGCCGAGGAAGCTGGCCATGGCGCCTTCATGGGCAAGGCCACCCTGGGCCAGGTCACGGTCCTGGGAGTGGAACACCACGGTCAGGTCGAACGTGGCTGCGTATTCCAGCGCACGGGCCAGGGTGCGGTTGTTCGGGATCTCCTTCAGGCCATTGCCAAAAGCCACACAGCCGGTATCGCGCAAGCCCACCAGTTCGGCCAGCTGCTCGCCCTCCAGGCCTTTGGTCAACGCGCCAATGGGGTAGACCTTGCTGTTGGCTGCTGCCCGGGCGCGGTCCAGGATCAATTCGGCCACCGCCGAGGTGTCCAGGGTCGGACGGGTTTGCGGCGGGCAGCACAGGCTGGTCACGCCACCGGCCACGGCGGCGCGGGTCTCGCTGGCGATGGTGCCTTTACGGCTGTAGCCGGGTTCGCGCAACGACACGCCCAGGTCCACCAGGCCAGGGGCGACGACCAGGCCATCGGCCTGAAGGGTGCGACTGGCGGTAAAGCCCGCCGGTGCCGCGCCGATGGCGGCAATGCGACCGCCATCCAGGTGCAGGTCGGTGACCTGGTCAAGGCCGCTGTGAGGGTCGATGACCCGGGCGCCAAGAATGCTGATGCTCACTGGGCGATCTCCTGGTCGAGTTGACGTTGCACGTTTTGCCCGCTCATGGCCATGGACAACACGGCCATGCGCACGGCGATCCCATAGGTGACCTGGTTCAAAATCACCGAATGCTTGCCGTCGGCCACGGCAGATTCGATCTCTACCCCACGGTTGATAGGGCCGGGGTGCATGACGATGGCGTCCGGCTTGGCGCCTGCCAAGCGGGCAGTCGTCAGGCCGAACAGGCGATAGAACTCGCCTTCGCTGGGCAGCAGGCCACCGGCCATGCGCTCACGCTGCAAGCGCAGCATGATGACCACATCGACATCCTTGAGGCCTTCGGCCAGGTCGGTATAAACCTTTACGCCATATTGCTCGATACCGACCGGAATGAGGGTTTTCGGGCCGATTACGCGAATGTCCGGGCAGCCCAGCGCCTTGAGCGCCAGCATGTCCGAGCGCGCCACGCGCGAATGCAGGATGTCGCCGACGATGGCGACCGAAAGGTGCTCGAAACTGCCCTTGTGCCGGCGAATGGTGAGCATGTCGAGCATGCCCTGCGTGGGGTGTGCGTGACGCCCGTCACCACCGTTGATCACGGCGACGTCCGGGCAGACGTGCTCGGCAATGAAGTGGGCGGCGCCTGAATCGGAGTGGCGCACCACGAACATGTCGGCGGCCATCGCTTCGAGGTTGCGCAAAGTATCGAACAGCGTCTCGCCCTTGCTGGTCGAGGAAGTCGACACGTTCAGGCTGATCACGTCGGCCGACAGCCGCTGGGCAGCCAGTTCGAACGTGGTGCGGGTGCGGGTGGAGTTCTCGAAGAACACGTTGCACACCGTCTTGCCGCGCAGCAGTGGCACTTTCTTCACGGCGCGGGCACCGACTTCCAGGAAGGAATCGGCAGTGTCGAGGATTTCAGTGAGCAGTTCGCGGGGCAAACCGTCCAGCGAAAGGAAATGGCGCAGCTGGCCCTGATCATTGAGCTGCAGCGGGCGCTTGGCGTCGATTGGCGTCATCGCGGGGGACTCTTAAAGGGCGGTAGCGGAGGCGAGGTCCTGGCGCTCGAGGGCGAGCGGTGCGGGTCCGGTCAATTTTACCCGTTCATGGGCGGCCAGTGACAAGGTGGCACCCAGCACGTTCGGGCGAATGGGCAACTCGCCTGCATCGAGGTCCAGCAGGCAGACCAGGGTGACGCTGGCCGGGCGGCCATAATCGAACAGCTCGTTGAGCGCGGCACGGATGGTGCGACCACTCATCAGTACATCGTCCACCAATACCAGGTGCTGGCCTTCGATCTCGAACGGCAGTTCCGAGGGCCGCACTTGAGGGTGCAGGCCATTCTGGCTGAAGTCGTCCCGGTAGAACGACACGTCCAGCGTGCCCATGGCGCTGGTATCGTCCATGGCCTGTTGCAACGCCTGGGCCACCCATACGCCGCCGGTGCGAATGCCGATGTAGCGTGGCTCGGCGATGGCGCGGCGGGCCAGGTGGGCACGAAGGTCGACAGCCATCTGCCGGATCAGCGCGGCAGGATCAGGTAGGCTCATTGCGGATTCCTCGGAAGGGTGCGCCGGACGCATCCGGCAGCGAAGATGATCAGGTATTGGCCTCCAGCCAGCCTTGCAACAGCAGTGCGGCGGCGATGGCGTCGACCGGGTTGTCCCGGTAGGTGCCGCGCTGACCGCCACGGGCCATGCGCTCGCCCTTGGCCTCGAAAGTGGTCAGGCGCTCGTCATGGGTATGCACAGGCAAGTTGAAACGCCCGTTGAGACGGCGGGCGAATTTTTCCGCCCGTGCGCTCATTTCGCTGGGGGTGCCATCCATGTTCAGCGGCAGGCCAACGACGATGGCGTCGGGCTTCCACTCGGCGATCAGGCGCTCGACCTGCGCCCAGTCCGGCACACCGTTTTGCGCACGCAGCGTACAGAGTTCACGGGCCTGGCCGGTGACCACCTGGCCCACGGCAACGCCAATCTGCTTGCTGCCATAGTCGAAACCCAGCAGCAGGCGGGGTGCGGCGTGCGCGTCGGCCATCAGGCGTGGCCCGCCTGGCTGGTCAGCAGATGAAGGTTGATGCCCAGGCTCGCCGCAGCCGCTTCAAGACGCAGCTCACTGGTCATGGCAAAAAGAATGTCCGGGTCGAACGCACAGTTGAGCCAGGCGTTATCGGCCAGCTCAGCCTCGAGTTGGCCCGCTTCCCAGCCGGCGTACCCCAAGGTGATCAGGCTTTTCTCCGGGCCCACGCCTTCGGCGATGGCGAACAGCACATCCTGCGAGGTGGACAGCGACAGGCCCTGCAACTCTACCGTGGCCTGGTAGCTGCACTCGTTGGTGTGCAGGACGAAGCCGCGGTCGGTCTGCACCGGGCCGCCCTGGTAGATAGGCACTCGCAACGTGCTCGCCGGTGGGGTCTCGTCGGGGCGCAACTGCTCCAGGATATCGGCCAGGTTCAACTCCTGCGGCTTGTTCACCACAAGCCCCATCGCGCCATGAGCGTTGTGCTCGACGATGTACGTGAGGGTCTGGGCGAAGTTCGGGTCGGCCATGTGCGGCATGGCGATCAGGAACTGGTGCTTGAGGTAGCTCGGCGTGAGGTTCTTCATGGGGGATAGTGTGGCGCCACCGGGCCACTGCTGCAAGCGTGCCGGCTCAGTTGCTGGACAACCGATCCCCTCTGGCGAAGCGCCAGGTGCGGATGATTTCCAACCGGTCATACTCGGCCAGGTCGCCGGTGAAGGGCGCGAACGGCGCCGCCAGACGCACGATGCGCTGGGCCGCCTGGTCCAGCACGGGCTGGCCTGAGGATTCGAGCACCAGCACCTCGTAGAGCGAGCCATCGCGGTTGATCGAGACCATCATGCGCAGGTTGCCGTAGATCTGCTGCCGACGTGCCTCGTCCGGGTAGTTCAGGTTGCCTACGCGCTCCACTTTCTTGCGCCATTCCTCCTTGTACCAGGCGCCCTTGTCGCGCATGGTCGAGGCCGCGTTCAGGCGATGGATACGCGGGCGCTTGGCATATTGCTGCTGCTCGTTGGCCAGCTCCGCTTCAAGGCTGGCGATCTGGCTGGACAGCTGTGAGCTGTCGAACTCGCGCACGGGCGTGCTTGGCTTGGGCTGGGGTTTGCTTTCCCGGGGCTTGGGCTCGACCTTTTGCGCTTTGGGCGCCTTGGTGGCGACAGCAGATTTCTGCGGGGGCGGCGGTACATCGGGCCTGGCGGCAGGCGGTGGGGTGATCTTGTTGATCTTGGTGTCCTGGAAAGGCGCAAGCTCGGTGGTCTTGGGCACGGCCTTCTTGTCCAGCGTGCCACTGCCTTGCTGATTGTCCTGCGCCTGGAAATCGGCCTTTTCCGGTGGTTTTTCGCTCTTGAACGTGGCCAGCGTGATGTCCATGGTGCGGCTGATCTGCGCCGGCTTGGCCACGGTAAAGCCCACGCCCAGGATCAACGCCAGGTGCACCAGCGCAGCCAGAAACAGCGTAAAGCCCAGCCTATCCAGCGGGCGAACGCGCGGCGGCAACAGGTCGGCGGGGATGTCAGCGGGCAGCGTCATCAGGTATCCAGGGGCATCGTCGAGCTACAAGCGGCACGCGACAGGCAGCAGATGCACGGGGCGGCCGTGCCTGTCTTGCAGCCTGTCACTTGCGGGTGAGCATGATACCCCACGGCAGGTGGTTACCGTGTGTCCTTGGTCAACGCGCCTTGAGCTGGCGATCAATGGCATCCATCAGCTTGCCGCCGATGTCGGTGCCGTAGGCGGCGTCGATTTCGCGGATGCATGTAGGGCTGGTCACGTTGATTTCGGTGAGGTAGTCGCCGATCACGTCCAGGCCAACGAACAGCAGGCCCTTTTCGCGCAGGGTAGGGCCGACCTGGGCGGCGATCCAGCGGTCGCGCTCGCTCAAGGGGCGGGCTTCACCGCGACCGCCGGCAGCCAGGTTGCCACGGGTTTCGCCGCTGGCCGGAATACGCGCCAGGCAGTAGTCGATCGGCTCGCCGTCGATCATCAGGATACGCTTGTCACCGTCCTTGATCGCTGGCAGGTAAGCCTGGGCCATGATCTGCTGCGCACCCAGCGCGGTCAGGGTTTCGAGAATCACCGACAGGTTCGGGTCGCCGGCCCGGTGCCGGAAGATCGAGGTACCGCCCATGCCATCGAGAGGTTTGAGGATCACATCGCCATGCTGGGCGGCGAACTCGCGGATGATGTCCGGACGGCGGCTGACCAGGGTTGGCGGTGTGCACTGGGGGAACAACGTGGCGAACAGCTTTTCGTTGCAGTCACGCAGGCTCTGCGGGCGGTTCACCACCAGCACGCCTTCGCTCTCGGCTTGTTCGAGCAGGTAGGTGCTGTAGACGAATTCCAGGTCGAAGGGCGGGTCCTTGCGCATCAGGATCACGTCCAGTTCGGCCAGGGTGCTGTCCTGCTCTTCGCCCAGCTCGAACCAGCGGGCCGGGTCTGCGAATACCGTCAATGGGCGCATGCGCGCACGGGCCTTGCCTTCGCCTTGATAAAGGTCGCGCTGCTCCATGTAGAACAGGCTCCAGCCGCGAGCCTGGGCAGCGAGCAGCATGGCCAGCGAGCTGTCCTTCTTGTAGGAGATGGACGCGATAGGGTCCATGACAATGCCGAGGCGAACGCTCATGGGTTGGTTCCTCTTGGCGGCGTGGCCGCGATGAATCGAAAGAAAAGTGGCTCAGGGTGGCGCCGCGCACGCCGCCGGTCAAGGGGCGTGGCAGATGGATTGGCCACCCGGACTGTGCTAAAAATGCAGCTGCAAGCCTTTAGCTACAAGCCTCAAGAGAAAAGCAGCCATGCGCTGCTCGGGTTTTCTTGTGATTCGCCGCTTGCAACTTGCAGCTAAATTCCCACTGGTAGGCGTCTATGGAACAACCCCTGAGAGTGATGGTGATCGATGATTCACGCACCATCCGCCGCACGGCGCAGATGCTGCTCGGTGAAGTGGGCTGTGAGGTCATCACTGCCAGCGATGGCTTCGATGCCCTGGCCAAGATCGTCGATCACAAACCCGCCGTCATCTTCGTCGATGTCCTGATGCCGCGCCTGGACGGCTACCAGACGTGCGCGGTGATCAAGCAGAACAGCACCTTCAAGGAAGTTCCGGTGATTCTGTTGTCGTCGCGGGACGGGTTGTTCGACAAGGCCCGCGGGCGCGTCGTCGGTTCTGATCAGTTTCTGACCAAGCCGTTTACCAAGGAAGAACTGATCGAGGCGATACAGGCCCATGTACCCGGGTTTGCCGCAGCTCAACAAACAGCACCCTGACCGTGCCCTGGCATGGCACGGTCTTTCGAATCCTGATGGGGAACCAGTATGGCCCGCGTTCTGATTGTCGACGATTCGCCGACAGAGATGTATCGATTGACTCAATGGCTGGAAAAGCATGGGCACGAGGTACTCAAGGCCAACAACGGCGCCGATGGCGTGGCCCTTGCCCGGCAGGAGAAGCCAGATGCCGTGCTGATGGACATCGTGATGCCCGGCATGAATGGCTTCCAGGCTACTCGCCAGCTCAGCAAGGATCCGGAAACCCAGGCCATTCCGGTCATCGTGGTGACCACCAAGGACCAGGAGACCGACCGAATTTGGGCGACGCGCCAGGGCGCACGTGACTTTCTGACTAAACCCGTGGAAGAAGACGCGCTGGTGGCCAAGCTCCTTGAGGTGCTGGGGGCTTGACCACACGCCCGCAGGGGGCGTCGCTGACTGCCTTCGAACTGTTGCTGGACATTGATCGCCAGTGCCGGCTGCTGGTGGCCGACCAACCTGCATCGGGTGACAGGTTGCAGCAATGGAGCGGCATCGGCTTTCGTGTGGCGGGGCAATGGTTCGTCGCCCCCATGGGCGAGGTAGCCGAAGTGCTGCGTGAGCCGCGCAGTAGCCGGGTGCCAGGGGTGCAGCCCTGGGTATGTGGCGTGGCCAACCTGCGTGGACGGCTGCTACCTGTGATGGACCTGGGCCGTTTCCTTGGCCTTGGCAATGCTGTGCCAGGCAAGCAGCGGCGCGTCCTGGTGCTCGATCATGACGATCTGTTCGTCGGGCTGCTGGTGGACGAGGTGGTAGGCTTGCAGCACTTTGCAATCGACAGCCTGCAACCTGCACTGCCTGTGCCCGATGCTGCCGCGCCTTTCGTACAGGGGCGGTTCGAGCGCGGCCACGACTGGGCGGTCTTCAGCCCCTTTGCCCTGGCCCAGGCGCCGGGTTTTCTCGATGTGGCGTTATAGGACCCTGCGAACGTGAACCAGCCTGCTCCCCCTGTCACCGCCACCACCGTGAGCCCTCGCACCCGCAGCATCGCGCAGATCACCGTGCTGTTTCTGATCCTGATCCTCTCGATCATCCTGTTGTTCGCCAACTTCGCCTACCTCAACACCCAGTCCAACTACGACAAGCAATACATCGGCCATGCGGGCGAGTTGCGCGTGCTGTCCCAGCGGATCGCCAAGAACGCCACCGAAGCCGCTGCCGGCAAGGCCGTGGCTTTCAGGCTGCTGTCCGATGCGCGCAACGACTTCGAGCGCCGTTGGGGCTACCTGCGCGAGGGCGACAAGGCCACCGGCCTGCCAGCGGCGCCACCGTCGGTGCGCGAAGAAATGGAAGCGGTGCGCGATGATTGGGAAAGCCTGCGCAAGAGTACCGACACCATTCTGGCCAGCGAGCAGACCGTGCTCTCCTTGCACCAGGTGGCCGCGACCCTGGCCGAAACCGTTCCGCAGTTGCAGGTCGAGTACGAAAAGGTGGTCGAAATCCTGCTGCAAAGCGGTGCTCCGGCCAGCCAGGTTGCCGTGGCACAGCGCCAGTTGCTGCTGGCCGAACGCATTCTGGGGTCGGTCAACACCGTGCTGGCTGGCGATGCGGCCGCAGCGCAGGCCGCCGATGCTTTCGGGCGCAATGCCGGCCGGTTCGGCCAGGTACTCGAAGGCATGCTCAAGGGCGATGGCGCCCTTGGGGTAACCCGTGTCGAAGACGCCGATGCCAGGGCGCGGCTGGCTGAAATCGCCGAGCTGTTTCAGTTCGTGGCCGGCTCGGTCGATGAGATTCTCGAAACCTCGCCGGAGCTGTTCCGGGTGCGGGAGGCGGCCGGAAGCATCTTCAGCCTGTCGCAGACCTTGCTCGAGGAGGCCTCGCACCTGGCCAACGGCTTCGAGAACCTGGCCAGCGGTCGTACGCTCGATACCGTCGGTGGCTATGCGCTGGGCCTGTTGGCGCTGGCCTCGATCATTCTCATCGGCCTGGTCATGGTGCGCACCACCAACCGGCAACTGCGTGAAACCGCTGAAAAGAACGAGCGCAACCAGCAGGCGATCATGCGCCTGCTCGATGAAATCGAAGAGCTGGCAGATGGCGACCTGACGGTGACCGTGTCGGTCACCGAAGACTTCACCGGCGCCATTGCCGACTCCATCAACTACTCCGTCGATCAATTGCGCGACCTGGTCGCCACCATCAATCACAGCGCCGTGCAGGTCGCCTCGGCGGTGCAGGATACGCAGAACACCGCCCGCCAGCTGGCCAAGGCCTCCGAGCAGCAGGCCGAGCAGATCAGCGAAGCCTCCGAGGCAGTCGGTGACATGGTCGAGTCGATCGACCGCGTGTCGGCGCACGCCTACGAGTCGGCCAAGGTCGCCGAACGCTCCGTGGCCATCGCCAACAAGGGCAATGAGGTGGTGCACAACACCATCGACGGCATGAACAACATTCGCGAACAGATCCAGGACACCGCCAAGCGCATCAAACGCCTGGGAGAATCTTCGCAAGAGATCGGCGACATCGTCAGCCTGATCGACGACATCGCCGACCAGACCAACATCCTGGCCTTGAACGCCGCGATCCAGGCCTCCCTGGCGGGCGAGGCCGGACGCGGGTTCGCCGTGGTCGCGGACGAAGTCCAGCGCCTGGCCGAGCGCTCATCGTCCGCCACACGGCAGATCGAAGCGCTGGTGCGCACCATCCAGGCCGATACCAACGAAGCGGTCATCTCCATGGAACAGACCACGGCCGAGGTCGTGCGCGGCGCCAGGCTGGCACAGGACGCCGGCGTGGCCCTGGCCGAGATCGAAGGGGTCTCGCAGAACCTTGCCGATCTCATCCACAGCATTTCCGATGCGGCCCAGTTGCAGACCTCCTCGGCCGGGCAGATCTCCCACACCATGGCAGTGATCCAGCAGATCACCGCCCAGACGTCCGCAGGTTCCGGAGCCACTGCCGACAGCATCCGTCACTTGGCGCGCATGGCCAGCGAAATGCGTCGGTCGGTGTCCGGCTTTACCCTGCCGGCACCTGCCGAGCCCCATTGAGGAATGTCCATGTCCACGCCCCTGCCCGGCTCCACTGCCGGCCCTGCCCGCCACGATACCGTGGGGCTGGCCTGGACCAAGGCCGCCATGCTCGATTGCCTGGGGCAGGGGCGCCAGGCGCTGGAGCGCTTCGCAGGCGAGCCTGACGACCTGTCGATGCTCACCTTCGTGGTGGATAATCTGCACCAGGTGCAGGGTTGCCTGGTCATGCTGGAACTACCGGGTGCGACTCGCCTTGCCCACGAACTGGAAATGCTCGTGACCGACCTTGCCGACGGCAAGGTCAGCCCGCGGGGTGACTGCCTGGGTGTACTGTTCAGAGGCCTGGAACTGTTGCCTTCGTACCTCGAGCGCCTGCGCGGTGCCCGCCATGACCTGCCGCTGGTGATGTTGCCGCTGCTCAACCAACTGCGCGCCTGCCGGGGGGCCGAACCGGTGGTCCATGGCAGCTTGCTCGGGAGCGCAGGGCAGCGTCTGGCGGGGGCCGAGGACCTGGCGAACCTCGACCTGTCGCTGGGCAGCTGGCGCGAACAGTTGCAGGCCGGAGAAGGCCGCGACGCGCTGCGCTCGGTGGTGACCGCGTTGTGCGACGATCTCATGCGCATCAAGGACCGTCTGGACCAGTTCGTACGCAGCGACCGGCAACACAATGAGCAACTGGAGGCGTTGCTCGCCCCGTTGCGGCATGTGGCCGATACCTTGGCCGTGCTGGGTTTCCAGCAGCCGCGTCGGGTCATCATCGATCAAGTGATGACACTGCAAGGGCTGGCCCAGGGTGAACGGGCGGTGGACGATGCGGTGCTGATGGATGTGGCAGGGGCGCTGTTGTATGTGGAAGCCACGCTCAATGGCATGGTTGGGCCGCTCGAGGAAAGTGGCGACGCGGGCCTGCCCGCCGATGTCGCCGAGATCCGCCTGGTGGTGCTCAGAGAATCGTTGAACGTGTTGCAGCAGGCCAAGGATCTGTTGGGCGATTGCCTGGAGTCGGGTTGGCCGCGTCAGCATCTACAGGCTTTGCCAGGGTTGCTGCAGCAGGTACGGGGTGCGCTGGCCATGCTGATGTTGCCGGCGGCAGCCGAGGTGTTCGAGCGGTGCACGGTGTTTGTCCAGGGTTGGGTGCACCAGGTGCAGGTCGACCCTTCTTCTGAAGAGCTGACGCTGCTGGCTGAAGCCTTGAGTGCTGGCGAATGCTACCTGCAATGGCGGGTGGCCGACCCGCTGGCTGATGCCCAGCGTTTCATCGTCATGGCCCGTGAGCGCCTGAGGGCGCTGGGTGTGCATTGCTCGCCAGCCGACGAGATTGCTGTCCTGAAGGATGAAGACGGCCTTGAAGACGAGTTGCGGGGGGTATTCATCGAAGAAGCCCAAGCACTGCTTCAGGACATCGAACGGCAATGGTTGCTCTGGCGTGCCAACAACCAGCGGCACGATGCGCTGGTCGAGGTGCACCGGGCCCTGCATACGCTCAAGGGCGGTGGGCGCCTGGTGCACGCCCAGGCCTTGGCCGAGCTGGCGTGGGCCGCCGAACACCTGCTCAACCGCGTACTCGCTGGCCGTACCGTGGTTGGCGCGCAAGGCCAGGTAGCGCTACAGCAAGCGTTCGTGCACCTGCCCGAGTTGCTCGCCGATTTTGCCGCAGGGCATCTACCGCATGTAAGCGCAGTGCAGCAACTCCAGGGGCGCCTGCACGCCCTTGCCGAGCGCGACCCGCCAGGCGCTGCCCAGGCGCTCGACCCGCAGCTGCTGGACATCTTTCGCAGCGAGGCGCAAGGCCACCTGGCCAGTCTGGACGCGTTCCTGGCCAATGCCCGGCAACATCCCGTGCCTGTAGACGACGCTCTGCAACGCGCCTTGCACACCCTCAAGGGCAGCGCGGCCATGGCCGGTGTCTTGCCCATGGCTGAACTTGCAACCGCATTCGATCGGTTGGCGCGCGAGTACAAGGCGCACGATCTGCTGCTCGATGAAACCGAACTGCACTGGCTGACGGCTGCTGCCTCGATGTTCGGACAGGGCCTGGCACAGTTGGCCACTACCCCGTTTGCGCCCTTGCCCGGCGCGGCCGAGCTGATCGAGCAGGTAGAGCTGGCCATTGACGCCCGCATCGTGACCCAGGCCGCGAGCGCGCAGCCTGCCACCCACGATGCCCGTGCCCCCCAACAGGTCGCGGCCTTCCTGTCACAGGCCATGGACCGTCTGCTGGAGGCCGAGTCGTTGTTGGCCGACTGGCAACGCCAGCCGGCCCAACGGGGCGCCCTGGACACGCTGCTCGATGACATGACCGAGCTTGCCCATGCCGCGCATTCGGCCGATCTGTGGCAAGTGGATGAAGTCTGCGAAGCCTTGCTGGACCTGTATGGCGCCGTGGAGGAAGGCAGCCTGCCTGCCGATTCACGGTTCTTCGCCCATGTGCAGCAGGCCCATGAGGCATTGCTGGACATGCTCGACGAACTGGCTGCCGGCCAGGACATCGTCGCGCGTACGCCGTTGGTGGCTCGCCTGCGCGACCTGCAAGGGCAAGGCCTCGCCCCTGATGCCACGGGTCGAGTGGGCATCGATAGCGTCACGCCATTGCACCCGGACATGGATGTGCAGATGGCCGACAGCCCGGCCCCCGACGTGCCCCAGGACTCAGCGTCGATGCCACTGGCGCAGGCACCGGAAGGCGCCGGTGAAGAGCTGATGGAAGTGTTCCTTGAAGAGAGCTCGGACATCGTCGAAAGCGCCGCGGCGGCCCTGGCGCGCTGGCAGGCCGACCCCCGCAGCACGGTTGAGGTGGACAACCTGATGCGCGACTTGCACACCCTCAAAGGGGTGGCGCGCATGGTCGAAATCGGCCCCATCGGTGACCTGGCCCACGAGCTTGAATTTCTCTACGAGTTGCTTGGGGCCGGGCGCTTGCCGCCGAGCGGGGCCTTGTTCTCACTGTTGCAGAACTGTCACGACCGCCTGGCCCATATGCTTGACGCCGTTCGCCTGGGGCAACCGTTGCACGCGGCCACGGCGCTGATCGATTACATCCGCAACTTCAGCAGTGCAGGGCTGACCGACAGTGCCGCCGGCACCAGTCCGGTCGAGACCGCCGCCAGCGACGGGCCGGCCGTTGCCCCGGAGCGAGTGCCGGGCGACATGGTCAAGGTCGATGCCGAATTGCTGGACGATCTGGGCAACCTGGCTGGTGAGCACTCGATCATCCGGGGGCGCATCGAACAGCAGGTCAACGATGCCCAGTTCACGCTCAACGAAATGGAAACCACGCTCGAACGCATGCGTGATCAACTGCTGCGGCTGGATATCGAAACCCAGGGCCGGATTTCCAGCCGCCATCAGCTCGAAGGGGATGTCTACGAAGACTTCGATCCACTGGAGATGGACCGCCACTCACAGTTGCAGCAGTTGTCGCGCGCCCTGTTCGAGTCTGCCTCGGATTTGCTCGACCTGAAGGAGACCATGGCCCAGCGTGCACAGGAAGCCTACGGCCTGCTCCAGCAGCAGGCGCGGGTCAATAGCCAGTTGCAGGAAGGCCTGACGGCAACGCTGATGGTGCCTTTCGAACGCCTGGTGCCGCGTTTGCAGCGCGTGGTACGGCAAGTGGCAAGCGAGTTGGGCAAGCAGGTCGAACTGGTGGTGGGCAACGCCGAGGGCGAACTGGACCGCAGCGTGCTCGAACGCATGGTGGCGCCCCTTGAACACATGTTGCGCAACGCCGTCGACCATGGCCTGGAAAGCCGCGAAGCCCGCTTGGCCGCCGGCAAGCCCGAGCAGGGCACCATCCATTTGAATTTGCTGCACGAGGGTGCCGACATCGTCATCGAGATGACCGATGACGGCGCTGGTGTGCCCTTGCAGGCCGTCCGGCTCAAGGCCATCAAGCGTGGCCTGCTTGACCCCGAGGCGCAGTTGAGCGACCACGAGATATTGCAGTTCATCCTGCGGCCTGGCTTCTCCACGGCTGAAAAGATCACGCAGATATCAGGGCGTGGTCTGGGCATGGACGTGGTCCACGAGGAGGTCAAGCAACTGGGCGGCTCGATGACCATCGAGTCGGCGCAGGGCAAGGGGGCGCGCTTCCAGATCAGGCTACCGTTCACCGTATCGATCAACCGTGCGCTAATGGTGCACCTGGGTGACGAACAGTACGCGATCCCGCTCAACACCATTGAAGGCATTGTGCGGGTACCGCCCGCTGAACTGGCAGCCTGCTACGAGCAAGACCCGCCGCGCTATGCCTATGCAGGCCATCACTATCAGCTGCGCTACCTGGGCGAACTGGTACAAGGTGCGCCCCGCCCTGCGCTGCTTGGCGAGAGCGTGCCGCTACCGTTGCTGCTGGTGCATTCCCAGGAGCAGTCGTTCGCCATCCAGGTCGACAGCTTGTCGCCCAGTCGGGAGATCGTGGTGAAGAGCCTGGGCCCGCAGTTCGCGGCCGTTGCCGGCCTGTCGGGTGCAACCCTGCTGGGGGATGGACGGGTCGTGCTGATTCTCGACCTGCTCGGGCAGCTGCGCGGTCAGCAACGGCGGCTGGCCCGCCTGCCTGGAGGCACGCCACAAGGATTGCTGCCGGCGGCGACCCCGGATCGAACATTGCTGGTCATGGTGGTGGACGATTCGGTAACGGTGCGCAAGGTCACCAGCCGGCTGTTGGAGCGCCATGGCATGAGCGTGATCACCGCCAAGGACGGGGTGGATGCCATGGCGGTGCTGGAAGGGCACCGGCCCGATGTGCTGCTGTTGGACATCGAGATGCCGCGCATGGACGGTTTCGAAGTAGCGACCCGCATTCGCCAGGACCCCCGCCTCAAAGACCTGCCCATCATCATGATCACCTCGCGCACGGGGCAGAAACACCGCGACCGGGCCATGGCCATCGGGGTCAACGAATACCTCGGCAAGCCGTATCAGGAGTCGGTGTTGCTGCAAAGCATCCTGCAGTGGAGCCAGTCCCATGCTTGAACTGATAGCCGGGCAACGCAGCAGCCTGACAGGGCTCCTGTTGCCTTTGGGCGACCGGACGTTGGTACTGCCCAACGTGGCCGTGGCTGAACTCAGCGGGCTGCGCAATGTGGCGTGCCAGCGGGGTGACCTGCCCTGGCATCTAGGCTGGGTCGATTGGCGCCAGCAGCGCTTGCCCCTGATCGGTTTCGAAGCGGCATGTGACGGCCAGACGCCTTGTGGCGAGCGCGCTCGGGTGGTGGTGCTCAATGCGTTGGGCGACACGGGCTTGCGATACCTTGCCTTGCTGCTGCAGGACATACCGCGCTCGTGCAAGCTGGACAGCCAGCTCAACTATGTCGACGTACCCCTGGCACCCCTGGAGCTGGCCGCTGTCCAGGTAGGGGACCAGGTGGCGCGGGTGCCTGACCTGGTCGGGCTGGAGCGCCTGGTCAGAAACGCGCAACGTAGCGGCAGGCTGCAAGCACCGGACTAGAGCGTGTGGCCCGGGCGCCTCGGGCGCCGTGGCTGAAACTTGCTGGGTATCGAAAGGTCTTTTATTGCATGTATTACGGTGAACGCTTCAATGCCTGGACGCACCTTGTGGGTGCGTTGCTGGCGGGTCTGGGTGCCCTCTGGCTGATCGTCGGGGCCGCCTTGCAGGGTGACCCTTGGAAAATCGTCAGTTTCTCCATCTACGGCGGCACGCTGTTGCTGCTGTACAGCATCTCCACCCTGTATCACAGCACGCGCGGACGGGCGAAGGTGATCATGCGCAAGCTCGATCACCTGTCGATCTACCTGCTGATCGCCGGCAGCTACACGCCGTTTTGCCTGGTAAGCCTGCGCGGGCCCTGGGGCTGGAGCTTGTTCGGCATCGTCTGGGGGCTTGCGGTACTGGGCATGCTGCAGGAAATCAAGCCGCGTTCCGAAGCCCGGGTCCTGTCCATCGTGATCTATGCCGTGATGGGCTGGATCGTGCTGGTGGCGGTCAATCCACTGCTGCAGGCGCTGGGTACGGTCGGCTTTGCCTGGTTGGCTGCAGGCGGGGTGTTCTACACCGTGGGGATCATTTTCTTCGCATTCGATAGCCGCTTCCGCCACTGGCATGGCATCTGGCACCTGTTCGTGATTGCCGGCAGCCTGATGCATTTCGTGGCGGTGGCGCACTACGTGCGCTAACCGACGCAGCGTGCAGGACACCGCCGCCCCGCCTGTACAAGCTTTAGAAATCGCCCCACAACTGCTGCGCCACCGACAGGGCCACCACGGGGGCAGTTTCGGTACGCAACACACGCGGGCCCAGGCGCGCGGCATGAAAGCCCGCTGCCTTGGCCTGCTCGACTTCAGATTCGCTCAAGCCCCCTTCGGGGCCGATCAGAAAGGCCAGGCTCGTCGGCTTGGCGTGGCTGACCAGCGGTTCGGCCACCGGGTGCAACACGAGCTTGAGCTGCGCCTCGGTAGCGGCCACCCAGTCGGCCAAGGTCATGGGTGGGTGGATGATCGGCAAGCTGGAGCGGCCGCATTGCTCACAGGCACTGATCGCCACCTGCCGCCAATGGGCCAGGCGCTTGTCGGCGCGCTCGTCCTTCAGTCGTACCTCGCAGCGCTCGCTGACGATCGGAGTGATTTCATTAGCGCCCAGTTCGGTCGCTTTCTGAATGGCCCAGTCCATGCGTTCGCCCCGCGACAGCCCTTGCCCCAAGTGCACATGCAAGGCTGAGTCGGCCTGGCCTGCGAAGGTTTGGTCAAGGCTGACGCGCACGGTTTTCTTGCCCACCTCCAGCAATTGGCCACGGTATTCCAGGCCGCTGCCGTCGAACAGTTGCACGGGGTCGCCCGCCGCCATGCGCAGTACGCGGCCGATGTAGTGGGCCTGAGCCTCGGGCAAGTCGTGTTCGCCAAGGCTCAGGGTGGCGTCTATGAAGAAGCGGGACAGTCTCATGGGTAGGCTCTGAATAATTAAGGTACGACCAGAAGGCCCACGCCCGACATGACGAATGGGCGCGCAGGTTCTGATGCGGTCGAAGGCATGGCCTTCGCCACGCTATCAACCTGGGTCGCGGAAATCCGGGTGGAAGGTGCCCGGCACCGTCACGCTGGTGCTGTCGCGGGTGGCGATGTCGATGCCTTCGCTGGCCACCTCGGCCAGGAAGTCGATTTGCTCGGGCGTGATGATATACGGCGGCAGGAAATACACCACGCTCCCCAGCGGGCGCAGCAGCGCGCCACGCGTCAGGGCATGCTCGAACACTTTCAACCCGCGTCGCGCCTGCCAAGGGTAGGGCACCTTGCCGGCCTTGTCCTGGACCATTTCGATGGCCAGGACCATGCCGGTCTGGCGGATCTCGGCGACATGTGGATGATCGACCAGGTGGGCGGTGGCCGTGGCCATGCGCGTGGCGAGCGCCTTGTTGGCCTCGATGACGTTGTCCTGCTCGAAGATGTCGAGGGTGGCCAGTGCAGCCGCACACGCCAAGGGGTTGCCCGTGTAGCTGTGGGAATGGAGAAACGCGCGCAGGGTTCTATAATCGTCGTAGAACGCCTGGTACACCTTGTCAGTGGTCAGGCAGGCGGCAAGTGGCAGATAACCGCCGGTCAAGGCCTTGGACAAGCACAGGAAGTCCGGGCGAATGCCTGCCTGCTCGCAGGCGAACATGGTGCCCGTGCGGCCGAAGCCAACGGCGATCTCGTCATGGATCAGGTGCACATCGTAGCGATCGCAGGCTTCGCGCAGCAGCTTGAGGTACACGGGGTGGTACATGCGCATGCCGCCGGCCCCCTGGATCAACGGCTCGATGATGACGGCGCTGATCGAGGCGTGGTGCTCGGCCAGGGTCTGCTCCATGACCTGGAACAGGGTTCGCGAATGCGCCTCCCAGCTGACCCCTTCCGGGCGCAGGTAGCAATCGGGGCTTGGCACTTTGAGGGTGTCGAGCAGCAACGCCTTGTAGGTCTCGGTGAACAACGGGACGTCACCGACGGACATGGCGGCGATGGTTTCACCGTGATAGCTGTTGGTCAGGGTAACGAACCTTTTCTTGTCCGGCTTGCCGACGTTCTGCCAGTAATGAAAGCTCATCTTCAACGCCACTTCGATGCACGATGAGCCATTGTCGGCGTAGAACACCCGGTCCAGCCCGGCCGGCGTCATGGCCACCAGGCGCTCGGACAACTCGATCACCGGTTGGTGGCTGAAGCCTGCCAGAATCACATGCTCAAGCTGATCGACCTGGTCCTTGATGCGCTGGTTGATGCGCGGGTTGGCATGCCCGAACACATTCACCCACCAGCTGCTCACCGCATCCAGGTAGCGCCGGCCCTCGAAATCCTCCAGCCACACGCCCTCACCGCGCTTGATGGGTATCAGCGGCAATTGCTCGTGGTCTTTCATCTGGGTACAGGGGTGCCAGAGGACCTTGAGGTCGCGCTGCATCCACTGATCATTGAGGCCCATGAGCACTTCTCCTGGCTTGGCGGCGTGGGGGCGTAAGCCTAAGCAATGGCACGGGTGAGGACAACCCGCCAGGAAATGTCATTTAGCCAGACCACTTGGTGTCACTATGCTGGCAGCCCTGGCAGCGGTGACGTATTCTAGCGCCTCTCTCGGGGCCTCCCGCCTCTCTCTGTTTTCTGCAACCTTTGACTCGGAGTTCGCCAACATGGCTGCTGCTTGGGTGCGCCTGTGCGCGTTGGTATTGATTGGTGTTTCCAGCGGTGGCGCGCTGGCGAGTGACAAGACGCCCACGGCAATCGTCGTGGGTGGCGGCATGGCGGGCCTGACCGCAGCGTATGAGCTGCAGAACAAGGGCTGGCAGGTGACCCTGCTGGAAGCCAAGGCGGGCATGGGCGGCCGTTCGGGCCTTGCCACCAGTGAATGGATCGGCAATACCAAAGCCCAGCCGGTACTCAACCAGTACGTCGACCGCTTCAAGCTCGACACGTTGCCGGCACCCGAATTCGTGCGCACCCCGGGCTACCTGATCGATGGTGAGTATTTCAGCGCGGCGGACCTTGCCCTCAAGCAGCCTGCCACGGCCGAAGCCCTCAAGCGGTACGAGAAAACCCTGGACGACCTGGCCCGCTCGATCGACGACCCGCTCAACCCCCAGGCCACCAGCACGCTGTTCGCCTTGGACCAGATCAACGTGTCCTCCTGGCTGGACAAGCTGCAATTGCCCGCCACGGCCCGCCAGTTGGTCAACCAGCAGATCCGCAGCCGCTACGACGAGCCGTCGCGCCTGTCGCTGCTGTACTTCGCCCAGCAGAACCGCGTTTACCGCGACGTGAGCGACCGTGATCTGCGTGCTGCGCGCCTGCCCGGTGGCAGCCCGGTGCTGGCCCAGGCTTTCGTCAAGCAATTGAAGACCATCAAGACCAGCTCGCCGGTGAGCGCCATCATGCAAGACAAGGACGGTGTCACCGTCAAGGTCGGCAGCGTGGGTTACCGCGCCGATTACGTGGTGATGGCCGTACCCCTGCGGGCCTTGGCCAAGATCCAGATGACTCCTGGGCTGGATAACCAGCATGTGGCTGCGCTCAAGGGCACCAACTACGGCTGGCGCGACCAGGTGATGCTCAAGTTCAAGAAACCAGTCTGGGAAAGCCGGGCGCGCATGTCGGGTGAGATCTTCAGCAATACCGGCCTGGGCATGTTGTGGATCGAGCCGGCCCTGAAGGGGGGCGCCAATGTGGTGATCAACCTGTCTGGCGACAATGCCCGCTTGCTGCAGGCCTTCGGTGACAAGCAGATGGTCGACCAGGTGCTCATTCGCCTGCACACCTTCTATCCCCAGGCGCGCGGCGCCTTTACCGGTTATGAAGTCAAACGCTACAGCGCCGACGCCGGCACCGGTGGTGCCTACCTGGCCTATGGGCCTGGTCAGATCAGCAAGTACTGGCGCCTTTGGGAGCGTCCTGTGCAGCGTATCGCTTTCGCCGGTGAACACACCGATGCCTTGTACCCAGGCACGCTCGAAGGCGCACTGCGCAGTGGCCAACGTGCCGCCGGCCAAGTGCAGGATCTGCTGGCTGGCAAGTCGTTCGACCCGGTCAAGGCGGCGCCAGTGGCAGCGACAGCCGCTGCAGGTGCGGCAGCGGCCAAGAGCAAGGGCGGTTTCTTCTCCAACCTGTTTGGCGGCGCCTCCGACAAGGGCAAGGCAGACAATCAGGCCCCGGCCAAACCAGATACCCAGCCCACCGAAGTCGCTGGTCAGAAGAAACCGGGCTTCTTCGCTCGCCTGTTCGGTGCCAAGGAGCAGCCAGCGCCTCAGGCTCAACCTGCAGCCAAGGCCCCTGAAGTAGCGCCAACGCCAGCACCTGCGGCCCAGCCTGCACCGGATGCCCCCGCACAAGCACCGGCTACTCCGGCGCCCGTCGTCAAGCCGGTATCCGAGAAGGCCGGGGCCACCAAGGCGGCCCCGGCCAAGCACGCGCCGGCGCACAAGCCCGCGGCCAAACCTGCGCACAAGCCGGCTCACAAGCCTGCTGAAAGCAAAAAGGCGCCTTCCAAGCCGGCCCCAGCCAAGAAGCCTGCGACCGATAGCCAGGCCAAGGCGGGCTGAGTGCACAGAGGCTAGCGTTCTCGCAGCTCGCTTCGATGGGGTTCAGTCATTGGCTGGGCCCCATGCACTGCACCTCAGTTCGGCACCCGCCTGCTGATGGCCTGCGTTAATGTCGGCTTAATGACCGGTGACGACACTTGCTATCGGATTTGTCGATAATCCAAAGCAATTTTTTCCGCTTTTATTCGATACGTTAGACGCTAGTCTTTGCATAGCTTTCACGGGGAAGGACGCCAACATGCAAGTGCGCAATTCATCAGCCCGCTACGGTGCCGTCAGCATCATCCTGCACTGGGGCGTGGCGCTGACGGTCTTCGGCCTGTTCGGCTTGGGGCTGTGGATGGTCGGTCTTGACTACTACGACCCTTGGCGCAAGGCCGGCCCGGACCTGCACAAGAGCATTGGTCTGGTACTGCTGGCGGTCATGCTGCTGCGCGTGTTGTGGCGTTTCGTGAGCCCGCCGCCTCCGGCACTTGCCAGCTATGGCCCGCTCACCCGATTGGGGGCCAAGCTGGGTCATCTGGCACTGTACCTGGGGTTGTTCGCCGTAATGATCGCCGGTTACCTGATTTCCACTGCTGACGGCGTGGGTATCCCGGTATTCGGCCTGTTCGAAGTGCCCGCTCTGGTCAGCAATCTGCCGGATCAGGCGGACCTTGCTGGGGTCATCCATTTGTGGCTGGCCTGGGGTGTAGTGGTTTTTGCGGGGTTGCATGCCCTGGCTGCACTCAAGCACCATTTCATCGACCGTGACGCGACCCTCATTCGCATGCTGGGCCGCAAAGCTTGACGCTCAACCTCAATCGCAAAGGAAGGAAGTAACGATGTTGAAAAAGACTTTTGCCGCTCTGGCGCTCGGTACCGCTCTGCTCTCTGCTGGTCAGGCCATGGCAGCCGACTACAAGATCGACAAGGAAGGCCAGCACGCCTTCGTTGACTGGAAGATCAGCCACCTGGGCTACAGCTTCATCCACGGTTCGTTCAAGGACTTCGACGGTAACTTCACTTGGGACAGTGCCAAGCCTGAAGCCAGCAAGATCAGCGTCGATCTGAAAACCGCCAGCCTGTGGTCTAACCACGCCGAGCGTGACAAGCACATCGCCAGCGCTGACTTCCTGGACGTGAAAAAGTATCCGGAGGCCAAGTTCGTTTCCACCAGCGTGAAGTCCACGGGTGACAAGACTGCCGACGTCACCGGCGACCTGACCCTGCACGGCGTGACCAAGCCGGTCACGTTCAAAGCCACCTTCAACGGCGAAGGCAAAGACCCATGGGGCGGTGAGCGCGCTGGCTTCAATGCCACCACGACCCTGAACCTGAATGATTTCGGCATCAAGGGCCCAGGCCCGACTTCGCAGACGCTGGACCTGGATATCAGTGTGGAAGGCGTGAAGCAGAAGTAATGACCACCAACTGAACGAAAAACGGGGCCGCTTGCGGCCCCGTTCTCGTTTACGACCCCTTGCGGGTCAGCAGTGCAGGGCGCTCACCCCGTGGGCGGCTAGGCAAGTCGTCCAACTGCTCGGGTGTGGGGTAGCGGTCCAGCTTGGATTCCTTGCGGATGATCACAGGCTGATGTTGTGGCTGGCGCGGATTGCCCACGGCCGGTTCCTGGCGGGGGGCAGCGTCACGGGGCGGACGACCACCACGTGCGCCGCCGTCACGGCGGGCACCACCATTATTCGGGCGCGGAGTGCGTTTCTCGCCACCGCCAGTACGCGGTTGACCGTTGTTGCGGCCTTGGCCACCGGCGTTGGCACGCGGCGTGCCACCCTGCGGCTGAACTGCACCATTGCCGGCCGGGCGGCGGTTGCGGCCCTGGCCCTTGCCATTCTGGTACGGGCTCACGTAGTCGGCACGGTTACCGAAGTTGTCCACCTCGTCATCCAGAAACTCTTCCGGATCGCGGTTGGGCTGCATGGCCGGGGCAGTGGCGTTGCTGGCCTGTTGCTGGCGAGGCTTCTTGTCACGCGGCTTACGCGGCTGCTGCTGCCTGTCGCCGGACTTCTCCTTGTCAGCGGGTTTATCCGCAGCCTGCTGGCGGGTCTTGCCCTTGTCCTTGCCTTTATCCTTGCGGCCGCCGTTGGCGTCCTTGCTGCCTTCGCCACGTGCCTGCTGACCACGCCCACCACGGCCGTTGGTCTGCTGGCGCTCACGTACTTCGGGCTTTTCGGCTTCAACCTGGCTGGCATCGAAGCCCATCAGGTCGCCGTCCGCAATCTTCTGACGGGTCACGCGCTCGATGCTCTTGAGCAGTTTTTCCTCGTCAGGCGCCACCAGCGAGATGGCCTCGCCCGAGCGACCGGCACGGCCGGTACGGCCAATGCGGTGCACATAGTCTTCTTCGACGTTGGGCAGTTCGAAGTTGACGACGTGGGGCAATTGGTCGATGTCCAGGCCGCGAGCGGCAATGTCGGTGGCGACCAGGACGCGAATGTTGTTGGCCTTGAAATCAGCCAGCGCCTTGGTGCGTGCGTTCTGGCTCTTGTTGCCGTGGATGGCTGCGGCGGTGAGGCCGTGTTTTTCCAGGTACTCGGCCAGGCGGTTGGCGCCGTGCTTGGTGCGGGTGAACACCAGCACCTGTTCCCAGGCGCCCAGGGTGATCAGGTGCGCCAGCAGTGCGCGTTTGTGGCTGGCAGGCAGGCGATAGACGCGCTGCTCGATCCGCTCGACGGTGGTGTTGGGCGGGGTGACCTCGATGCGCTCCGGGTTGTGCAGGAGCTTGTCGGCCAGGTCGGTGATGTCCTTGGAGAACGTGGCCGAGAACAGCAGGTTCTGGCGTTTGGCAGGCAGGCGCGCCAGCACTTTCTTGACGTCGTGGATGAAGCCCATGTCGAGCATGCGGTCAGCTTCATCGAGGACCAGGATTTCTACATGGGCCAGGTCGACCTTGCCTTGACCGGCCAGGTCGAGCAGGCGGCCAGGGCAGGCGACCAGTACATCGACGCCCTTGGCGATAGCCTGCACCTGCGGGTTCATGCCGACGCCGCCGAAGACGCACGCGCTGACCAGTGGCAGGTCACGGGCGTACAGCTTGAAGCTGTCGTGCACCTGGGCCGCAAGCTCGCGGGTCGGGGTCAGCACCAGGACGCGTGGCTGTCGTGGGCCATGGCGCTGGGATTTGTCCGGGTGACCGGCCGGGAACAGACGTTCGAGAATCGGCAGGGCGAAGCCGCCGGTCTTACCGGTACCGGTTTGTGCGGCGACCATCAGGTCGCGGCCTTGCAACACGGCGGGAACTGCCCGCTGTTGCACGGGGGTCGGCTGGGTATAGCCCGCGGCTTCAATGGCGCGGACAAGAGCCTCGGAGAGACCGAGGGAAGCAAAGGACATGGGCAATCCTGTTCTCGTGTGGGCTGGGCCCGTAGGGATGTTCTGCCTGGCGCGACAGGCATCGGCAAGATGCGATCGCGTCCGGTCCAGCTGGGCGTTCACTGCACATCCGGGAAGCGGAGGGCTGACGTCTAGGGTGCGTCTATGCCGATCGGGATGCCTGTTGCGAGGCCGAGCGTCCGGGCGTGAGCCGGGCGGGAAGGCCCGAGTATAACAGAGCTAGCGCGCTGTGCTGCTTTCCTGCTGCTCAACGGCGTTGGCAATGTGCTCAGGGTCGTGTGCGTAATGTTCGAGGATGGCCGCATAGGCCGGTTCCTGCTTGAATCGCCGCAGTTCTTCGGCGAAGGCCTGGGCCAGCGCCTCCCGCCCTGGTTTGCGGGCCAGGCCAAGGTACTGGGGCTGGCGGCTGACGACCAATGGCAAGGCTTCGATCTGCTGCTCAAGACCCATGAGCCGAATGAGATGATGGCCCACCCTGCGGTCGGTGATGGCAAGGTCGATGCGCCCGAGCGCCAGCTTGCCAAAGTTCGCTTCGTGGGTTGGCGCCGTTTCGCGCTTGAAGAATGCAGCCTGGTTGAAGGCCGCACTGTAGTTGTAGCCCGGTGATGTACCGACGGTCAGGCCGGCCAGCTCATCCAGGCTCGGCACCTCATGGGGTCGCGCCTTGGTCTGGAACAGGATGAGCTCGGCCGTGGACATGGGTTCGGGGGCAAGCACCAGGTAAGGATGGCGAGACTCGACCTGGAAAATATCCATGATGCCGTCTGCCTGCCCGTGCTCGATCATTGCCAGGCAACGCTTGAATGGCATGAATTGCCATTCGACCTCGATGCCCAGGCGAGCGAATATCTCGGTCGTGACCGCGTAGTCGATGCCGCGCGGCTGGCCGTTGTCCTGATAGATGTAGGGCGCCCAGTCATCACTCACCAGGCGCAGGCGCTCGCCCAGCGCGAACGGGCTGAGGCAAAAAAGCAGCAGGATCCAGATCAGACGGGCGGACGATGGCATGCCCGGAGATTACGCGCTCGGCCAGATCAAGGCCAGCGTCGGATGGGGGCGAGCGGGGCGCCACAGGTGGGGCCTGCGGGCTTCGTGATCGAACCCGGCGCAGGCCTTAAACCAACGCCGGGTCATCTGGCTTCAACGAGACGGCTGGAGGTTGTTCCAGATCGCCATGCTCGGCTCTGCCTGGTTCAGGGTGTAGAAGTGCAGGCTCGGTGCACCGCCTTGCAGCAGCTCCTCGCACATGCGGGTGATCACTTCTTCGCCGAACGCCTGGATGCTGGCCGTGTCGTCGGCGTAGGCTTCCAGCTGCTTGCGAATCCAGCGTGGTATCTCGGCGCCGCAGGCATCGGAGAAGCGCGCCAGCTTGCTGTAGTTGGTGATCGGCATGATGCCGGGCACGATAGGAATGTCCACGCCTTGCTTCTGGGTCCGCTCGACGAAGTAGAAGTAGCTGTCGGCGTTGAAGAAGTACTGGGTAATGGCGCTGTCGGCACCGGCCTTGACCTTGTGCACGAAGTTGGCCAGGTCGGCTTCGAAGTTGCGTGCCTGCGGATGCATCTCGGGGTAGGCGGCGACTTCAAGATGGAAATGGTCGCCCGTTTCCTGGCGGATGAACTCGACCAGGTCACTGGCATAACGCAGCTCGCCGCTGGCCATGCCCATGCCCGAAGGCAGGTCGCCGCGCAGCGCGACGATCCGCTTGATGCCGGCTTGCTTGTATTCGGCCAGCAGTGAGCGCAACTCGGCTTTGGTATCGCCCACGCACGACAGGTGAGGCGCGGCCGGAACCTGCACCTGGTTTTCCAGCTGCAGCACGGTGTTGAGCGTACGGTCGCGGGTGGAGCCACCGGCACCGTAGGTGCAGGAGAAGAATTCAGGGTTCAGCGTGGCCAGCTGACGGGCGACACCCATCAGTTTTTCATGGCCGGCTTCGGTCTTGGTCGGGAAGAATTCGAAGCTGTAACTGCGTTTATCTGACATGGGGTCTTCCTTCAGCTTCAAGCGGTGGGCTGCAAGCTGCACGTAAAAGCCGAACGCGGCGCTTGAGGGGCAGGGACAAGCCGCCACTGCTCGCGTCACGATCGACGCGTACAGCGTGCAGCTTGCCCCTCGACGCGCAGCGCCTTAGTAGCGGTAGGCTTCCGGCTTGAACGGCCCTTCGACGGTCACGCCGATGTACTCGGCCTGTTGCGGGGTCAGTTGGGTGACCACGCCGCCGAAGCCGCGCACCATCTCCAGCGCCACTTCTTCATCGAGCTTCTTCGGCAGGACTTCGACGGTCAGGCGTTCGGCCTTGCGCTCGGTCGACAGGTCGGCGTACTTCTGCTCGAACAGGAAGATCTGGGCCAGCACCTGGTTGGCGAACGAGCCGTCCATGATCCGGCTTGGGTGGCCCGTGGCGTTGCCCAGGTTCACCAGGCGGCCTTCGGCCAGCAGGATCAGGTAGTCGTCGTTCTGCGGGTCGAAATCGCCATGGCCGGTGCGGTGGATCTTGTGCACCTGCGGCTTGACCTCTTCCCAGGCCCAGTGCTTGCGCATGAAGGCGGTGTCGATCTCGTTGTCGAAGTGGCCGATGTTGCAGACCACGGCACGCTTTTTCAGCGCCTTGAGCATGTTCGCGTCGCAGACGTTGACGTTACCGGTGGTGGTGACGATCAGGTCGATGCGGCCGAGCAGGTCACGGTTGATGCCGTCTTCGGTACCGGTGTTGATGCCGTCCTTGAAGGGCGAGACCACTTCGTAGCCGTCCATGCAGGCCTGCATGGCGCAGATCGGGTCGACTTCGGTGACCTTGACGATCATGCCTTCCTGACGCAGGGACTGGGCCGAGCCCTTGCCCACGTCGCCGTAGCCGATCACCAGGGCCTGCTTGCCCGACAGCAGGTGGTCGGTGCCGCGCTTGATGGCGTCGTTGAGGCTGTGACGGCAACCGTACTTGTTGTCGTTCTTGCTCTTGGTGACCGAGTCGTTGACGTTGATCGCCGGGACCTTCAGCTCGCCCTTGGCCAGCATGTCCAGCAGGCGATGCACGCCGGTGGTGGTCTCTTCGGTCACGCCGTGCACGCGCTCGAGCACCTGTGGGTATTTCTTGTGCAGCAACTCGGTCAGGTCGCCGCCGTCGTCCAGGACCATGTTGGCGTCCCACGGCTGGCCATCCTTGAGGATGGTCTGCTCCAGGCACCATTCGTATTCCTGCTCGGTTTCACCCTTCCAGGCGAAGACCGGAATACCGGCGGCTGCGATGGATGCAGCGGCCTGGTCCTGGGTGGAGAAGATGTTGCAGGATGACCAGCGCACTTCGGCACCCAGGGCGACCAGGGTTTCGATCAGCACGGCGGTCTGGATGGTCATGTGGATGCAGCCCAGGATCTTGGCACCTTTGAGCGGTTGCTCGGCCTGGTACTTGCGGCGCAGGCCCATCAGTGCGGGCATTTCCGACTCGGCGATGATGGTTTCGCGACGGCCCCAGGCGGCCAGGGAGATGTCGGCGACTTTGAAGTCGGTAAAACCAGCAGGCATGTTTGCAGCGCTCATCAGAGCCTCCATTCGTAGTGTGCGAATGGGCGCCGTTGTGCGTTGAGCGTCCGCGGGAGCGGACAACGCCCCATCCGAGCCTGACAGGTCGAGCCTGCTGCAGCGCCCCTCGGACAGGTGGCGGGCATGGCGCCGCTGTGGACGGCCATGTGAAACGGCCACGATTATAGCCGGGTGCGGCACCATCCCCAAGGTTTTCTGTCGATTAATCGAGACGATAGTCGATGTTCGATGGAGCGGCGCTGGCCGCTCTGCCATCATTGTTGTACGCAAGCCAGATGCTCAGGAGCCCCGATGAACTTCCATACCCGCAAGTGGGTTAAACCCGAAGACCTCAACCCCAATGGCACGCTGTTCGGTGGCAGCCTGCTGCGCTGGATCGACGAGGAAGCCGCCATCTACGCCATCGTGCAGTTGGGCAACCAGCGCGTGGTGACCAAGTACATGTCCGAAATCAACTTCGTCAGCGCCTCGCGCAAGGGCGACATCATCGAACTGGGCATCACCGCCACCGAGTTCGGGCGCACCTCGATCACGTTGCGCTGCGAAGTGCGCAACAAGATCACGCGCAAGAGCATTCTTACCGTCGAGCGCATGGTCTTCGTGAACCTGGGCGAGGACGGCCTGCCCGCACCGCACGGGCGCACCGAAATCAAGTACGTGCAGGACCAGTTCCCCGGTTCGGCCGTGGAGTGATGCCAAGGGGCTGCAGCGCAGCCCCGGCGCTTTCAGGGTTGCGCGCTGACTCGGCGGACCACCTTGCCGATGCTCAGGCCCTGCACCAGAATCGAGGACAGCACCACGATGTAGGTGATCGACAGCAGCAGGTCACGCTCTTCGCCCAGCGGCAGCGACAGCGCCAGGGCTACCGATACCCCGCCGCGCAGGCCCCCCCAGGTCAGCACCCGCACCGTGCCCTTGGGCACCGGGCGCCAGCGCCGTAGCAGCACGATGGCCGGCGCCACGGTAAGCAGTCGCGACAGCAGCACGGCCAGCGCCAGCACGCTGCCGGCCGCCATGTGCAGCCAGTTGAACGGCAGCAACAGCAGCTCAAGGCCGATCAATGCGAACAGCAGGGCGTTGAGCATGTCGTCGATCAGTTCCCAGAAGCCGTCCATGTAGCGACGGGTCATGTCGTTCATCGCCAGGTTGCGCCCCAGGTTGCCGATGATCAGGCCTGCCACCACCATCGCGATAGGGGCCGAGACGTGCAGCTCATAGCACATCGCCGAACCACCGATCACCAGCGCCAGGGTCAGCATGACCTCGACCTGGTACTGCTCCACGCTCTTGATCATGCGGTAGGTGGCATAGCCGATCACACCTCCGAACACCACACCGCCCACGGCTTCGCGGGCGAACAGTAGCGCCGTGTCGGCCATGCTCGGGGTCTCACCGAGCTGGATGATGCCCAGCAACACGGTGAACACCACCACGGCGGTGCCGTCGTTGAACAGCGACTCGCCGACGATGGTGGTCTTCAGGGGTTTGGGCGCATTGGCCGTACGCAGGGCGCCCAACACCGCAATCGGGTCGGTCGGCGAAATGAGTGCGCCGAACAGCAGGCAGTACATCAGGGGCACCTGCCAGCCGAACATGGCGAACACCCAGTGCGACAGGTAACCAATGACCACGGTGGCGATCAGTACGCCCACGGTCGCCAGCAGCCCAATGGGCCAGCGGTAACTGCGCAGGTCGGACAAATTGACGTGCAGCGCGCCAGCAAACAGCAGGAACGCCAGCATCCAGTGCATCAGCAGGTCATTGAAGTCGATCTGGTTCATCAGCCCTTCGACGCGGGCCTCCAGGCCAGGAAACCCGACCAGGCTCAATGCCTGAAGCATGAGCGAGAACAGCAAGGCCGTGACCATCACGCCAATAGCTGGTGGCAGACCGATGAATCGGTAATTCACGTAAGTGAGGAGGGTGGTCAGGCAGATAAACGCGGCAACTAATTCAAGCATCCCAATTCCTGTAACAATGGCTTCCAAGTCGTAACCCGAATGACTCGGGCAGTTCTTTGATGACCTGACGAGGGGTTCGGGACACAGGGTTTGACCGGGTTTGTCGTAATCGTTCCCGTTCGAGGCAAGGGGTGGGGTCACGCCGGCCGCTGCACGCCGGTTCGTCGAGGGCGAGTCATTGACGCATTCGCCTTGGCTGGGCTTATAGTCTGCGTCCTGCAAACCCTCAAGGACCTTATCGCGTGCTGGCCACTTCCCTGGTGCTGATCGCTGCCTTGCTTCATGCAACCTGGAACACGCTGATCAAATTCAGCGGCGAGCGCCTGCTGGTGATCGCCAGCATGGACACTGTGGCCTTGGCGCTGGTCGTGCCTGTTATGGCCTTCGTGGACGTTCCGCCCGCCGCTATCTGGCCCTGGTTGCTGGCCTCGGCCTTCGCCGAGCAGTTGTACCGTTGGCTGCTGATCAAGGCATACCGGGTAGGTGACCTGGGCCTGGTCTACCCGCTGATGCGTGGCCTCTCCCCCCTGGTGGTGCTGGTGCTGACGCTGTTGTTTGCAGGGGAATCGCTGAGCCAGCAGCAGATCATCGGCATTCTCCTGATTCCCTGTGGCATGGCCTGTCTGTTGTGGCAAGGCGGCGGCGGTGACCGGCTGCCTTGGTCGATGCTGCCGGTGGTGGCGCTGATCGGGTTGTGCATCGGCTGCTACACCTGGTTCGACGGCCAGGCGGTGCGGGAGTGGGGCAAGCCGTGGGATTACCTGGTATGGCTGACGCTGCTCAGTGCCTGGCAATTTCCCGCGCTGGCCGCGGTTGCGCGACGGGCGCCGTTCGTTCTGTTCTGGAGGACCCAATGGCGGTTGGGTTTGGCCGTCGGCCTGTGCGTGCTGTTCAGTTACGCCCTGGTGCTCTGGGCGATGCACCTGGGGTCGGTGGCCGAGGCGGCGGCGCTGCGGGAACTGAGCGTGATACTGGTGGTGCTGCTGGGGATGCGCTACCTCAAAGAACCTTTTGGTGGGCCGAGACTCCTAGCTTGCGGGCTGGTATTGGCAGGCATGCTGGTAATGAAGCTCTGAACCGACTGACGAACGAGGAATTTTGTCCATGACCGTTGCCCTGTGGTGCATCCTGATCGCGATGATCCTGCCGCCGCTCTGCGCGCTGATCGCCAAACTGGCGAGTGGCCGGTTCGGCTTGAAGCACAACCATGACCCGCGCGCTTTCCTCGATACCCTTTCGGGGCTTCCGCGTCGCGCCCACTCAGCCCAGCAGAACGGTTACGAAGCCTTTCCGGCGTTCGCCGCTGCCGTTTTGGTGGCCGATATCGTCGGCAATGCCGAACAGGTGACGCAGGATGTGCTGGGGGTGATGTACATCACCAGCCGGCTGCTCTACATCATCTGCTACCTCGCCGACTGGGCCGCACTGCGCTCGCTGGTCTGGTTCGCCGGGTTGGCGATCATCGTGGCGTTCTTCGTGGTATCAGCCTGACCGGGCTGCCCGCTGCCAAGGCCTGATCACGGGACCTTGGGCACTTCAGGCAGCGACTGGCCCTTGGGCCACAGCATCCAGATCTGGCCCTGCTGTTTCATGTTCCCGGCCAGGTCGCCTGCTGCCTGACCAGTCCCCCAGAACAGGTCGGCGCGAACTTCCCCGGCGATTGCGCCCCCGGTGTCCTGCGCTGCGACCGGGCGTACGACCGGGCTGCCATCAGGACGGGTGGTCGATAGCCACAGCAGGCTGCCCAGCGGAATGACCTTGCGGTCGATGGCCACGCTGTAGCCTGCGGTCAACGGGACGTTGAGCGAGCCACGCGGCCCCTCGTTGCTGTCGGGACGCGTGCTGAAGAAGACGTAGCTGGGGTTGCTGGCCAGTAGCTCCGGAACCCGCGCAGGATTAGCCTGGGCCCAGGCATGAATGGCGCCCATGCTCACCTCTTCCTTCTTCAATTGGCCTTGCTCCACCAGCCAGCGGCCAATCGGGCGGTACGGGTGACCGTTCTGGTCGGCGTAACCCAGGCGCAGTTGGCGCCCGTCTTCGAGTTGAACCCTGCCCGAGCCCTGGATCTGCAGAAACTGCAAATCCATCGGGTCGGTCAGCCAGGCCAGCACGGGTGCCTTTGCGCCGTCGCGGTTGATCACCTCGGCAGTGTCGTAGGGCTTGAGCACGCGGCCTTCGAGACGACCGCGCAAGCGCTTGCCCTTGAGCTCGGGGTACACGCTGGCCAGGTCCACCACGATCATGTCTTGCGGGGGGCCATAGACCGGAACGTGATGGGTGGCTGACTGGGTCAGGCTGCCGGGATAGACAGGCTCGTAATAGCCGGTGATCAAGCCGTTGGCACTGTTGTCAGCCGAGCGCAGGCCATAGACCTCGAGGTTCTGCTCGAGAAACGTGCGCACTTGCGCAGCGCTTGCCGGTTGGCTTCCGGCGGCTTCGCAGGTGGCAGCCCATACCGGGTCGCGCTTGAGTTTTTCGCATCCGCTGCGCCAGGCGTAGAAGCCTGCAAGCACGTCTTCGTCGCTGACTGCAGGCAGGTCTTTCCAGGTGGCGGGGGCGTAGGTCGCGATAGCATGGGGCTCGGGCTTCGTCGTCTCGCCCTTGTCGCAGCCGGCCAGCAAGGCCAGTAGCGGGAATGTCCAGGCCAGATGGCGCAAGGCATGTTTCATCGTTGTATTCCTGTCATGGACGACCATGGCGGTTCGCCCCTGTTTTTTATATGGCTATTGGTCTTTGGCCGTTTGGCAGCGATACTGGCCGCCCATTTTTCAGGCATGGATGAGCGTGATGTTGAAGCGGTTGAGCGTTGTTGGACTTGCAGCTCTGACCTTGAGCGCTGGCCTGACGGGGTGCGGGGGCGTTGACCCCGACTCGCCGCTGGGTAAGCGCAAGGCCATCTTCAAGGACATGCTCAAGACAAGCGAGGACCTGGGCGGCATGCTGCGTGGCCGGCTGCCGTTCGACGAAAGCCGGTTCGCCCAGGGGGCGCAGGCACTGGATGTGCTTTCTCATCAGCCGTGGCAGCACTTCACGCCGGTGCGCGAGGGCGATGACAGCGCGGCGCGCCCCGAGGTGTGGCAGCGACAGGCACGCTTCAATGACCTGGCCCGGCAGCTGGAGGCAGCCACCGGCGACCTGGTCGTCGCGGCTCGCCACACGCCGCTGGAAGCCGCGCAATTGAAGGCGCCCATGGACAAGGTCGAAAGCGCATGCCGGGCCTGCCATACCGAATTTCGCAATCATTGACGAAGACGCGGGCGCTGTCGGATCAAGCGCCGGATCAAGCATGCGCCTCAGCGGTCAAGGTCGTCTACCGCGTCCTGCAGTTCCTTGCGCGACTCGGCGAGCTTGTCCTTGCGCTTGTTGATCTTCTCGGCATCGCCTTTTTTCTCGGCCTTTTTCAGGTCCTTCTCCCGCTGCGCCACTTCATGGCGCGCGTCGAGCACCTTCTGCTCACGTTCCTTGCGCAGGCTGGCATCAGTGCAGTTGGCCACACCACGCAGTGCTTCTTCCAGCCCTGCCGCCTGAGCGGCATTGCCATGCTCACGGGCGATCTTGAGCTGGTTCTCGATAGCGCTGCGCTTGGCGTCGCAACCGGTCAGGCCTGCATCAGGCGCGGCTGCTTGTACAGCGCCTGCGCCAAGGCCCAAGGCCGCGAGCAGAAAAAGGGGGGAAAAGCGTTTCATGAAAAGCCTCCTGGACGGGGCAGGGCAACGAGAAAAATTCAGGATGGAAATCCTGCCTTGGTTTTGGCCATTTAGAAACCCTTGATAGAACTGGGCTGGTAAATCTCCGGCTTTTCCTACGGTTTTTTTAGTAAAAAATCATTGCCCGGTTTCAGGTATCCCCTGTGCAAATCCGTCTATGGCCTGGTCAGCCAAGTACGCCCCTATGGCTTGCACCTCGGCAGCGGCGAAGAACGCCACCAGCTCAGTGGCGCGCTTTGGGCCAATGCCAGGCAGGGCTTGCCACTGCGCGCGCGTTTGGGATACCACCGTTGGCCAGTCATCCGTCAGCGGCATGCCCTTGCCGATGGGGGCGCCAAGGCCGCGAATCCACTGGGAGAACGGACGCGAGCGGGATTGCTCGAAGCCTGCCAGCAACTGCGCCACGCTGCGTTTGCCAAGGCCTGGCACCTGAAGCAGGCGCTCTGCGTCGAGCTCCAGCCAGTCGGTCATCGTCGAAACCAGGCCTGCCTCGACCAATCGCCGCCAGGTTCCAGGGCCCATACCTGCCAGGCCTAGGCCATGCTTGCCGGAAAGCCAGCTGAGGCGGGCGATGAGCTGCTCGTTGCAGCCTTCTTCAGCTTTCCAGCAGCTATGGGCATGATGCCGGCCATCGGCCGGTACGTTGACGGGCTGGCGCTCCACTGAGCGATGCACGACCTGATCGAAACGGGGGATGGTCAGCCCGGCCAGGCTGATGGCTATCTGGTCGCCAGGGCGAACGTCCAACGCCTGCCAGCGTGCCAGCGACCCCAGGCTGATGCGGGTCACGCGTCGGTCGTCGAGGGTCACCGGCTCGACATGAACGATGGGCGTGACCTTGCCTGTGCGGCCGACCTGAAAGCGCACCTCGCGCACCTGCGCCAGTTTCCGTGCGTGGGGATATTTCCAGGCCGCTATCCAGTACGGCGGCTTGGCTTTCCAGCGTTCAGCAGGCGGGCGCTTGCCCTGGCGCAGGATCACGCCATCGCTGGCGAAAGGAAGAGGCGTACCAAACCACAGGTCCCGCCACCGTGCGGCGTCTTCGGGTGTGTCGATGGCAACGCTGTAGCGCTGGCTGTCCGCAAAGCCTAACCGAGCCAGCTGCGACAGGCGCTCGGCTTGCTGGTCGGGCCCTTCGGGCCAGTCCCACACGAACAGGCCGATACGGGCGCCTTGCTCGTCGCTGAGTTGCCTGCGAGCGAGCAGCCCGGCTACCGTGCCGCGGGCATTGATGCCCCCTGCCGCAGCCTGTATGTGCTCGCCAAGGTGCAGGTAGAGCTCGCCTTGCAGCGACAGGTCGCGCGGCTCGGGCAGTTGCCGGGCCACCCCTTCCAACTGCGCGATGTGGCGGCTCCAGTCATGCCCCTGCACACCGTCGCCTCGGCTGATCAACTGGGTCAGCCGGCCCTGGCGGTAGACCAGTGAAACGGCCACGCCATCGACCTTTGGCTGTACCCAGATGTCGGTCTTGCCAGCCATCCAGCCTGCAACGCGCGTGAGGTCGGGTAATTTTTCCACACCGGTGTGCGGTATCAGGTGGGCGACCGGGCCGCTGGCACTGGCCAGCGGCGAGGCGTCGGTCGCAAGGCCAACGCAGCGTTGCAGATGAGCCAGGTGATCACGGCTCTGGTCATACAGCTCGTCCGCCACCAGGGCCACGCCGTCACGGTGATAGCGCTCGTCCCACTGCGCGAGCGTAGCGCTCAGTTGGGCGATTTCAGCGTGTGTCCGTGACAGGTTCCAATCAGGACACGCGTCCGCCCAGGTCGACGAAATGGGGAACAACAGCGTGATCAGCAGCACGATCCATGGCATGGCCCGCTTCCTTGCGTGGCAGTGAGTGCGCTGAGCCTATGAGATTTTCTGGGTGTTTGCGTCGGCCGGTTTGTCAGGCGATATGTCACAAAAAAGCCCCTGCCGATTGCTCGGCAGGGGCTTTCGTTCAGCGCTGTAGGAAATTACAGGCCGGCAGCATCACGCAGCGCTTCAGCGCGGTCGGTGCGTTCCCAGGTGAAGGTGGTGAAGGTGTCGTCACCCACGGTCTTTTCCTGCGGCGTGCGGCCGAAGTGACCATAGGCTGCGGTTTCCTGGTACATCGGGTGCAGCAGGTCGAGCATGGTGGTGATGGCGTAAGGGCGCAGGTCGAAGCATTCGCGCACCAGCTGGATGATCTTGTCGTCGGATACCTTGCCGGTGCCGAAGGTGTTGATCGAAATCGAGGTCGGCTGGGCCACGCCGATGGCGTACGAGACCTGGATCTCGCAGCGCTCGGCCAGCCCGGCGGCGACGATGTTCTTGGCCACGTAGCGGCCGGCGTAGGCGGCGGAGCGGTCGACCTTGGACGGGTCCTTGCCGGAGAACGCGCCACCACCATGGCGGGCCATGCCGCCGTAGGAGTCGACGATGATCTTGCGGCCGGTCAGGCCGCAGTCACCGACCGGGCCGCCGATGATGAAGTTGCCGGTCGGATTGATGTGGTACTGGGTACCCTTGTGCAGCAGCTCGGCAGGCAGCGTGTGCTTGACGATCAGCTCCATGACCGCTTCTTGCAGGTCTTTCTGGGAAACTTCGGGATTGTGCTGGGTGGACAGGACCACGGCATCGATGCCCACGACCTTGCCACCTTCGTAACGGCAGGTGACCTGGGACTTGGCGTCCGGGCGCAGCCATGGCAGCAGGCCCGACTTGCGCGCTTCGGCCTGACGCTCGACCAGACGGTGGGAGAAGCAGATCGGCGCAGGCATGAGCACTTCGGTTTCGTTGCTGGCGTAGCCGAACATCAGGCCCTGGTCACCGGCGCCCTGGTCTTCGGGCTTGGAGCGGTCCACGCCCTGGGCGATGTCCACCGACTGCTTGCCGATGATGTTCATCACGGCGCAGGTGGCGCCGTCGAAGCCGACGTCGGAGCTGTTGTAGCCGATGTCGATGATGACTTTGCGAACCAGGTCTTCGAGGTCGACCCAGGCCGAGGTGCTCACCTCGCCGGCGATGATCGCAACGCCGGTCTTGACCAGCGTTTCACAGGCGACGCGTGCATATTTGTCCTGGGCGATGATCGCATCCAGCACGGCGTCCGAAATCTGGTCGGCGATTTTGTCCGGATGCCCTTCGGACACGGACTCGGAGGTGAAAAGGGAGTATTCGCTCATCTCGAAGGTTCCTGAAATTTACCGATGGTGTATGTCGCCAGCCGTCCGCTGAAAATGGCGGACCTGGATCTGGAAACCGTTACGCAGGCCTACGTACAGGCTGTCCCCATGGGACAGGCCTGCCGCGTTGGCCCAGCGGGCCAAATCGTCCTGTTCGAAGCCGAGCCACAGGTCGCCGCAGGCTTCCCGCGCCCACCCCTGGTCATGGCTGCACAACTCGGTGATCAACAGGCTGCCGCCTGCCTTCACCCGTTTGGCCAGCTGGCGCAACGCCAGGGCCGGATCGCTGAAATGGTGCAGAACCATGTTCAGCACTACGCAGTCGGCGACGACATCCGTTGCACACAGTGCATCGGCCAACTGCAGGTTCACGTTGTCCAAGCCTTCGCGCTGGCAGACCTGCCGGGCCAGTTCGAGCATGGTCGGGCTGTTGTCCAGCGCCGTGACCTGGGCAAAGCGCCGCGCCAGGTCCGGGAGGAACCCGCCATCGCCGGGGCCCACTTCCAGGGCGCTGGCGGCCGGGTCGAAATGCAGTTTGTCGAGCAGCGCCAGCAGGCTCTCGCGGTATTGCGGCAAGCCTGCGATCAAGTCCTGCTGGGCGCGGAAGCGTTCTTCCACGCGCAGGAAGAAGTCCTGGCTGGTCACCGCGCGACGCTGCTGTACCTGGGCGATGCGGGCCTGCACCTCGGTAGGCAAGGCCAGGTCGTCGACCTCGTCGAGCAGCGCGGCATGCAGGCGCCCGCCCAAGCGCAGGCTGTCGGGCAGGGCACGGCGATAGAAAATGGCATTGCCTTCCCGACGGGTGGCAACCAGGTCGGCCTGCGCCAGCACCTTGAGGTGGTGGCTCATGCCGGACTGGCCGATGCCGAATATCTGCGCCAGCTCCAGCACGCCGAAGGAGTCATTGGCCAGGGCGCGCAGCACATTCAGGCGCAACTCGTCGCCACTGGCCTTGCACAGGGCGGCCAGTGCTTCGCGTTGTTCCGGGATCGCTTGCGCACGAAGGTTCATGGTGCGGGAGTCTAGACAGGCATCGTTGGCCTAGCAAGGCCTATATCAAAAAGTTTTGATATTGCAGCGCCATTCCCCGATCTTCAACGCCCCTGCGCCGCCATCGCGCGCTGTCGGCAGGCCAATGCATGGCCGTTGCTGCTTAAATGTTTGCCCCAAGCGCCCCAGTGGGCGAAAATGAACGCCTTTTTCGTAATACCACCTATTCAAGCCCCCAGGAGATCAGCGATGCCCAGCCGTCGTGAACGTGCCAACGCCATTCGTGCCCTTAGCATGGATGCCGTGCAAAAGGCCAACAGCGGCCACCCCGGTGCCCCCATGGGCATGGCGGATATCGCCGAGGTTCTTTGGCGCGACTACCTCAAGCACAACCCGAGCAACCCGGCGTTCCCCGACCGTGACCGCTTCGTGCTGTCCAACGGCCACGGCTCGATGCTCATCTATTCGCTGCTGCACCTGACCGGCTACGACCTGTCGATCGACGACCTCAAGGGCTTCCGTCAACTGCACAGCCGCACCCCTGGTCACCCGGAGCACGGTTACACTCCAGGCGTCGAGACCACCACCGGCCCGCTCGGCCAGGGTCTTGCCAACGCCGTGGGCTTCGCCCTGGCTGAAAAGGTCATGGCCGCCCAGTTCAACCGCGACGGCCATGCCATCGTCGACCACAACACCTACGTGTTCATGGGCGACGGCTGCATGATGGAAGGCATTTCCCACGAGGTGGCCTCGCTGGCCGGCACCCTGGGGTTGAACAAGCTGATCGCCTTCTATGACGACAACGGCATTTCCATCGACGGTGAAGTGCACGGCTGGTTTACCGACAATACCCCGGCGCGCTTCGAAGCCTACAACTGGCAGGTGATCCGCAACGTCAACGGCCACGACGCCGAAGAGATCAAGACCGCGATCGAGACCGCTCGCAAGAGCGACCGTCCGACCCTGATCTGCTGCAAGACCACCATCGGTTTCGGCTCGCCGAACAAGCAGGGCAAGGAAGAGTCCCACGGCGCGCCGCTGGGCAACGACGAAATCGCCCTGACCCGTCAGGCGCTGGGCTGGACCCACGGTCCGTTCGAAATCCCTGCCGACATCTATGCCGAGTGGGACGCCAAGCAAGCCGGTGCCAAGGCCGAAGCCGAGTGGAACCAGCGCTTCGACGCCTACGCCCAGGCCCACCCGGAGCTGGCCGCAGAGTTCAAGCGCCGCATGGCCGGTGACCTGCCTGCCGATTTCAGCGAGAAGGCCCAGGCCTACATCGAAGAAGTGGCGGCCAAAGGCGAAACCATCGCCAGCCGCAAGGCCAGCCAGAACGCCCTGAATGCTTACGGCCCGATGCTGCCCGAGTTCCTCGGCGGTTCGGCAGACCTCGCCGGTTCCAACCTGACCCTGTGGAAAGGCTGCAAGGGCGTGGAAGCAGGTGACGCCAGCGGTAACTATGTGTTCTACGGCGTCCGTGAGTTCGGCATGACTGCCATCATGAACGGCGTGGCACTGCACGGCGGCCTGGTGCCTTACGGCGCAACCTTCCTGATGTTCATGGAATATGCCCGTAATGCCGTGCGCATGTCGGCGCTGATGAAGCAGCGCGTGATTCATGTCTACACCCACGACTCCATCGGCTTGGGCGAAGACGGCCCGACCCACCAGCCGATCGAGCAGCTGACCAGCCTGCGCACCACGCCCAACCTGGACACCTGGCGCCCGGCCGATGCCGTGGAGTCGGCCGTGGCCTGGAAAAACGCTCTTGAGCGCAAGGATGGCCCATCGGCGCTGATCTTCTCGCGCCAGAACCTGCAGCATCAGGCGCGCGATGCGCAGCAGCTCGCTGCCATCAGCCGCGGCGGCTATGTGCTCAAGGACTGCGCCGGCGAGCCTGAGCTGATCCTGATCGCCACCGGCTCCGAAGTGGGCCTGGCCGTTCAGGCCTATGACAAGCTGACCGAGCAGGGCCGCAACGTGCGCGTGGTGTCCATGCCTTCGACCAGCGTGTTCGACGCACAGGACGCCGCCTACAAGCAATCGGTACTGCCGCTGGAAGTCAGCGCCCGTATCGCCATCGAAGCGGCACATGCAGACTTCTGGTACAAGTACGTCGGCCTGGAAGGCCGCGTCATCGGTATGACCACCTATGGTGAGTCGGCGCCGGCTTCGGCACTGTTCGAAGAGTTCGGTTTCACCCTGGAGAACATCCTGGGCACTGCCGAAGAACTGCTGGAAGACTGATGTAGAAGGGAGGGCAGGATGCCCTCCAGGTCGTGCAAGGGGAGGGCACTGCCCTCCATTGCGTCACAAGGCCGCTTCCACAGGTACTGCCTGCCCGGCAACGGCGTGGTACCTGTGGAAGCGGCCTTGTGGCGCGATAGGCCGCAACGCGGCCTCGAAGCCATCATGCGTTAGCGAGCCCACGAATGCCCCACCTGCGTCCCTACAAAGTTGCACTCAACGGTTATGGCCGTATCGGCCGCTGTGTTCTGCGCGCGCTGTTCGAGCGAGGGAGCAGGGCCGACTTCGAGATCGTTGCACTCAACGACCTGGCCGACCAGGCCAGCCTGGAATACCTCACCCGCTTCGACTCCACCCATGGCCGCTTCCCAGGCGAGGTCAAGGTCGACGGCGATTGCCTGCACATCAACGGTGACTGCGTGAAGGTGATGCGCAGCGCCACGCCTGAAGGCATCGATTGGGCAGCCCTGGACGTGGACCTGGTGCTGGAGTGTTCCGGGGCATACAACACCCGCGCCGACGGCCAGCGTTTCCTGGAAGCCGGCGCACCTCGGGTGCTGTTCTCGCAGCCCATGGCCAGCGAGGCCGACGTGGATGCCACGGTGGTGTACGGCATCAACCAGGGTTGCCTGACCGGCAACGAACGCCTGGTGTCCAACGCCTCCTGTACCACCAACTGTGGTGTACCGCTGCTGCGTGTGCTGGATCAGGCATTCGGCATCGACTATGTGCAGATCACCACCATCCACTCGGCCATGAACGATCAGCCGGTCATCGACGCCTATCACCATGAAGACCTGCGCCGTACCCGCTCGGCGTTCCAGTCGGTGATCCCGGTCTCGACCGGGCTCGCGCGCGGTATCGAACGTCTGCTCCCGGAACTTGCCGGGCGAATCCAGGCCAAAGCGGTACGCGTGCCGACGGTCAACGTCTCGTGCCTGGACATTACCCTGCAGACCGCCCGCGACACGACCGCAGCCGAGGTCAACCGGGTTCTGCGCGAGGCCGCGCTGACCGGGCCGCTCAAGGGCCTGCTGGCCTATACCGAGCTGCCCCACGCCAGTTGTGATTTCAACCATGACCCGCATTCGGCCATCGTCGATGCCAGCCAGACCCGTGTATCAGGCCCGCGCCTGGTCAACCTGCTGGCCTGGTTCGACAACGAATGGGGGTTTGCAAACCGTATGCTCGACGTCGCCGGACATTTTCTGCACGTCGTCCACCCAACCCGCAACAAACAGCCCTGAAGGACCGCATTCATGACCGTGTTGAAGATGACCGACCTCGACCTGCAAGGTAAGCGCGTACTGATTCGCGAAGACCTGAACGTGCCTGTCAAGGACGGTGTGGTGACCAGCGATGCACGCATCCAGGCGGCCTTGCCGACCATCAAGCTGGCCTTGGAGAAGGGCGCGGCGGTGATGGTCTGTTCGCACCTGGGTCGCCCCACCGAAGGTGAGTTCTCCGCCGAGAACAGCCTCAAGCCGGTTGCCCAGTACCTGAGCAAGGCGCTGGGCCGAGACGTGCCGCTGGTGGGTGACTACCTGGGTGGCGTCGAGGTCAAGGCAGGCGAGCTGGTGCTGTTCGAGAACGTGCGCTTCAACAAGGGTGAAAAGAAGAACGCCGATGAGCTGGCCCAGCAGTACGCTGCGCTGTGCGACGTGTTCGTCATGGACGCCTTTGGCACGGCGCACCGCGCCGAAGGTTCTACCCATGGCGTTGCCAAGTTCGCCAAAGTCGCCGCTGCCGGCCCGTTGCTGGCGGCTGAACTGGACGCCCTGGGCAAGGCCCTGAAGGCGCCGGCCAAGCCAATGGCTGCCATCGTTGCCGGTTCCAAAGTTTCCACCAAGCTGGACGTGCTCAACAGCCTGAGCTCGGTGTGCGATCAACTGATCGTCGGCGGCGGCATTGCCAACACCTTCCTGGCCGCTGCCGGCCACCCGGTGGGCAAATCGCTGTACGAGCCTGACCTGGTTGAAACGGCCAAGGCCATTGCCGCCAAGGTCAGCGTACCTCTACCTGTCGACGTGGTGGTGGCCAAAGCCTTCGCCGAAGACGCCGAGGCGACCGTCAAAGCCATTGCCGATGTCGCTGCTGACGACATGATCCTGGACATTGGCCCACAGACCGCAGCCCAGTTCGCCGACCTGCTCAAGTCGTCCAAGACCATCCTGTGGAATGGCCCGGTCGGCGTATTCGAGTTCGACCAGTTCGGCAACGGTACCCAGGTGCTGGCCAAGGCAATCGCCGAGAGTGACGCGTTCTCCATCGCCGGTGGCGGTGATACCCTGGCGGCCATCGACAAGTATGGCGTCAGCCAGGATATCTCCTACATTTCTACCGGTGGCGGGGCCTTCCTCGAGTTCGTCGAGGGCAAGGTCCTGCCTGCGGTGGCCATGCTCGAAGAGCGGGCCAAAGCCTGATGAAGCCGGCGCTAGGCAAAGGGAGCGGCCGGATGGTCAAGCAATTGCCTGTGTTGCTGATGGCCGGGCTGCTGGGCGGTTGCGCCGGCAGCCCGGATGCCCAGGACGACCCGGCGCAACCGCCCAAGGGCGGTTGCTACCAGTCCGAATGGCAGGCCGAAACCGTGCCTGTGATCAGCAAGCGCGTAGGGCCAGAAGGCCTGGAAAAGTACGACGAAGAGCACCAGCGCAAGGCGCCAGGCTGCCCTTGATCGGGCCTCCGGCAACCTGCAGGCCGGTTTGTGGTCTTGGAGAAGGGCCGTGTGCTGCCCATCGAGGTAACTGAATGAAAGCGCTCTTGGCCGTGATGGCCCTGGCGACACTGGCAGGATGCTCACTGCTGCAACCGGCGCCAACCGCGCCGGCAGACAACTGGACCCGCTGGGTCTGCGACACCCAGGCTGAAGTGCTCTGGCGTTTCGCCGATGAGCAGCGCGACCAGGTCGACGTGCGCCTTGGCGGCGGTGACCAGGTGTACCGGCTCAAGGCGGAGCCCGGCGCATCCGGCGCGCTGTACAGCGACGGTATGCTGGCCTTCCACACCAAGGGTGAGGAAGGCCTGGTGTACTGGGTGGCGACCAACGATCTGATAGGGCGGGGCTGCAAGGCACCGTGACTGGCCGGGCCGTAACCTGGCCCACACCACTTGAACAGCAACCGCCCCTGCGGCAGGCTTGCACGAAACAACGACGCTTGTCGGGAGAGAGATACACAATGGCACTCATTAGCATGCGCCAGATGCTGGACCACGCCGCCGAGTTCGGTTACGGCGTACCGGCTTTCAACGTCAACAACCTTGAGCAGATGCGCGCCATCATGGAAGCGGCTGACAAGACCGACTCCCCTGTGATCGTCCAGGCCTCGGCCGGTGCGCGCAAGTACGCAGGTGCGCCGTTCCTGCGTCACCTGATCCTTGCGGCAATCGAAGAATTCCCGCACATCCCGGTGTGCATGCACCAGGACCACGGCACCAGCCCGGATGTCTGCCAGCGCTCGATCCAGCTGGGCTTCAGCTCGGTCATGATGGACGGTTCGCTCGGTGAAGATGGCAAGACCCCGACCGATTACGACTACAACGTGCGCGTCACCCAGCAGACCGTTGCCATGGCTCATGCCTGCGGTGTGTCGGTAGAAGGCGAACTGGGCTGCCTGGGCTCGCTGGAAACCGGCATGGCCGGTGAGGAAGACGGCATCGGTGCCGAAGGCGTGCTGGACCACAGCCAGATGCTGACCGACCCTGAAGAAGCCGCCGACTTCGTCAAGAAGACCCAGGTCGATGCCCTGGCCATCGCCATCGGTACCAGCCATGGTGCCTACAAGTTCACCAAGCCGCCTACCGGCGACGTGCTGGCTATCGACCGCATCAAGGAAATCCACAAGCGTATCCCCAACACTCACCTGGTGATGCACGGTTCTTCCTCGGTACCGCAGGAGTGGCTGGCGATCATCAACCAGTACGGTGGCGACATCAAGGAAACCTACGGCGTACCGGTCGAGGAAATCGTCGAAGGCATCAAGTACGGCGTGCGCAAGGTCAATATCGACACCGACCTGCGTCTGGCGTCCACCGGTGCCATCCGTCGCCACATGGCCATGAACCCGAGCGAGTTCGACCCGCGCAAGTTCTTCGCTGAAACCGTAAAAGCCATGCGCGACGTGTGCATCGCGCGTTACGAAGCGTTCGGCACTGCCGGCAATGCCTCGAAGATCAAGCCGATCTCCCTGGAAGGCATGTTCCAGCGCTATGCCAAAGGCGAGTTGGCTGCCAAGGTCAACTAAGCCTCCGGCTACTGGAAAAACCCGCAGCGATGCGGGTTTTTTCGTTTCTGGCGGTGGATGCGAAACCGATCGGTCGTGACATGTCACAGAATGTCAGCGAAACCGCTATCGGTCGGCTACCTTCAGTCAGTGACTGATGGTTTTTGGCGCGTGATGCGTGCTATCAGCTCATGCGTGGGGTAAAACTGGATCCTTTGATCAGTTTGAAGTCGGTCATATAACAGAGATGCAGCATGGATGGCGCTCACCTTCAACTCATGCCACAGGATGGCAACTCGGTTCTTCTGGTTGTTGACGATTACCCGGAGAACCTCATCAGCATGCGGGCCTTGTTGTCGCGTCAGGACTGGCTGGTGTTGACCGCAAGCTCGGGCCGAGAAGCCCTGAGCGCACTGTTGGAAAACGACGTCGACTTGGTTTTGCTGGATGTTCACATGCCCGAGATGGACGGCTTCGAGGTTGCCCGGCTCATGCGCGGAAGCCAGCGAACTCGGCTTACGCCCATCATTTTCCTGACAGCCAATGAGCAATCCCAGGCCGCCGTCTTGAAAGGCTACGCCAACGGCGCCGTGGACTACATGTTCAAGCCGTTCGACCCACAGATTCTCAAGCCCAAGGTTCAGGCACTGCTCGACCAGCAACGCAACCGGCGCCGGTTGCAGGCGCTGACCCGTGAGCTCGATGAAGCCCGTGCCTTCAATGCGTCGATTCTGGACAACGCTGCCGAGGGCATTCTGGTCGTGGATGCCCAGGGCGTCATCCGCTTCGCCAACCCGGCTGCCTGCTCGCTGCTGGCAGCGTCGATCGAGCAGCTGCAGAATGTCGAGTTGCTCGGGTTGTTGCACCTGAGCACCCCTGGGACGTGGCAAGAGTCGGCCTTCTACCAGAGCTACCTGGCCAGACGGATCTATCGCGTGCACGACGCCCAACTGCGTCGCTCCAGCGGCGAGCTGCTGCCGGTGGCACTGTCGTGTTCTCCGCTGCCTGCCGAGCAGCAGGCGATGGTGGTGACCGTGCTGGACATGTCGGCGGTGCACAACCTGCACCAGCAGCTCGAATACCAGGCCGTCACCGACCCGCTCACCGGCCTGCTGAACCGCCGCGGTTTCTATCAGGCAGCCGAAAGCGCGCTGCTGCGCAACGAGCGCTCAGACCGAGCGCAGGCCTTGATGTATATGGACCTGGATGGCTTCAAGCGAATCAATGACTCGCTTGGCCATGATGCCGGGGACCGTGTCTTGCGCTGGGTGGCCGAACAGCTCAAGGATTGCCTGGGCAGTGAAGCCTTGCTGGCGCGCATGGGCGGAGACGAGTTCACCGCGCTGTTCGACGGCCTGCCCTACGCCGAGCAGGCCGGGCGCTACGCCGAGCGGCTGCTTGAGCGTATTGCCATCAGCCATCAGATCGAAGGGCTGGACGTGTGCCTGGGGGTGAGTATCGGTATCGCCACATACCCCGACTGCGGCGGTAACGTCGAAGGCTTGCTGCGTGCAGCCGACGCGGCCATGTACGCGGCCAAGCAGGCAGGACGCCAGCAGTATCGTTTCTATGATCAGGAGCTCAACGGCCGTGCCCGTTCCCGTCTCATGCTTGAAGACGGCGTACGCACTGCCATCGAGCAGCAGGATTTCACCCTGGTGTATCAACCACAGGTCGCCTTCGCCGATGGTCGCCTGCGCGGCTTCGAAGCCTTGCTGCGCTGGCAGCACCCCAGCGTGGGTGACGTACCGCCAGGGCTGTTCATTCCGCTGCTCGAGGAAGCGCGGCTGATCAACCGGCTCGCCGGCTGGATCTACGGGCAGAGCGCTGCGCAGCGCCAGGCCTGGTATCAGCGCTTTGCACCAGACATCGTGCTGGGCATCAGCCTCAGCCGAGCCCAGTTCGTCTCGCCGAGCCTGGTCGATGAGCTGCAGCGGGTCATCCAGCGCTATGGCCTGCAACCGGCGCATCTGGAAGTGGAGGTGGCCGAAACTTCGTTGATGTACAACATCGACGCGGCGGTCAAGCAAATCGACCGGCTGCGTACGCTTGGCGTGCGGGTGGCACTGGACGATTTCGGCGCCGGTGACTGCTCACTGCGCATGCTGCGTGACTTGCCCATCGATACCCTCAAGCTCGATCGCCACCTGGTGGCGCGCCTTCCGGACGCCTCGGCCGATGCTGCGTTGGCACGCAGCGTCATCGGCCTGTGCGCCGATTACGGTATCACCGTGATTGCCGAAGGCGTGGAAACCCCGGCCCAGGCCGACTGGCTGAAAGCCGCAGGGTGCGAGTACGTGCAGGGATTTTTGGTAGCGCACCCCATGACCGCTGCGGATGCCGGCAACTTCCCGGCATTTTTCCCCTGGTCGGCCGCGACACCGGGTTAGAATTGGCGCTCGTTACGCCGATTGTAAAGCCATGACCGTCTTACGTTACCTGCAAGCCTATCCACCGCATCTGCAACAGCAGGTGCGGCAGATGATCGACAGCGGCCGCCTTGGCGAGTACCTGCATACGCGCTACCCAGAGCGCCATGAAGTACAAAGCGACAGGGCCCTGTACGACTATGCCCAGACGCTGCGCCAGCGCTTTCTGCGTAGTGCACCGCCCTTGGACAAGGTGCTGTTCGACAGCCGCCTCGACCTGACCCACCGGGCGCTGGGTCTGAACACCGCCATCTCGCGCGTGCAGGGTGGCAAGCTCAAAGCCAAGAAGGAAATCCGCATCGCCTCGCTGTTCAAGGAGGCCGCTCCGCAATTTCTGCGCATGATCGTGGTGCACGAGCTGGCGCACTTGCGCGAGCGTGACCATAGCAAAGCGTTCTACCAGCTCTGCCAGCACATGGAGCCGGACTACCACCAACTGGAATTCGACCTGCGCGTCTACCTGACCTATCGGGAGTTGCCGGGCAACGCTTGAGGACCACGCAGCATGGAAGTGAGCAAGACCAAAAGCAGTTTCTATCGTCGTCTATACGTTGCCTGGCTGATCGACAGCCAGACCGCCACCAGCGTGCCTGCCCTCATGGAGGCTACGGGCATGCCCCGGCGCACGGCCCAGGACACCATTGCTGCGCTGGCCGACCTCGACATCGTCTGTACCTTCGAGCAGCAGGAAGGTGCACGCAATCACGCCGGTCACTACCGCATACAGGACTGGGGTGCGATCGACAGGCAGTGGATCGAGCATCACCTGGATCAGGTACGCCAGGTACTGGGTTATCCCTGAATGCCGCTGCAATAAAAGACGCAGGTTCGGCCAGAATAGAGGCTAGATGACACTATTGGCCGCTGCCCTGGCCAGAGCCTTTGTGTAAGCTCACCCGCAGTGTTCGCTTTCCACCGCGCAAGGGCTTGAGCATGCGGCTGCTGCTTTGTGTTCTCGGCTTACTGGCCACGATCATGGCACCCCCGGCCGCAGCCTATGGCAAGCTGCGCCTGGTATCGGACCATTGGCCGCCGTTCACCGATGCCAGCATGCCCGGTGGAGGGTTGGCCATCAGTATCGTGACCACCGCATTGACCAGGGCCGGTTACAGCAGCAGCTTCCAGGAAGCACCCTGGGCACGCGCCCTGGCGGGGGTCGGCGACGGGCGTTACGACATACTGATCAACGCCTGGCGCAACGATTCGCGCTCGCGCATCGGACTGTTTTCCAACGCTTACCTGAGCAACCGCATTCGCCTGCTCCAACGCAAGGACGGCGGTTTGCATTATCAGCATCTCTCCGATTTGTATCCCTACAGCATTGCGGTGGTGCGTGATTACGCCTACTCGACCGACTTCGATGGCAACACCCGACTGCACAAGGTGCCGGTCAGTACGTTTTCATCCGCTGTGCGCATGTTGGCAGCGGGGCGGGTGAGCCTTGCCGTCGAAGATGAGTACGTGGCCCGCTATCACCTGCAGCGCGAGCCAGACAACGTGCGTAACAACGTGGAACTGGTGGAGCCCGCTCTGGGCGAAAATACGCTGCACATTCTGGTCAGCCTGAAGCACCCGGATCACCAGGTGATCGTGGCGCGTTTCGACGCCGCGATCGCCGCGATGAAGGCCGATGGCAGCTATGATCGGCTCCTTCATCAGTATGGTTTCTAGGGATGCCTCGAAGGGGTGTAATTCCCGGGGCCTGCCAGCCCAGGCTTTCAGCCCGGCCTCACAATCGCCGGGGCCGCTGCGCGGCCCATCGCGGCACAAGGCCGCACACAAAGTACTGCGTAAGCCTTGGTCTTGCGCTAAACCTGAAGTGCCCCTGACCTACGCTCAGCGGAAGGCTTCGCAAATCTCCCGTGGGAACGGCCTCGCGCCGCGATGGGGCGCAAAGCGGCCCCAGGATTGCAGCTTCGCAGCCCATATTGCCGGGGCTGCTGCGCAGCCCATCGCGGCACAAGGCCGCTCCCACGAGTACTGCGTAAGCCTTGGTCTTGCGCTAAACCTGAAGTGCCCCTGACCTACGCT
>CAURYQ010000015.1:0-53960 GCA_963529135.1 uncultured Pseudomonas sp. | reverse complement strand
CGACCTTGCCAAGGTCGGGGTCGCGAGTTCGAGTCTCGTTTCCCGCTCCAGTTTAAATACTGTGGCGTCTATGCGGTACAGTGGTGGTGAAGGTCTTCATGGCGCTTCACGCCTAAAGCGGTAAAGTTTCACAATGCGGGAATAGCTCAGTTGGTAGAGCACGACCTTGCCAAGGTCGGGGTCGCGAGTTCGAGTCTCGTTTCCCGCTCCAAATACAGGTTCACTGGGTTGAATGGAACTTTGTGAATCTTCGAAAAAGACGCTTAGGCGTCTTTTTTTGTTTCTGATTTTTTATATCGTAGTACAGGCCGCGGGATATTCTCCCAGCGGCCTTTTTTTGCGTTATTTATAGCTAACGGTAAAGGTTAGCCCGCCCTCGGCCACGCCCGTTTTAACCACCGGGGCGCTTTGGTAATAACGCGCCTGGAAGTCCAGTTGGGTGGTGCCGATACTCACTGGCCTGACCAGTTCGTCCGATTGCAGCGGCATGGGCGTTCCATCGCTACGCAGCAACTGGATTTCAACCCCGGTGACATCGGAGGCGCCGCCCAGGCTGAAACGTCCCTCGGCCGGAACGGTCGGGACTGAGCCATTGGCGCCATCCAGTTCTATGTACACATTTGCGGGCGTGGGACTGGGCGCGCTGGCGTCCTCGCAGTCACTGAGGGTGATATGGAATGGGACGGGTGCGGTTGTGAAACCCACCCCCGTGAAGTCGGCAAGGGTGTGATCGCCCAGCTGCACAGGGTCGGCGCTTACTGCATCGGATTTCAGCGAGCACTGTGCCTGGTTCACCGTGGCGCTCATGCGGTACTCGATGACCTTACCCAGGTTGTGCAGAAACCCATGAAACATCTCGCCGCTGACGCGTTGGGGGCCGGTTGCGATTGGCCCGGTCTTGATGAACCAGGCAGTGCCGGTGATCACCGCCACCTCTGCGTTGAAGGGTTGGTCGCGCATGGCCCCCGAATAGGGAATGACGGGGGATGTGCCAGCATCCGGGGCGAAGGAGTTGTTGGCCCGGCCGTCGAAAGGCGAACCGAACTCCACGTACACACCAACCCCGGGTATGTTGGTTTCCATGACGTGGCCATTGATGTCCTTGCCACTCAAGGGGGGCAAGGTACCAGAGAAGATTGGCGCGGTGTTGGGCAGCCTTGCCTTGGGCGGGTTGGCGGGGTCCCACACGCACGAGACCCTGGAGCCTTCGTTGTTGCTCCTGTTTATCGAGCTGGTGCCGATCACGGTACCGACTGCTGCATCGCGGGGTATCCAGAAGGTCCCCATGTCACGCTCGAAGGTCATGTAGCGGCCAGCCGTCTGGAACGTACAGTTCGCGTAAGCGTTGCCAGAGAGCAGGCCCAAGGCCAGGCAGCCGGCGGTCAGCCGCAACCTGCGGTGGATATTGAAAGTGAACGCGGTCATCAGAGCATTTCCTGGGTGTTGTCGCCGGACAGTAGGGGCTGGTCGCTGGCTCCGGGCGGTTGGCAGTGCAGGGTTTGCAGGCGGTAACCACCCTCTTGTGCGAGCGCTTGCGGGTCGATGTGCAATGTGCAGGCGTCATCGCTGGCGTCGCCCCACAGCACGCGTATCGCTTGCGGACCTGTGGTGCGGGTCGACACCAGCGCCTGGCCGGCCTGGCCTACCACACCGAGGCTCTGCCCATCGGCATCGAGCACCTGGGCGCCAAACGGCACCGGTTGGCCATCGGCCTGCCGCAGGGTCAGCACCAGGCGGGCCACATGCTCGGCTTCGTAGCTGGCTTTGACCACTGCGCCGCGCCGCGGCACTACCTGCTGGCTGGCATTGCCAATCACCACTTCCGGCGATAGGTCGTCGGTTTGCAGCACCAGTGCATTCAGGCGGTAGGGGCGCAGGTATGGCACCAGTGCATAACCCTGGGCATCGGTACGTGCCGAAGGGTTGCTCTGTACGCCGACGCCGGCCACGTCGGGCACGTGCACCAAAGCCATGGTTTCGCCCAGGTGGCTGCCAAATACCAGGCCATCGCCATGCAGCATCACGGCACCACTGGCGTTCACCGACATGCTGCGGTAATCGTTGCCTTCGTTGTAGCCCATGCCGACGCTGGCCTGGCTGCCCTGATAATTGATAGACAATCCACCGCTCTTGCGACCCTGGCCGTCATTGGCCAACGAGGTGCTGTAGGTGAGCTGATTGTCCAGCAAGCCGCCGCTGAGGCTGGCGCGTTCGCTGGTCTGGCCATTGTCGCTGCGCACGTCGAAACTGGCCTGTTGCTGGCGGCCAAACTCAAGCGGCATACTCAAGCTCAGGCCTAACATGCGGCTGTCGTCGTTTTTCGAGTCCAGCGCTTGGGAGGCAAACAGGTTGACCGCGACTTTGCCCACGCGGGTGGTGTATTGCAGCTGATACTGGCGGCGCTGGTTGCTGGTTTGCCAGTAAGTGTCCTGAGAAAACGTCAGGTTCAGTGCGCTGCGCTCACCGATGTTCTGGTACACCGACGCCTCCAGGCGGCTGCGGCGGTTGCCCAGGTAGCTGCTGGCATTGCTGCGTTGCTGCACCGCTTCGTCGAAGTCGCGGTAGCCCTCGGTCGAGTAGCGATAGCCAGCAAAGCGCAAATTGGTCCGGGTTTCGAAGCTTTTGCCGTAGCGTATGGCAAAGCTGTGCCCTTGAGCCTCGCCCTGCGTATTGCCCAGATCGCTGGAGGAGCGGGTAACGTCGAACGAAAATGCGCCTATATGGCCTAGGTCGCGGGCCATGCCCAGTACGCCTGCGTTGTAGTACTCGCTTGAAAGCAGGCCGCCATACAGGGTGGTGTCCCAGGCGCCGCCACGGGCCACAGTGGCCTGCCAGAACAGCGGGTCGTCAAGCTGTTCGGCACCGTCGTAGCGGCCCACGGTCGCGCTGTAGCGCCATACACCTTCGCGCAGCAGGTTGCCCATGCTCGAGTAGGGTTGGGTAAAGCGGCGCACCTGACCATCGGCTTCGGTTATGACCACTTCCAGTTCACCGTGGCCCGAACCCACGCTGAGGTCATCGATCGCGTAGGGGCCGGGGGCCACATAGCTGGAATAGATGGGGTAGCCATTGAGCAGGATTTCTACCTTGGCGCGGCTCTGGGCCACCCCGCGGATTACCGGTGCGTAATGCTGCATCGCATCGGGCAGCATGCCCGTGTCGGAGGCCACGCGCGCGCCGACGAAGCGCACGCTGCGGAACATGTCGCTGTTGGTGAAGGTTTCGCCCAGGGTGAGGTTGGCCTGCAAGCCTGGCAGGTCGCGCTGCGCGAACGTGTCGCTGCGGGTCCAGCGGCGTCCCCCGTCGGTCTCCTCGCTCAGTGCCTGCCTGCTGCGCAGCCGCCAAGGGCCGAGGTTAAGGCCGCTGTTCAGGTACAGGTCCTGGCTGCTACGGCTGCGGCCATCGCGCTGGCTGCTGTGTTGGGCCGAGGCCTGGTAGTTGATGAAAGCGGCGTTGATACCGTTGCTCCAGCGGGCTTCGGGCACGCTGCCCGAACGGTCCTGGCGCAGGGCGATCTGCGGGATCGACAGCGCCAGGTGCAACTCCGCGGGGTTGAAATCGGCGCTGGCGTGCGGTACCAGCTGCGCCAGGTCCACGCAGCTGTTGTCGCCTGGCAGGGGTGTTTCCAGTGCCTGCTCGCGCAGGTCGAGGGTGCGTAACAGCTCGGCCGTCAGGCAGGGCAGCAGCCCTTTGCCATTCGGGTCCTGGATGAAGTCGATGTCCTGTTCGTGCAAGGGGCTGAGGTTGAGCGAGACGTGCACCCGGTAGCGTCCCGGCGGCAGGAGTGCCTGCGCGGCCAGGTTTTGCAACGCCAGGGCACCGGCCTCGGCAGACTGCCCGGGCGCCTGGCGCATGAAGCCGGGCTGGAAGGCAAAGTCGGGCTGGTCTGCCAGGGCAGGGTGGGCAAGGGCCATCGCCAGGCAGCCGCCAAGCAGTGTCGGCAGTGGGAAAAAACGCGGGCACAACGGCAATAACCTGCGCCGTTCGAACTGAAGCATGAGTGTGTCCTGGGCGGCGCCGACGGACGATGCACAGGTGGGCTCGTGGCGGGCGCGTGATGCTGGAAATGAGGGTTGTGAAGGCAGGGGCTGCCGGATCACCGTTTACAGGCGGGGGCAGGGTAGGTGGGAGGGGGGTGTTTGGGATGTAGGAACAATCAGCAGTAGCGGGGCGTTTTGTATTGAGTGAGGACTCAGTAGACAGGTAGTTACCCGCTGCCTTAGGGCAGCGGGCTTAATCTAGAAGACCTAGCTCCCTCGCACGGTGCCGAATTGGCCAGGGCCAGTGGGTCCATAGGGTAAGCCTTTTTTTGGACCCGCAATGCGTATGCCCCACGGGCTGGGCGGCGCGCCAGTTGCCTGGGTAGTTACTGTGGTAGTTGTGCTGACTGATGGTGCCTCTACGACTCTCGCCGCGTTTGTGCCTGCACTCGACTCAGTTACGGCGACAGTACTGTTTGTTGATGATACCTTCGCTGGCCCAGATGCCGAATTGGATGAGATAGCAGGCTTGTCAAAAGTATTTAAGCGTAAACTCGCGCGTGGTCGGCGAACTATAATCTTCACTTGATTTACAATTGTGGTGTTGGTTGACTCCGTATAAACGTGCTGGACTATTTTCCCGCCCGCATTTGCCACTGCTGGCGCCCCTTGCGCGCCCTGCGCTGCCGATTTTGCCGCCTTCAAGGCCGCTCTCGTCGTCGAAATCCCATACCCGGCCGCAAACATGCCGATTACGGAAAACACGGTCGCGAAGTGCTGCAGCCGGCTGGACATTTCTGGATCGCTGTACATGACCGCTGTCGCCACCCCGAGCATGCTTGCAGCGACGCCGTTGGCAGCCACGCCGATAACGCCTACGACATAGCTGGTAGTCACCCCGATACTGGCCGGTGCCGACCACGGCATTACGATTGCTGATGCCACGAAAATGGCAGCAACAGCGGCGACGCTGAGCCAGGCATACCATGGTACCTTGGGTTTCTCTCTGATCCTTTCCAGCGGTGCCTGGCGGCCACGGGACACGGGCTCGCCGCGATGGCCGGTCGGGTCCTGCCAGTAGACGGGGTTACCCAGGGCATACACGTACGGGTTGATGCCGGCCTCTTCAGGTGGCAACGAATCAGGGCTGTGAAAGCGCATCAGGCCCGGGTTGTAGGCCCGGTAGCCGCTGCCCAACAGGTACCAGCCAAAAGCGCGTTCTCGGGCTTCACCGTTGAAGGCCAGCAGGCTGCGAAGTGGCTGCCTGGCATCTTCTTGCTGTTGCTCGCCGTATGGGGCGTAGTGGGCATGTCGCGTGCCGTCTGCATCGTGCTCGGTGTTCACGCTGCCAGCGTGGTCGGTAAGCAGCAGTGTGGCACTGCCGGCTTGTTGCTGCGCCCGAGGTTGGCCGCCCGCGTGCAGGTACTCGGTGAGCAGGCCGTCTTCCAGCATGCTGTCCAGACTATTGCCCAGGTAGCGGCGCTGTGTCTTGCGTGCGTCAGTGCCCGAATAAAGCAGCTGATCATGCCCGTCATAGCCATACTGGGCCGCTACCGTGCCATTGCCATCCTGCACCTGGTGCAGGCGGCCAAGGCTGTCATAGTAAAGTGCGTTGCCACACTCGTCGTTGAGCATATTGCCCATTTCGTCATACTTGAACGTCTGTTCTGCCGGGCAGCCTTCGGGCGGCAGGCTATGCGTCACCTTATCCAGGCGGTACCTGTCATACGGGGCGTAGGTGAAGTTCGCATCGTCCCGCTCGCCGTCAGTGAACGTGGTGCGGCAACGCTCGATATTGTCTACCGCGTCGAACCTGAACAGTTGGCTTGATATCTGCCGCCCTTCGGCAGTTTCGACAGGGCAGTCGTACCTGGTCAGACGCCCGAGATCGTCATATCGAAATTTTTCTTCCCGCAGCTTTTGCTCGCCCTGCAAGAGGGTTCGCGAATCCAGCATGTCGTTGTCCAGCCACACCTGAACCAATTCGCGTACCTTGCCGTTGACGCTCAATGTGCGGCGCGTCTCCCTGCCCAGGCTGTCATAATGTTGAGTGCAGAGGGTGACAGGTTGCTGTTGCTCCTCGGGGTGGGTTGTGTCGCGGGTTTCGGTTGTTTCCAATAAGCCGAGGTCTTCGTTATAGGTCAACGTCGACTTAAGATTGCCCTGTACCACCGATATAAGCCGGCCGTGCTCATCGTAGCCATAGTTACAGGCCTGACCATCACTGTGCTTGCGCTGTATCGGCAGGCCTTGCCAAGACTGTTGATAAGTGACGCTGTAAGGCGTGCCGTCTGTGTCAGTCAGGTGTTCTTCGCTAAGGTCGCCCTGGTCGGTGTATATATAACGGCGTTTACTCAGTGCATTGCTGGCGTGGGTGATTTCTGCGCTCTTGCCATCGTAGTCAAAGCTCGCGGTCTGCTGCTCTTCCTGGAGGGCAAAGCCGTTCTCGTCCTCTGACGTTGCGACAAGCTTGCTGGGCTGCTCGGTCAACTCTGGATTGTACTGATAATCGATGACCCGTTTGCGGATTCCTTTGCTTGTGGCTTCCAGGCTGAATGCCGTGCGCTTGTCGACCAGGTGGGTCATGCCCTGATAAGTGTATTCCTCTACCCGCGAACCCACGGCCGTGCGCACCAGGCGACCAAGCCCATCGAACTTGCGCTCGTAGAGCAATTGCTGAGGTGCGGTGGCGTGTTCTTTCAGCTGCAGTTCAGTGACCAACTCGCCCATGCTGTGGCAAGCGAACGTGCGTGACAGAGTTGAACCATCTGGCCGCTCGTGGCTGGTCATGCGCCCCAAGGCGTCGTAAGTGAACTTGCTGATCCGCTTGAGGACTTCAGGGAACTGGATCGTTTCGGTGCGGCTCAGGCAGCGGCCGAGCCCGTCGTAAGTGGAATCAGTGCGGCCAGCCTCGCGCGTGACCCAGCGCTTGCCTCCCTCTGGTGTATCTTCTTCTTCCCCCAGCAGGCGGTACTCGTAAACCGGTTTGTTGAAGCGGTTGAGCTTGCTGACGGTCTGTTGAAGCTTTCTGCCAGGCGCGTTCGGGCTTTCGGTCCAGCGAGTGATCACTTGGCCACCGAGCTGGAGCGGCGTTGCGTCGATATACTCTTTGATGCCATCGGGCCGCAAAGTGCAGCACCGCTGGCCCCAACCGTCGTACTCGTAGCTTGACTCCAGCTTGAGCACGCGCGGCTCTGGCTGGTCGTCATCATCCGGCAGATAGTCATAGTCGACCTCGCTCACCAGGCGTCCAGCCGAGTCATAGTTCAGTTCGGCTACCGTGCGTTTTACCACCTTGCCTGTCACAGGGTCCTCGGCTTCACGCTCCTCCCGGATTGGGCGGCGGCTGCCATCGAATACGGTGCGGGTCACTACGCCTTTGCTGTCGATGGTTTCCTCACAGGCGCGTTTGCGCCCGCCGTCGTCAAACAGTTTATAAGCGATGCTGCGTGTGGTGGCATAGGGAGTGCAGGGGCTTGCGATTTCTGCGATGACACGGCCTAGTACGTCATGCTCATAGCGTGTGAACACGTCATTGGCGTCGTGCTCGAGTACCACCTGGCCGTTGTGCAGAGAGTAGGTGGTGGCCGTTTTTTTCGTTAGCGTATGGGTGTGGTCAGTGAAGGTTTCGGTACTGCGGCTCCAGGTGAGCTGATCATAGTCGTCCTTGACCTTTTCGTACTTCCAGTCACTGATGGTGATTGCATCGTTGATCTGCAAGGCTTGTTGGTCGACCCGCCCATGCAGGAACGGTGTGTCGGATTTATTCAGGTAGCGGCGGGTTTTGCTATTGAGCAACCGACGAGCGGGGCCTTCACCTTCGAAGGTGTCCTCTGTTTCCAGCGACAGCCACTGCGGCATCTTCAGGTCGGTGTCAGCCTGTGGCAGTGCGGGCAGGCTGGCATAGGTAATCTCGCTGCTTATGACCTGAGCCAGCGGTCCACCCGGGTTGGATGGGGCAGCAGGGTAGATGACGACGGACTTAAGGCTGCGTCTGAAGCCCTCCGGGTCATCCGCTTCAGGGTAATAGGTGCGCACCATGCGCGTGCCGTCGGCTTTAAGTTCCGTCAACAGGTTGCCATGGTCGTCGTAGGTGGTTGTTGTCTCCTCCTGATCGCCTACCGTGGGATCACCTCCTTTTGTCCAGGACTTAGTCACTGTTTTTGGAAGCTGAAAGTACGCGGGTTGGTCTTTGAACAGTTTGTTAGCGTCTTCGTGATACGTCGTTTTGATGGTCTCGATACAACTATTGTCGGTGGTGACGTGAAGCATCATCAAATGAAAGCGATTGAACGTGCTTACGACCGTTCGATAGACGGTTCCATCCCGAAAATGCTCGGCGGTAGAGCTGTATTCAAAGGCAGCGCCTGTATAGCGGTAGAGTTGGTCCGTGCCGTCCTCATTTCCGTAGACCAGGCCTGTACCGTTGCCCAAGAAGTTATTGCTGGAGTATGTGTATTTCGTAAGTATGTGAGTGCTGCTGTCCTGCACATCCGGCTTGACCCAGTGTTCGTCGACAGCAGGTAGGTACCGGTCAATCCCTGGGTATTTATGACCGGTGTTCCCTTCGTGGTAACGGATTGTCTCCACACCTTTGTCGGGGTTTTCGACACTGATCAGGAACGGAAGTTTGTCGTAAAGCTTGTAGTGCAGTTCCCAGTATTCATCGATGGCTGTCGGCAGGGTGATTTTTCTGAGTTCGTTGTTCTCCAAGTCTAGTGTGTACTTGGCCGGGCGGCGGGTCGTCGGGTTGACGGTAAACTCTGCCCGGATGTCTGTGGGGTATTTTACTTCGAGCAATGTACGGCCAGTGTCGTCTTCGATGGATTGCAGGCGTGCCTTGCGCTTGGTCGTATCGTAGGCCAGGTCGACACCGTGGCCGGAAGCACTGATGACGCGGACAGGTAAGGCGGTAACGGTGTCATTTACCTGGGGCTCGAGTATTTCGACCAAGCCGCTTTTATGTGCAATGCGAATGCGTTTTCGATTGCCTACGCTGATGTTACTGAAGTGAAAGCTGTCCAATTTTTTTTCTACGATTACCGGCGCTTTACCAGGCCCATTGTCTGCCACTTTAAAAGATTCCCCGGTGTGCAGTGACAGCATGCCGGTGGTGATATTGAAGGTGCTGAGTTTCAGGCTCCAGCCCATGCCAAATCCGTCGTTATCGTTGCTCATTGGGCTGAAGTTCAATTGCAGGGGTAAGTCGGGGCCGCACTGGTCGTTGGCGTTCAGCGCCGGGAGGGCGATGGATAACGTATACAGGCCAGTGCGAGGGTCAACACTGCTCTGCATGAAACTTGAAAAATTGAAGGCATTCGAGGTGGTTGCCATGAGGCAGGGCTCCTGGGTTGGCGCATGCGTTGAATAACCTGGGTTCAGACCGTGAGGTCTGTACCGGGCATGTTCGGGCAATGAGTCGGCTCACGGCACTGCCGTGAGGGCGTCAGGTTTACGAAACAAGCGACTTACTGAGAACGCTAAGAAAAAAACCCCAGCCGCGCACCTGGCAGAATTACTAGGTAGACCGCGCCGCGGCGCCCCGGGCGGTGACGTGCTACCTGTTATTTTTGCCAGTTGTCAAGCAGGGGAGGTAGCACTAAAACTGTTTTGGCAAGCAACCGATCCGGGTAACAGGCATTGAACAAAAGCCGTTTTACCTCAGTGCATGTATCGCCCTGACGTATGCGCCTGATTATTCAAGCAGTGTTCGGGCGTCCGTAACTTTTTTGGAATTACCGATATGAATGGGCAGCGAAATCAAGGTGAGCCTTTGGAGGCGCCGACGATTGAAGGTTTGACTGCGCTCAATGAGATCGACCTGGATGTATTGGGCGATCAGCCATTGAAGACACGGATCAAATATACGGGCATGGTGCCTGGCGATATCGTGAATGTGCGCTGGTTGGGTCGTAGTGCCGCGGGTGCAGCCTATGATTATACAGCGACCTTTGACATCCAGGCTGAGCATCTGGTGACAGGTCGCGAAGTACTGATCGCGAACAGCTATATCAAAGATGCCGCGGGTGGTGAGGCTTTTTATTCCTACTACCGTCTGGCCGACGATCCTAAACCTGAAGCTGCGTCATTACGAACCTTTTGTTATGTTGGTGTAAGACCTCGCGAGCAAGTTGAAACGCTGGCGGTAATGCAAGCGATTCAATCCCATGATTTGATCATTCAGCCTGACACACTCCCGACCGCGGGGATGACAGTTGTAGTGCCTCGCTATCAGGCAATGCAGGAGGAAGACAACGTTACGCTGGTGGTCGAGTGCTATGAGCCGGACGGTACTCTCGACGATATTTGGAAAGCGGTGGTGACCGTCGGAAAAAACCACCTCGATCAAGACGCAATCAGTGGCGTGGTGGCCAAGCGTTATTTCGACTGGATCGACCCAGGCTATATCCTTGCCTACTACGAGATCGAATTCGCTTTGGGTGGGCGCTTGAAGTCTCCGGTGCAACGGTTGAGGGTCGATTCCGCAAGCAGTTTGCCAGACTATCTCAGCAAACCCTCCATTGATGGGTATAGCGAAGGCGACTCGCTGGACCCAGGCAACTACCCTAATGGTCTGTTGCTCAAGTTGCCTGGTTACCCTGGTATTGCAGACTCAGACTACCTCGTTTTGCAATGGTCCGTCCCGGGAGGGCTGCAATACATGCCCTCGGCTAGAGTAGACCCTAGCACGCGGGCAGCCGATTCGATTGCGTTCCAGGTCATGCCGGAAACGCTGGCTGTCAGCCAGGCCACTGCCGTGAGTGTCTCCTATCTGTACGGTCGTGAAGGTGCAGCCCTGCGTTCGGAGGTGTTGCAAGTCAACGTACAAAATGCACGCCCCCTGAATGTACCTTTGGTTGAAGGTGCCGTAGCGGATGGCGCGGCGGATAGCGGCAATATATTGGCGGACATGTCCACTTCGGGTGTTTACGTCAATGTGCCGCCAGGCAGCGGATTACCGGGTGAAACGCTCCAGGTGCATTGGTCTGGCACCGCATCGCTTGGCGAGTACATAGCTAAAGCACCGGCATCCGCGGATAAACCATTGCGGTTCTGGATTCCTCCCGAATACGTGCCTGCCAACATGGGCCGCACCCCTGCGGACACCAGTTGGCGGTTCAATGTGTTCTACCGGCTATTAAGGGATGAAGACACGTATATCGACTCGATGCCTTATAAATTGCGCATCAAACCACTGCCTGGCGAAATTTTGCCGACGGTCGATTTACCGGACGGCCCAGTTTATCTCAGCAAACTGCCTGCTGCGGGTGCCAGGTTGCAAATGGGCACTTGGGCATTCATTGCTCAGGAGCAACTGCTGACCATAGTGATGGAGGGGGTGGGCTCGGGCCCTGAGAACGAATTTGTGGAGTTCATAGTCCGTGACAAAAAGCCCGTGACGGCGGCCGAGGTCCGTGATGGCGTGAATGAAATGCTGCCTAAGTCCGAACTCATGAAATTGAAAGAAGGGGAGAACTTCACCTTGTATGGTCGGATAAGTTTCAATGGTGGCGAATTCTATTTGAAATGTCCGTCGCAGTCGACACCGCTGAATCCGTAATCGTTAATTTTCTGCTACGTCAGGTCCAGTGCGATACTGTCTACGTGCTATAGGGAGAACACTCATGGCTAGGCCAACATTTGATCAGTACAAAACTTATATGCAGCAGGCGCCTCGTACCCGCGGATGGGGCGCGCTTCTGGTCTATGATCGCAATAAAGCAAACCTGTTACTGATGCAAGAGCATATCTTGCGTGCCGATGAAAAAACATGGATCGAGCCCATATCAGGTGAGAAGGAAACTGAGAACGGTAAGTTTACGCGGCTGTCCAACTTTATTTTCGGTACACCGGTCCTGTCGTTCGAGAACGCGAACATTGGCAGTTCGATCGCCGCGCTGAGTATCCCGGTAGTAGGTGGCAAGCTAACAGAATGGAGCCGGCCGCCAGGGGCGGCGCTACCAACGCTGGTGGGCATCTCTCACCTGGATCCGCTGACAGCGCCGCGCGTCAAAATGAACATAAGACTCAACCTTGGCGGAGACGGAGCGGTTGATGAAGACGGTCGTGTGTACATTGACTTGTCGAACAGCAGTGCCTATTACTTTGAGGTGAGTCAATGGAAAGAGCTAAATACCAAGTTGGGTGAGTTGATCGAAGCGCAATTTAAAGCCCCCGGCCGAGGTAAACAAGAGTGGGAGCTGAATAAGTTAGCGCCTGTCGAGAATGTCTTGAATCCGACGTCGTTCAGGGTACGCACGCACTCATTGGGTAGGGCAGGAAAATTGGAGCCCAGCACGACTCAGGCGGACCTGGAAGAAGGCTCTGTCATTGTCGGCGTGGCATTTAACGGGGCGGGAGCTGGTGATTTTCCTGATGAAGACAAGGACATGCCTTATTTGCTTCCTGAGCGGACGTCAGGCGCTCCTTATTCATTGAATGTGATCCTGAGTGATGAGGTATGGGCAAAAAATGTTGTAGATAGTTTGTTGGCGGGACTTACGGGTACCCCTTATAGCCCCTCTCCTGTCAGGTATGAAACAAACGCTGCAGGCTTTTATGTCAAGGCAGAGGCTGGCGGAATAATTTTCCTCGCAGAATATGAGATTGCCAGGGAGAGAGATTTTGAAATGTACTTTGCTGTTAGAGGTGCTTTGGGTAATCTTTCGTTATCTTTTGCTGAAGATCGCATTGATTGTAGTTGGAGCTGTAAAGGAGAGGTAAAGGATGCGCAAGGGGGAATGTCCGGGCGAATGTTCCTTGACCGGTGGGTGGAATTTAGTGGTCCATTGGAGCTTGATCTTAGTGCATCCTGCTCATTCACGAAAACCCTGGAAGACGGTGCCATTGTTCTGACGAGGGGGCTGGTCTCTGTTCAGGGGAGTTGGTCATATGATGACCGAGACCATGGGGGGCGTTATGAAGAATCTGTCAACAGAAATTTTGCTCTCTTTAAAGAGTATGTGCTGGGGCAACTTGAGGCCGTGTTCAATGGTTTGGCGGGGCGCGTCGAAGTTGTTGACCTCCTGCGTCTCAATGGCCTGCTTTTCCGCAATGGTCAGCGGTCAGTAGCTGATACGTTCTCCAGCCCAGGCGATGTGACGATGTTGGGCGACCTGGCCCCCACCCTCACTGCCTTTCAGATCGACCCGATTGAAAAAATCCTGATTGCGGGTGCTACTCAACCTCTCATTATCACGCCCCGTCCTCAACCAGGCCAGGTCGTGAACTGGGAAGTCAAAGCGCTACCGGCCGACCCTGAAAACCCATCGGGGCCAGATCAACTGGGTGAAATAGTTGGTTCGGAGTACAAGGCGCCTAAAGCGGACACCATTAGCGCTACCTTCCGTCAGGTCATCATCACCGCAACGGTGGGTGAGAACAGCAGCAGCGCGCTATTTACCATCGTGCCCAAGGCCGTCGCGGTAAGGCCGCTTCTGCTCGATGCACTATTTTCCACCGACAAAGAAGAGCGGCGCTATGTATTGGAAGGTGGCAGCATCGATTCGCAATTGACTTGGGCTCCAGGGGCAGGTTTCAAAGGTGAGTTGCGTGAACCGACAGCGGCCGAATACGACGAGTTGAATATCCCCAAGGACAAGAACGTACGAGTCTATGTCGCTCCCCTAAATGAAGCGAGTGAGGGGCCGGTACTGGGTGCATTGATGCAATTGGACCAGGTGCAGGTTACTGGAGCTGGTCGTACGGAGACCATTGATATCACTGTTGCCTGGTCGCCGACTGCTGCAACCGTGAAGGTCGAGGCGCAACGTGACGTGCTGAAACTGGTGCTGACCGTTCAAACTTGGGGCGGGGGCAAAAAAGATCTGCCCCCTGAAGAGACAAAATGGTTCGTGGCCAAGGGCAAAGGCACCCTTGATGAAACCAACGGCACCTACAAACCTGGCACAGATGAAGGCGATTACGTGATTATCGCTGGTGTCGGAATAGAGACAGGCCATTGGAACTACGCCGTGCTGCCCATACCCTTCACCTTCGAGGAGGCTCAGGTCTTCCATGAGGTGAGCAAGGCGATGTTGTCTTCGCATCCCGCAGTGGCTCCGCACACCGCCGACCAGCAAGCGTCCATGGAGGCGATCAAGAAAGCCTTCGGCAGCTTGAATACTAAAAGGGCCTGACCATGACTACCAATACCAAGGAAGCACTGCTCGAAAAATTGGCAGAAGGCGATAGCGTGCGTCGCTATGGCGCAGTATTGGCATTAGGCCGTGACGCCGTGAACGATGCCTTGCAAGTCAATTTCGTCGAGCAGTTCGACCAGCGTGGCGGGTTGCCTGCCATCACGGGTGAATATTTCATCGACCCCGTCACCCGGACCGAAAGGGTTACTTTCGAGAACCTGACACTGGGCGCGCCGCAGTTGTATTTCAAAAACTCTACCGGCACCTCCGGGCACGTGAGGGTCGGTATGGAACTGTTCACCGGAAATTGCGTTTCTTCGACGATCATGCCTGGCAATGTCGAGCAGTTGAGAAGAAGCCATGTGCTGGAAGCGGGTAGTGGATATCGCTTCGAAGTGACTGGGCGGTTGAAGGTGCAACCGCACGCCTACCTGCCAAAGCTGGCCATCGTGCTCGACCTTGCCGAGGCCACCGACCCCAGCTGCACACTGGGGGGCAACAGCACCGCTGCTGCAAAAATGGGGGAGTTCATTTTTGAGCAGCTTAAGTACGAATGGGTGTTGAACAGCCCCCTGTCATTACTGGAGTTCAATATCTTCGGCAATAGTGCGTTGTCTACCCAGCACATACAGGCTGTCGCTCAGCGCGCGCCGGAAGGTGCGGGCGGCGGCAGCTGTCCCGAAGACGATGGGGCGCTTCTGGTATTGATGCAATTGGTCGCCGGCCCTGAAATTGGCCTGCCAGGCAGCCCCTTCCCTTACTTATTACCACGTCAGAACGATACCACCAACTACGCCAGCGCCTTGCTGATCAGCCGGGAGTGTGCGCCGCTTGCGAAAGGCCGCACTGGCGTCGTGCTGGAACAATTGGTGTTGCCCGATGCAAGCGCAGTGGTGCTAGAGACGCAGGAGCATAACCCGCATGACATGATCGTTTTTGGTGATGTCAGGGGCACTGCCTATTCACGCTACCCGCAGCCGCGCATTGGCAAAGTGGCGGCTGGCAAGAGCGCCCGGTTTACGGTGGCGAATCAGTCTGTGCAGGACTGGACAGCCCGCGATGTGCGTAACCCACTTGAGTCTGGCAAAATCGAAGCGGGTACCTACACCGCGCCCGCTGCTACAACGTTTCCGTTTCGCCAGCGCCTGGTGAACGTCAAGGCACACTTTGCCAATGCACAGGAGGGGGCGAGCAAATCGGCATTGGCGCTCGTCTCCAGTGACGATGTGGTCATTTCACCGCGGGTGGTCATTTGGACCAAGGGCGATGGCCCTGTTCGGCTGACCGCATCGCAGGCAGGCTGGCTGGAATGGGAACCTGATGGTGACAGTTTTGGCGCCATCGTTCGAGACCCTCTGGGCGATAGCGAAACCCCGCATGCCCTATTTACGCCGACTGAGCCCTCGAACAGCCCACCTGTTCGCCTGCAGCGAATCAAAGTCACCAATTGGGGGGGGCAAAGTGGCTACGCGACAGTGATCATTGTGTCCATGCGCGCCCCTTTGCAAGTGACACCCTTCCACGTGCCGAACATGGAGGCATCGGGCGCCCAGCAGTTCATGCTGACGGAATTTGCCCCCCAGCAGCCTTTGGATGAGCCATGGGGGGGTGGGCCTGCGGTGCAAAGTACAAGCTGGGAGTTGTACGGGGAGGGCGAACTTGTAGAGGGCGCGTACACGGCGCCCGCGTCGAGCGCTGGCCAAGTCAGTGTAGTAGCAGGTGTCTTTAATGGCCAAGCGGGCATCGCGGTGATCGAACACAGTGTCAATGCGAGCATGATGAGCGCAAGCCGGCATTGGTTGTCATTGACTACGTTCAAGATCGTTCTCAACGATACGTCGAGGAAGAAGGCATGGGCAAATGGTAGGCAGCAAATAGGGATCGATATTCACATCGAAACTTCGCCTTTTTCGGACGCGGACGGCAATGACATTTATGAGCCGGTGAGCGATGCAGAGTTGGCGACGCTGCAACTTACTCATCGGGACGGTACGCCGATCGAGTGGCTGGCAGCTGACACTGAAGCTATCCCGCCTGGTCGCAGCCACTGGGCAGCCAGTAAGTTTCGTAATCGTTTTGACTATCTGCCTGTCGCTGACGGCGGAACGTCTGCGACCGAGGCGCAACACGAACACGCGCAGCAGACAAGAAAGGAACAGTCCAAGGCGTCGGGTGTGCAGGGCAAGGAAGAAGCGCTGCGCATCGTCACGGTTTACCTTCAAACCACAGAAGCTGAGGTACGTTGGATTCGGGCCAAGTTCCAAAGCTCCCGCAATGTTTGGCATTACACCTACGTGCAACATCCTAACGGTGATGGAGAAGTGGAACTGGGTGGGTTGCCAGTCAGGAAACTGGATATAGCAGACCTGGAACCTTTCACGGGAAAACGCGTGGCTCAAGACGGTGGCTTTGACATCGTCGATGATCGCGGAAACCTGGTTGATGGCCACAACTACTGGCATGCCACCACGCACTATTGGGCACTGCGTGCCAGAGGGCAGCGCAGCTTTGTCGATGTACGGTTTGACCACGTTTCTATGTTGAAATATGAGAGTGAATTACTTGATGAAACCTTCGCCAGTTATGTGGGTGTAGCCTATGTACCTCAGGTGACCCCAGGGCGTCCTGCTGATCGACGTGTAGAGTACCAGGCTGAACTGGAACTGTTGTCGTTGAAACGGGCGGGTACGCCTTTGAATCATGAATTCGCTAACGGTGAACACTTCTCTGCCGGTACGTTGCTGATAGTGCTGGAGCGGGTGTCGGACATGAAGTTTTGGTACAGCTGGCCTGATACGCATTTCCCGGAGGTGCTCAGGCAGCCGTTATATTTCACCTTGATCGACAATTACGGAACGGAAAATGAGCTCTATGTAAATTGGGGGCTTGAGTTGGAAGACAAAACGATCAGCCCTATCGATCCGCGAAACTTCCTTCATTGGAAATTTCAATGAGGCGTACTGCCCCTTGGTGGGCAGCAGTTGCTCAGACGCAAGGAATAACACGATGACGACGAATTCGTTGGTGCACTCCAATGCCTTCAACTTTATGAGCTTCGTTCAAGGGGGGGTTGACCCCAGGACAGGGCAGTATAACGTGTCGATCGATTTACCCGAGTTGGTGGCCAATCACCTGAACGGCCCTAACTTACCGTTGCGCATCGGCTTCAACCCGATGAACCCCGAGCATTCAGGCTTTGGTGCTGGTTGGCGCCTGAACTTGAGCGAGTTCGACCCGCAAAACCAGATACTCAGCTTACATAGCGGTGAGCGCTTCAAGGTATTTGACAACGGCCCGGGCATGCAAGCGGTAATACCGGAGCGCAAAATCGAGAGCTTCCACTTTGAAAATATTTCGGCTGGCACTACTACGCTTTATCGTGTGGCGCACAAGGCGGGAATGATCGAAGTGCTCGGGTTGCACGATGTGACCGAGCAGGGCCAGCGCAGTCGGAAAGTGGCATTACCCATACGGGTCCTGACGCCGACCGGGCACGGTATTACCCTTACCTACGAGCAGGTAGATGTACCCTCGCCAGTGCCGGGTATTCCCGCCAAGCGTGTGCCTTGCTTGGCATTGGTAGAAGATGACAGCAAGCGAAAACTGCTACAAATCAAATACTCGAACCCCAGCGCAGTGTCCGTCATCCTCAACCCAGATTCGGTCGCCGAAGCCATCTATACGCTTGAGTGCGCCGACAGTGAGCTGAAAAAGGTGATTTTGCCGACTGCGGACAAAGGGCGCTGGCATTTTGAATATAAAAAGATAGGCACGGTACGCTGCATTGAGCGAATGAGGACGCCGGTCAATGGCCTTGAAGAAATCTTTTACAAGGATGACGGGCATCGCCTGCCTGGCGACGAACCCAGGACACTGCCGCATGTTGAGCGCCACCTGGTCAACCCCGGGGCGAACCAGCCGCAAGTGCGTACCGACTATGCATTCAGTTCGAATAATTTTCTAGGTAACAACACCGGCATCTCTTGGGACGACAACGGTGAAGACAATCTCTACAAAGCCACGGGGCCGGACTACGTCTATGACGGTACAGCTACGTACTACCAAGGTGACAAACCGGCGTACACGGTCAAGTCATCCTTCAACCGCTTTCACTTGATGGTCGAGCAGGTCACCACGCAAAACGACTGCATCGAAACCCAGACCCTTACCTATCCGGAAGTTGCCAACAGGCCATTCAAGGACCAGCCTAATAACTTCCAGCTGGTTGAGACCACAACTACCTCTTGGCGCAATGGGGTGGCTGGCACTCCGCGTGAGCAGACGGAAGTTACCTGTTACGACGAGCATGGCAACCTTCTGGAGAAAACCGAAGCCAACGGCAAGCGGACGGTAATGTCATACTACTCGGCCGCGGACGATCCGGAAAAATTCGTGAGTTTGCTCAAGACTGAAGAGGTTGTTCCGGGGGCTGGCGAAGCGGGCGCCGAAATCTTGCGCAACGAATACGTTTACCACACGGTGCCTTCGTTGGACAAGGACCAGTATGCACGCGGCGCGCGGTTGCGTAGCCACGAGAAGCAGGTCCGCGTGCGTGACGAGGCTACTTTATCGCAGCTGAGTACTGTCTACGACCAGACCGAGGACCCACTCAAGCATGGTCGTCCACTTGAGCGAACCCTGACGATGAATGGCAAGGCAACCCGAACAGCGTTTGGGTACAGCGAGGTTACCGTAGAGGGCCATGAGGCCGTCCAGACCGAAGAAACCGTGACGGCTTTCGATCATGACCTGCCCTTTATGCCCCGCGAGTTTAAACATGCCAAAGAGCTGACAGTACGGCATGCCCAGAAAATCAATACCCTGCAGAATTCCATATTGATTGGCGAACCGTTGCTCAACTATGACGATAACGGGGTGCAGATTGCCTATGCGTATGACGAGCTGCGCCGCGTAACGCGCGAAACAGTCGACCCCAACGGTAAGTACAAAGCGTCGCGCCACTACAGCTATTACCTGTCTTCTGATGGTCAACAGGCGTGGCAGATGCAGGAAGATGTGAAAGGGGTGCAAACCTGGAGCTACGTGGACGGGCTTAATCGCGCTGTTCGGGTAACGCGTCAGGACCCGGATTTTGGGCCGACAAAAAAAGCCAGGGAAAAGGAGCGGCTTAATTACAGCGCCCGCTACGACGCTCTGGGCAACTTGGTGGAAGAGGTCGAGTACGACTGGCTGGAGCTGAAAGACCTGCCGCTGCGTACGCTGTATGAGTATGACGACTGGCGCCAACGCAGCGTTGTAATGGGGCCGGACAAAGTGCGTGTCTGCACGCAGACCGACCCGGTGGGGCTGCCAGAACGCCTGGGTCCGGTGCGCAAGGAATGGCGCGTTTCCATCAAGCGCGGTCTGTCCAGTGGCACCACCATCACCCGGTTCAACCTGTTCGAGCAACCCGTGGATGTCGAGCGCCTGGACAGCAAGGGTGACCAAGTGAGCTTGCACCGTTACTTTTACGATGGTCTCGGGCGCTCGGTGCGAGAGGTGGATGCACGTGGTTATGAAACGACGACCACCTACGATGAGTTTGACAGGCAAGTAGACCAGACGCTGCCTGACGGTTCGGTGGTGCACCGCGATTATGCGCTGCACAGCAAGGGCGACTTGCCAACCCTGATCAAGGTGCTGGACAACACCGATGGCCGCGATTATGAGCTGGGTACACAAACCTTCGATGGCTTGGACCGCATGATCGAGTCGGTCACCGGCGGACGCGAGCGCACCATGCTGTACGCCGTCGGACAGCGCCAGCCCGAAGCAGTGATTACCCCTGCAGGCAACCGCATCGACTATGAATACGTTCCGCAGTTGGGCGAGGAGCCGCTAAGCCGCAAGACAGTGGGCAAGAATGCCAGCTACACGTACGACGAGCACAATGCCCGGCTGGTGCACTGCACCGAGAACGACGAGACGCTGGAACGTGAATACTTCAGTACAGGTGAACTGAAAGTCGAGAAACGCCGGAGCAGCGCCGAAGACGAACCTCATGAGATGGTGTACGTGCACAGTCTGAAAGGTCGCCTGCTCAGTTATACCGACGTACTGGGAAAAACCCAGTCGTATAAGTACAACCCGTTCGGGCAACTGCAGGAGACCAGCCTGGAGAATGTCACCAGCACCTTCAAGTATGACGCACTGGGCAGAACCGCCAGTATTCTCACTCAAACCGAGGACGAGGACGGTACCGTGCGCAGCCTGAAGACTGCGTTGTTCTATGACGAGTTTGATCGTGAAATCCGTCGGCGCTTTGATTTTGGCGATTCGGTACAGACGCTGGCGCAGACGTATAACGAAGTGGATGGCATCGATAGCAAAACGCTGACCGAGGGTGAAGAAGATGGCAGGCCACTGCGCCACGAAACCTTCGAGTACGATGATCGCGCAAGGCTGTCCCGGTATACCTGCATCGGTGAGAGCGACTATGTGCCTGTTGACCCTTACGGTAACAAGATAGGTAGCCAGCTGTTCCGCTTCGACGGCCGAGACAATATCATCCGGGTCAGGACCGACTTCGACGGCGGCAGGCTCAACGCCACGTACCAGTTCACCAATGTAAAAGATCCGGTGCAACTGATGGGCATCGAGATGGAGTGGGCAACTGTGGTCAACTCCCAAGGTGGCGAACAAGAGCTACCTTACAAGCAGGAACTCATTGAGCTGCGTTATGACCCTGACGGTAACCTGATACTGGATGAGGAAAAACGTGAACTGACCTATGACCCCATGGGGCGCTTGGCGCGTGTGCATGTGCCTGCGCAAGGCATTACTGCCAACTACGGATATGACCCGCTGGACCGTTTGGCGTCGCAGGATGCTTGACGGTGTAGGCAAGTTATCTGATTGATTTTACAATCGATGATGTGTCGGAGCCTGCCGTTGTGCAGGCTCTTTTTTTAGCTAAAAGATTATCGGTGCTGTGCATGACCTGATAAAAATGACAGTTGCCGGCTATGTGTTGGCGGTGTTGAATTAGACAGCGTTGGCGCGATCGCACAGCGCTACTCTCTGGTTCAATATTTGGAGGTGGGTGTGGCTAATCCAACTGATTTGAATAAGCGCTCGCTCGACACGCGAGGCGCGTTTCGGCGTGAGCGGGCAAAGGTGTTGGGGGCCTACATTGAACCGAGTGAGTTGAAGGACATCATTGTTGATGATGCGCTGTTTGCGGATAAGACCGACGGCACAGTCAAGAGCTCGTATTTACTGCCCGACGGGCCTGATTTTATCATTCATGTGCCCAGTTGGTTTTTCTCGGATGAGGACATTCTCAAGATTGAACATTCTCGCGATAACGTGGAGTTCGTGGCCATCCATGAAGAAACGATAAAATACTACGATGACCTCCCTGAAATGCCTTATCCGATAACACTGGATATGGCGCTGGATGCACTGAATACTGAAGGGGTGCATTATTTCAGAAGTTACGTATTTTCCGATAATCAGGCGGAGGAATGGTCGGGCTCACTGACTCTGCGATTTGACCGCGTTCCGCCGTATCCTCGCACATTACCCACCAAGTTTCTTGACGTACCGCTGGTGACGGACGAGAGTATGGCGGCCAACGGCGGTAAGGTCCTCCTCGAATTGCCGGCGTACTCGGATTGGCAGCCAGGTGATCTTGTAGTGTGGTACTGGCTGAAAGAAGTACCTAAGGAAATTGGGGATATCACCGAAGTTTCTAGGGCGCCAGCCACCGGTGAACTGCAAGCACTGGAGGTGCCAGAAGCGATTGTTCGTGAATCTGGCGATGGGGGCCTGTATGCCGTTTATGTACTGGTGGACAAAGCCGGTAACATCAGCCAGATCTCCGACTATGTCGCTGTCGATGTGGCGCTGGGCAAGCTGCCTACCGTCTTCGATGATCCAGTCGTGCCGTTGGCAACAGCGGCAGATAATTACCTGATTGACCAGGCCGATGCCTTGGAGGGTGTCGAAGTCTGGGTGCCGCTGTTCACGGATTGGAAGGCTACCGACACGGTGTTGGTCACCTGGAAAACGGCTGAACTGTTGGCAGAACCTGTGGGCAGCGCACCGATGGAGTACGTAAGGGTAAAGGTCGACAGCGCAACCCTGCTACAAGAGTACGATGATACAACGGTGCCGGAAGAAATAACCGTACGTTATGATGTTTATCGGGGTTCGCACAGACTAGGGGGAGCAGAAACTACGGTCTACGTGAACTTTGCTTCAATCGACCCGGGCTGGCCCGGCACAGATTGGCCGGACCCGGTGCACCCCGGCCTGGAAGCTGCGCATGTCAATGGGCGGGGCAGCAGTAGTAATGAAGATGAACTCGACAGTAACGATACCGCGCTGGACGCTGATATCACAATTGAGTTAAGCGCTCTCATAAAAAAAGACGACATCCTGACGCTGGACTGGGGCAGCCAGGCGGAAGCGGCGACGCATACAGTCAACGATAAAAATATGACTGATGGTGTTGTCGAGTTTTCCGTGCCATGGGCAGCGATAGAACGCGAGGGTAACAAGACGGTACCTGTTCACTACTGGGTAAGCCGACCCAAGGTGCACAATCCGATTAAATCTGAAGATACGGACGTGGTGGTCAGCGCCGTGGTCATCACTTCTGACCCTATAGCATTCCTGCACCCCAACACCAAGGGGGAGTTAACCTGCGAATCGATCAAGGCGAGCCTGCCACATGCTGACAACGGCGCGGTTCTATTGCAAGTTCCAGACCTTACCGAGTTTTTGCAATACGGGGCGATCACAACAGTCACAATCACCTGGTGGGCTGTTAAAGGGGGAAAGGACAGTCAAGGTGAGGAGGAAGTCCCGGGTGTGAGGGAGGACTTCGTAGTCACCCTTGGGCCTGACTATCCGCTTGAGGGCTTTACTTGGCGTGTGCCGTACGAAAAACATGTGGCGCCGACATTTGACCCTGATAACCCGCAATTCATGAAGTCGCGTGCACGGGTAACCTACAGTTTCACTGCCGGGACCGAGCCTATTAACGGTAAGCGGGGGGCTGTTGTGCTGGCAATGTATACAGCTGGAGGTGCCTGTGATTTTTCAGTGTAAAAGCCGGTTTGCCGGGCGGGTGATCATGTGATGATTTTTCCGAGTGCCATGTAGGGCTATTCCTACATGATACCAAGGAATTGCCTTGTAGTCTTGTCAGGAATATCCCGGTGGACCTGTATTAAAAAACAGACTTCGACACAGACGAGCATTACACATGAAAACACGCATTGCACCCTTCAGCAGGGTTGGCAAACATGCCTTTGTATTGGCTTTGGCGCCACTCTGGCTGGTGAGTGAAGGCGCTCTGGCATTAACGACAATCAGAGAAAATCAATCTATCGACGCGTCGGCAGCGCTGGACAGTTACCAGGTACTGGCAGGGGCCACGTTAACGGCCAATGGTGCTGCCACCGAGGAAATTCAGCTGCGAGCCGGCTCGGCACTGGACTTCAGCGCCAGCACCATGACTGCAACCGGTGATGCATTGCTGGTGGGCAGCGCTGCTGTGGCCAAGGTCATGGGTAGCACCATCGTCAGCCAGGGGCGGGGAATCATCGCAGCACGTACCGGTGAGGTGGGGTCCACGGTCGAGGTCGTGGGCAGCACGGTGATCGGGAAAGGCGGCGCAGCGACGATTGCGAGCAACTCGCGGCTGATTCTCAGGGACACCCTGTTGCAGGCGGATGGCGCGGGAAGCGCCGGTGTTCGCATGTTCGACGGCAAGCTGGATGCGCTGAACAGCCAGATCATTGGCACCGAGCAAGGCATACTGGTCAACGGCGATGCTGCGGTGGGAGAGCAGGCAGACATCACGCTGCAAGGTACGGTGGTCGAAGGGCAGGCGGGGGCTGCAATCGTCGTGGCCGGCAGTGCTACTGCGCCAGCATCGGCAACGATTCACGTAGGTACTGGCTCGCGACTTGTGGGCAGTGATGGCACATTGCTCGAGGTGCGCAATGCCTCATCTGCGGATTTGACGGTCGATAGCGCGCACTTGGTCGGCAACGTCAATGTGCAGGACGGCTCCAGTGCCACGCTGGCGTTGAGCAACCGGTCGAGCCTTACTGGACATTTGGACGGTGTTTCGAGCCTGAGCGTCAATGACCAGTCCACCTGGATCATGACCCAGGCTGCCAGCGTCGGTGACCTGGCGCTCAACGACGGCAACGTTCAGTTCGGCGAGCCGGATGCCTACCACCGGCTCACCGTGGAAAACCTGTCGGGCAGTGGCACCTTCGTGATGCATGCAGACTTTTCCACTGGGCAGACGGACTTCCTGGAGGTTACCGGCCGGGCCATTGGCGACCACAGCTTGCTGATCGGCAGTTCGGGCAACGACCCTGAGGCAGAGAACCAATTGCATGTGGTACATGCAGCCAGCGGTGACGCTACGTTCTCGCTGCTCAATGGCCGGGTTGACTTGGGGGCGTTCTCCTACGATCTGGTGCAGCGCGGTGAGGACTGGTACCTCGACGGTACGCGCAAGGTGATCAGCCCGGGTACACAGTCGGCACTGGCGCTGTTCAACGCGGCACCTACCGTGTGGTATGGCGAACTGGCCTCGTTGCGCAGCCGGATGGGTGAGTTGCGTTTACAGGGCGGTCAACCCGGTGCCTGGGTGCGGGCCTATGGCAACAAGTTCGATGTGTCGGCCAATTCCGGAGTGGCCTATAAACAGGTGCAACAGGGGGTGACATTCGGCGCCGATGCCCCACTGCCGCTTGGCGATGGTCAATGGCTGGTGGGTGCGCTGGCTGGTTACAGCCGTTCCGACCTGGACCTGTCTCAAGGCACGTCCGGTGACGTCGACAGTTACTACCTGGGCCTTTACACCACTTGGCTGGACAAGCAGAGCGGCTATTACTTCGACGGTGTAGTCAAGCTGAACCGCTTTGAAAACGATGCCAAGGTGGCCCTCAGTGATGGTAAACAGGCCAAGGGTGACTACAGCAACGTTGGTGTGGGGGCGTCGGCCGAGTTCGGGCGCCACATCGCTCTGGAGGACGGCTATTTCATCGAGCCTTATACCCAATGGTCGGTGGCGCAGTTCGAGGATAAGGACTACACACTCGACAATGGCCTGCAAGCCAAGGGTGACACTGTGCACTCACTACTGGGCAAGCTCGGCACTACGCTGGGGCGCAATATTGACCTCGGTGAGGCTCGTGTGATTCAGCCCTATGTACGAGCTGCCTATGCCCATGAGTTCGTCAACAACAACCAGGTCAAGGTCAACGGTAACCGCTTCGATAACGACCTGTCTGGTTCGCGTGCCGAGCTTGGGTTTGGGGTGGCGGTTTCAATGGCCGAGCGGCTGCAGGTGCATGCCGATTTCGATTATAGCGCGGGCGAGCACATCGACCAGCCGTGGGGGGTGAACCTGGGGTTGCGGTACAGCTGGTAAGCGCAAAGAAGGAAGACTCATGTCTTCCTTTTTTTGGGAGATCAGAAATGCAGATTTCAGGCAATTTTCTGCGCAGTCTCAGCCGCTTCTTCAAGAGGCTGTTCAAGGGTTTTACGGCGCCAGGCGATACCTTCGCGCTGAAGCCGGTGGTGGTGATCGACCTACTGCCCGATATTGACGGGGGTGAGCCTAACTTGCTGCCTTCGAGGGCAACCCGTCGGCCGTTGCCCGTCACCATACCCATGTGGTTGGTCTCCAATCCCAGTGAAGAAGACCCTGAGTGGCTGGTCGTTAGATGGGATGGGCAGCCGTTCGAGGACAAGACCTGGACCACGCCCGTGCAGCCCGCAGACCTTGAGCTGGAGGTGCCTGTGGGGTTGCTGGGGGAAGGGCGCCACACCCTGGCGTACGAGGTGACGCTGGGCAACGAGGAAACCTGTTTTTCTGAAAAACTTTCATTGTTTATCGACAAGACTGCACCCGTGCTGGGTGGGCAGCGAGGCAGGCTCGAGCTCGTCGAGGACCCGGACGAAGTCGAGCGAGATGGCCTGACAGCCCGGTACCTAGAGCGGCACGGTGATCGGCTGCGTACCTTGGTGCCGGCGTACGACAGCCCCCTACCGGGCGATATCATCACGTGGTACTGGGGGGAGAAGCCTGATGATTCTGAGCCGGTAGCCAACCGGACCTTGACCAAGAACGACTACTTGCTGCCGGTGCATATCGACTTCCAGGGTGAGCCGATTCGCCAGTCCAAGGATGGGTTGCGTTATGCGTATTATGAGATCGAGGACCGGGCGGGCAACCTGAGCAGCTTAGCGAGGTCATTGGAGCTGGACGTCAAGGCGCAGCCGATACCACGTCAGTTCGAATGGGTGGAAATAGCCCAGGCAACCGGGTCGGGCGGGGAGTTGGCGCTGAAGCTGGACGAGTATATTGAGCCCCTATTGGTCGCGGTTCCAGGCTCGGCGAAGTGGTTTCCGGATGAAACGGTTACGGTGTTCTGGGGGGCGCCTGAGGATTATGGCTACTACTCAACCTCCGAAGCGCACCCCGGAACTGACCGATCCTATGCGATTCCCGAAAAGCATGTCCTGGCCTACAGCAAGCGCACGTTGGTTGTGCGATATGAAGTCAGCGACGGTGTCGATGTATTTCGTTCCGCCGATAGCAACCTGAAAGTGACCGAATTCGATCAAGGCGGGTTGCCCGTGGTAGCGCTGGAGGGTGCTGATTCAGACGGCTTCAGCCTTGGCCCGGCGCCGGAGCGGGTGCCTGTCAGCCTGGCAACGTGGACTGGCATTGCCGCGGGGCAGCAGGTCAATATCACTGTGACCGGCGTGTTGCAGGGTGGGGGGGCTGCTTCACCAGAGCCTGTACTGACCGCGCATAAGGTCACAGCGGTGCAAGTGAGGCAGGGGATCGGGGCAAATAGAGAGGTCACCGTGTCCAGGGCGTACCTTGCCACCCTTGAGCGGAACGAGCGGTTCACTTTCCTGGTGCAAGTCAGCTTCGACAACGGTACTACATGGGTCGATTTCCCCCGTTATAGCCCTACGCTCAGGAAATGAAGGCCATCACCGTCGCTCCACCGGGCGGGACAGTTCGGGCGTGAGGCCTCCGTAGTCATTGATGGTTGTGAACTCGACCTTCAAGCCGGCCTGCACGGTTAAGTCTTTGAGGAGATAAGTTTGCCTGCCCAGAGGAAGCGCCATCTTCCGGGCGTCGATTTTCTCGCTGCCCTTGACGCTGCGCAGGGTCAGTTGGTTGAAGGTGAAGTAGTAGGGGGAGGGATTGTCCACCACCAGATAAGGCTTGCCATCCAGTGTTTGTACAGACCAGGCGAGGTTCTGCAGGTGGTCTTGTGGGCGGCTCTTGAGCTGGGTTGGGCGGTAGAAGACCTTGATGCGGGTGCGCAGTGCAAATGTCAGTGCGTTCTGCGGGTCGCCTTTTTGTGCTTGCGGAATTTCTTGCAGGTTGAAGTAGAACAAGGACTCGCGATCTTGTGGCAGATCGTTGGGTATCGCGTTGATCTGGATAGTTTGTTCGCTGCCGGGTTCCAATTTGAACAGGTTGGGCGAGGCAATCAGCGGAACGGCAGTCGTAGTGTCGTCGGCTTCGGTATTGATCCAAGCCTGCGCGGCAAACGTCGCCTTTGATGGGTTGGCAGCGACGACCGATGAACTGCGTTTGGTGCTTTCGTGAACGATTCGAGTTTGACTGATGGTTAATGCAGCCTGTGCAATGGAGATGTTGCAAGCCAGCAAAGTTACACAGGTGCCAAGTGCGCAGAGGGAACGGTTGAAGAGGGACATGATGTTGGACCGAGGGCGTGCAGAAAGCGGTGGGACGCCAGGTGCGCAAGCGCACCCGGTGTAGGATTTACGGCAGTGCTACTACGAAGCTGACTTCAGCCTCTGCTACACCATCTTGTACAGTTGGAAGATGAGACTCATAGTTGGCGTAGAACATCATGTCAGTTGGGAAGGTCTCGTAGAGATCGTATTCGATCGAAGCAGTACCCGGAGCAATTTTGGCGTGGGTGCGATCTTTGATCGCCAGGCCGAGGCCTTTAGTGCTTCCGCCCTGAACGCCGTACAAATCCGTGCCAACCGGGCCATGCAGAGGGCTGAAGGTGACGGTTGCTTTACTGCCCGGGGCGATTATGCAAGTGGCGTCCGGGGTCACCCGCAGGGCGAAGGGTACTTCTGGCGTGGCAGTACCTGGACTCGCAAAGTACTTGGTGGTGAAGTTGCCCAGCGTAACCCGGGGAATGACCGACCCACCTGGGTTGACGACTTCGATAGGGCAAGTGCCGCCGGCATAGACGGTGCCGTAGAAGCTGATCTGCCCGCTTTCAGGGGCGGCGAATGCGCTGTTACTGGCAATGCCCAGTGCGAGCATGAGGATGGTCTTTTTCATCTCGATATTCCTTGGTTTGGTCGGCGAGCTCTGAGAAACCCAGATTGCTCCTTCTTGCCTGGATTTCTCGGCGATACAGGGAGCGGCTGGCATACTAAATTTGGGAAATGGATCGTGATGTAGGAAAGAACTGCAAGTTGCAGCGGGTTTTCAATGATGCTCAGGGCGGGAGGGTCGAAAAGCGGACATGGAAGCTGTCAGTGCGGGTCTGTCTTCAGGGCGCTCAGTTGTGCTTTTTGCGCGTGCCAGTCGAAATGTTCGTCACTTTGTTCGGCTTCGTAGCGGCGCTCTTCCAGCTGCTGGTACATGTCCAGCTCCTGGTCTGGCATGAAATGCAGGCAGTCCCCACCAAAGAACCACAGCAGGTCACGCGGCACCAAGTGGGCAATTTGCGGGTAGCGCTGGATCACCTGGCACATCAAGTCCTGGCCCAGGTATTGGCTTTGCAGCGGATCTCGCGACAGCAGGCTCAGCAACTCGTCGAAGCGATCGAGGAACAGCGCGTGGCTCTCTTCCGGTACCTGCTCGGCCTCACTCAGTGCCACCAAGATGGTCCGCAGGTGATGCAGCAATTGCAGGTGGTACTCCAGGTGGGGATTGACCATGGGTGATCCTCGAGGGTAATCGAAACGGGGCAGGAGTATACGCCGGTTGTGGGGCTCTTGTGGAATGTCTGCCGGTTCAGGCCGCCTGGCTGCCCACGGTGCGTCTCTACCTAACACTTTTGCCAGGTGCGTGCCCGCCGTTGCTAATTTACATTCAAGCCTGAACCATCGATGCGGCCTCGAGCAGGTTGAGGGCAGTGTCGAGGGCCCAATCTTCTGAGCGAGGTCAGTACCATGGTGAACGACAACACCCCAAAGCAGAGCGGTTCTATTATCTTTTGGAATGGCGAACAGAACAGCACTGCGCTCACTCTACCGCCAGAAGGCAGTGGCGAACGTGCGGAGAAGACAGGTATCACCAACCATGGCGTAATCCAGATGAGCGATATTCCCTCCGCCTCGACCATCACGTTGAACTACAGGACAGCTCCGGACGACCCGACTGTGCGATCATCTATCACACTCCTAACTACGCACAGGCCGGCGTCGCTTAATCGCACCGAATACAGCTATCTGTTAAATACCTATTCCGTTGGCGATTTCATCAAGGAGGCCCTGGGGGTCAAGATGGTCGCTAAAAAGGACGGACCTTCCCCTCAAGCTGGTATCAAGGCAGACCATCAAATGGATTGTTTTGTTGTACTTTCAAGCTCGCCCCCCACGGCCTGAGCGGGCTTCACTCAGGCATGTGTTATCGGCGATTGCAAGGTGCTGCTGCTTGCCAAGACGAAACGTGCATGATTCTGCGTCTTGGCGAAGAGCCGCCTAAATGGGTGTATCGCTCAGCGCACCTTGCCATCTTGCGCCAGCAACTGCCCCTTGTCGAATGCGTCCACGTCAATCACTGTGCGGCAAGCTTGCTCTGTTTCACGCAGCCGTTGTGCCTCGCCCGGCTGCAATAGTCCGCTTGCTTCTGCCGCATCGATTACGCATTGCCCAGGGCGCGTTTGTACCTTTGCCGCCTTGATTTCCTGATGCAGCACCTTGCGAACCGGCGAGACTTCATCAAGCAAATCGCAGGCCCGCTGCAGTGCTGCCACAGGGTCGCCCTCGGCTTGCGGTCGGAAGCAGCCGGCCAGTAACTCTTCCAGCGCCGGATCGCCTTTACTGCGCCCGATCAGTGCCGCCACTTCGGCATCCAATTCATCGCTCGGCCCTGTATGACGGCGGCCTAACGGGAATACCAGCAAGCGCAGCGCCCAGCCGACAAATCGGTTTGGGAAGTTGTCGAGCAGTCGGTCCAGCGCCTTTTCCGCCTGCCCCAGGCTTTCTTCCATGGCCCAGCGCAGCAGTGGCTGCATATGCTTAGGCGAGCCTAGGTCGTGGTAGCGCTTGAGCGCGGCGCTGGACAGGTACAGATAGCTGAGCACATCGCCCAGGCGCGCGCTCAGGCGTTCGCGACGCTTCAGTGCGCCACCCAGCAGCATCATCGACAGGTCGGCCAGCAGCGCGAAGGCGGCTGCCTGGCGATTGAGGGCACGGAAGTAACCTTGGCTCAAGGGGTCTCCGGGTACTGGCTCGAAGCGCCCTAGGCCCAGGTTGAAGACCAGCGTGCTGGCGGCGTTGCCGGCCGCGAACATGATGTGTTTCATCAGCAGGTCGTCGAATTCCTTCAGTGCCTGGTCACGGTCTTCACGCCCAGCCAAAGACATTTCCTTCAGCACGAATGGATGACAGCGGATGGCACCCTGGCCGAAGATCATCAAATTGCGCGAGAGAATGTTGGCGCCCTCGACCGTGATGAAGATCGGCGCCCCTTGCCAGTTGCGTCCCAAGTAGTTGTTCGGCCCCATGATGATGCCCTTGCCGCCGTGCACATCCATGGCGTGCTGGATGCATTCGCGGCCGCGCTCGGTGAGGTGGTACTTGAGGATCGCCGACAGCACCGAGGGTTTTTCGCCCAGGTCCACGGCTTTGGCCGTGAGCAGGCGAGCACTGTCCATCAACCAGGCATTGCCGCCGATGCGTGCCAACGATTCCTGGATGCCCTCGAAGACAGCCAGTGGCACGTTGAACTGCTCGCGGATGTTGGCGTATTGGCCTGTAACCAGGCTGGTGTACTTGGCAGCACCCGTGCCCACTGCCGGCAGCGAGATGGAACGGCCCACCGACAGGCAGTTCATCAGCATCATCCAGCCTTTGCCGAGCATGTCCTGGCCACCAATCAGATAGTCCAATGGGATGAACACATCCTTGCCGCTGTTGGGGCCATTCATGAAGGCCGCGCCCAGCGGCAGGTGGCGCTTGCCGATTTCCACACCGGGTGTGTCGGTAGGGATCAGCGCCAGACTGATGCCGAGTTCTTCAACTTCGCCAAGCAGGTGATCGGGGTCGTAAGCCTTGAAGGCAAGACCCAGCAGGGTGGCGACCGGCCCCAGCGTGATGTATCGCTTCTCCCAGTTCAGGCGCAGGCCCAGGACTTCTTCGCCGTTCCACATGCCTTTGCAGATAATGCCAGTGTCGGGCATTGCGCCAGCATCGGAGCCTGCGTGCGGGCCTGTGAGGGCAAAGCAGGGGATGTCATCACCGCGCGCCAGGCGTGGCAGGTAATGATTGCGCTGCTCGTCCGTACCGTAGTGCAGAAGCAGTTCGGCCGGGCCCAGGGAATTGGGGACCATCACCGTGGACGCCAGATCACCGCTGCGCGTGGCGAGCTTCATTGCCACCTGGGAGTGGGCATGGGCGGAAAAACCTTTACCACCGTACTCCTTGGGAATGATCAGGGCGAAGAAGCCATGGTCCTTGATGTGTTGCCAGGCCTGAGGAGGCAGGTCCAGGTCCTGGCCGATCTGCCAGTCGCTGACCATTGCGCACAACGCCTCGGTTGGACCATCCAGGAAAGCCTGTTCCTCTTCGGTGAGTTTCGGCGCAGGGTAGGCGAGCAGGGTGCGCCAGTCGGGGCGGCCGCTGAACAATTCGCCATCCCACCACACGGTCCCGGCGTCGATCGCCTCGCGCTCGGTCTGCGACATGGGTGGCAGCGTGCGTTTGAACCATTTGAACACAGGGCCTGTAAACACCTTGCGCCGCCACTCGGGCAGCAACAGCAGTGCGGCCTTGAGCGCGATCACCAGCCAAATCACGATCAACAGCCAGCCAGGGGCTTTGCTGAAGATGCCCATCAGCAATGTGTAGACGGCAACGATGCCCAGTATCTGCAACGGCGGCAGGCGCCGGTGCAGGAGGTACACAGTGCCGATCACCAGTACCACCAGCCACAACAGCAACATAATCACTCCTCCTTGGAACCAGGGGCTTGAGCCATCCCACAGAGCTTAGACGCAACACTATGTACGGCACTGTCTGAACAGTGACAGGGTGTGGCAGCCTGAGTTTCAGTCAATGACCGTTCTTGCTGATCGCCAGGCCGGTACAGGTAGCGAGGGTCTGGAGTAGACTGCATGACCTGAGCATTCCTGAGGACGTCGTCATGCTGAAGATTTGGGGCCGCAAGAATTCGAGCAATGTGCGCAAGGTACTGTGGATCGCCCATGAACTGGGCCTGGAGTTCGAGTCTGTCGATGCCGGTGGCGCCTTCGGTGTGGTAAACGAGCCTTACTACCGTGCGCGCAATCCAAATGGCCTGGTGCCTATGCTCGAAGACGGCGACCTGACCCTGTGGGAGTCCAATGCCATCGTCCGCTACCTGTGCGCCGAGTATGGTCAGGAGCAGGGCTGGTACTTGAACGCGCCACGCCAGCGCGCGTTGGCAGACAAATGGATGGACTGGACGACTTCGTCCTTGGCGGCCCCTTTCCGTCCTCTGTTCTGGGGCCTGCTGCGCACGCCCGAAGAGCAGCGAGACTGGGTGGCCATCAACGCCGCCCACAAGCAGTGTGCCCAGCTGCTGGCGATCGCCGACCAGGCGCTGGCCTCACAGCCGTATCTTTCGGGTGAGCAGATCGGCATGGGCGACATACCACTGGGCTGCTTCGCCTACGCCTGGTTCGAAATGGCCATCGAGCGTCCAGACATGTACCACCTCCACGCCTGGTATCAGCGTCTGAAAACTCGCCCGGCGTATCAGGCGGCGGTGATGACGGCACTGACCTGATCGAACACCACGGCTGTTTCGATAGTCACTATCGATACACATGACTGTACTTGAGCGGCCGAGCCTTGCACCATTGGCCGCACTCACTGCGCCAGTGACCCTATCTGGCGTGTCCTGCACCTTATTCTTCGGTAAGTGACCCGCTATGAGTTCTGCCCTGTCCATTCGACAGCTGACCAAGACCTACGGCAACGGCTTTCAGGCCCTCAATGGCATCGACCTCGATGTCGCCGAAGGCGACTTCTTCGCCTTGCTCGGCCCCAATGGCGCCGGCAAGTCCACCACCATCGGCATCCTCTCTACCCTGGTGAACAAGACCAGCGGTACGGTCAACGTGTTCGGCCACGACCTGGACCGTGAACCTTCGGCGCTCAAGCGCTGCCTTGGCGTGGTGCCGCAGGAATTCAATTTCAACCAGTTCGAGAAGTGTTTCGACATCGTCGTGACCCAGGCCGGCTATTACGGTATCCCGCCCAAGATCGCCAAGGAGCGTGCCGAGCAATACCTGACCCAGCTAGGCCTGTGGGACAAGCGCGACGTACCTTCCCGGTCGCTCTCCGGTGGCATGAAGCGCCGCCTGATGATTGCCCGTGCGCTGATCCACGAACCGCGGCTGTTGATTCTCGACGAACCCACTGCCGGGGTGGACATCGAGCTGCGCCGATCGATGTGGAGCTTTCTCACCGAGCTCAACGAAAAAGGTATCACCATCATCCTCACCACCCACTACCTGGAAGAGGCCGAGCAGCTGTGCCGTAACATCGGCATCATCGACCACGGCACCATCGTCGAAAACACCAGCATGCGCAACCTGCTGGGCAAGCTGCATGTGGAAACCTTCGTGCTCGACCTCAAGCAGGATCTGGCCAGTGCGCCCGTGCTGCAGGGCTACCCTTGCCAGCTGTTGACTGCGCATACCCTGGAAGTGCAGGTGGACAAGGACATCGGCATCACCGCGCTGTTCGGCCAGCTGGCACTGCAGAACATCGAGGTCCAGAGCCTGCGCAACAAGACCAATCGACTCGAGGAGCTGTTCGTGTCCCTGGTGGAAAAGAACCTGTCGAAGGTGGCCGTATGAGCGTGGAATTGCGCACCAACTGGGTCGCCCTGAACACCATCGTCTACCGCGAAGTCCGCCGCTTCCTGCGCATCTGGCCGCAAACCCTGCTGCCGCCGGCGATCACCATGGTCCTGTACTTCGTCATCTTCGGTAACCTGATCGGCAGGCAGATCGGCGACATGGGTGGTTTCACCTACATGCAGTACATCGTCCCGGGGTTGATCATGATGTCGGTGATCACAAACTCTTACGGCAACGTGGTGTCGAGCTTCTTCGGCAGCAAGTTCCAGCGCTCGATCGAGGAATTGATGGTCTCGCCGGTGTCGCCGCATACCATTCTGGTGGGCTACGTGCTGGGAGGTGTGTTGCGTGGGCTGGCGGTAGGGGTGATCGTGACCATACTGTCGATGTTCTTCACCGACCTGCAGGTGCATCATCTGGGGGTGACCGTGGTGGTGGTGTTGTTGACCGCGACCATCTTCTCGCTGCTGGGCTTCGTCAACGCGGTGTTCGCCCGCAATTTCGATGACATTTCGATCATTCCGACATTCGTGTTGACCCCGCTGACCTACCTGGGCGGCGTGTTCTATTCGATTACCCTGCTGCCGCCTTTCTGGCAGACCGTATCGCTGGCCAACCCTGTGCTGCACATGGTCAACTCGTTCCGGTACGGCATTCTAGGGGTGTCGGACATCAGCATTGGTACGGCCATCACCTTCATGTTGGTGGCCACTGCCGTGCTCTACCTGCTGTGCGTGCGGCTGCTGGTCAGCGGCCGGGGCATGCGCGCCTGACGCTGTGGGCCGGCATTGGCGACGACGCCATTGCCGGCTCACCCACCAGCGCCAGTAAAGCATGGTGCAGAAGTAGCCAAGCCCCCCCAGTATCACGGCGCACACCACCGAACCCAGCAGAAAAGGCTGCCAGAGCGTGGCCAGCTGGTCGGTGATCCACTGGAAGGTCAACTCATCAGGTAGCGCTCGCGGCGGAACTTGCATCAGCCAGGCACCAACCATGTAGGTGACAAAAAAAACGGGCGGCATGGTCAGCGGGTTGGTCAACCATACCAGGCTGACTGCAATGGGCAGGTTGCCGCGCAGCGGGATGGCCATTGCTGCGGCCAACAGCATTTGCGCCGGCATCGGGATCAACGCGGCGAACAGGCCCACGCCCATGGCCCGTGCTACCGAATGGCGGTTCAGATGCCACAGGTTGGGGTCATTCAGCAACTTGCCGAAAAAGCGTAAGGACTTGTGTTCCCGAATACTGGTTGGATCGGGCATGAAGCGTTTGAATAGTCGGCGCGGCATGGGGGCTCCCGGAGCGTTGACCGGGGCAGTATGCCCTGTATTCCCGAACACCCTCGTTCAGAGTTTGTGACAATTGTTGAGCAAGCAGTGCCGGCAAGTGAGCTAAGCCTGACGGGGTGATTTCGCCTCTGGAGCTCTACCTCATGCGCACAGGGATGTTGGCGCTCGCGTTCGGGTTGCTTTGTCTGGGCTTGCTACCTGCGTTGCCATCGGTCGGATGGCTGTTGGCACTGAGCGCGTGCGCCGCCGTCAGCCTGTTTACCCGTCAATGGCTGCTGGGTATGTTTCTGCTGGGATTCTGCTGGGCCTGCTGGTCTGCCAAGCAGGCCCTGGATGATCGGTTGGCACCCGCGCTCGACGGCCGCACCTTGTGGCTGGAAGGGCGCGTGGTCGGTTTGCCGACGACCACTGCGCATGGCATGCGTTTCGAGCTGGAAGCGGCTCGCTCGCGACGCGCCGAACTGCCGCAGCGTCTGCAGCTGAGCTGGTTTGGCGGGCCACCACTGCGTGCCGGCGAGCAGTGGCGGCTGGCCGTGACCTTGCAGCGGCCGACGGGGCTGCTCAACCCCCATGGGCCCGACCGCGAGGCGCAGCTGCTGGCACGCCGGATCGGCGCCACTGGCACAGTGAAGGCAGGCCAGTTACAGGGGCCAACGGCAGCTGGCTGGCGCGACGCCCTGCGCGAGCGTTTGCTGGCGGTCGAGGCCAATGGTCGACAGGCCGCCCTGGTGGCATTGGTGCTTGGCGATGGGGCTGGTCTGGCGCGCGGTGACTGGGAGGTGCTGCAGGCGACCGGCACGGTGCACCTGCTGGTGATTTCAGGCCAGCACATTGGCCTGGTAGCCGGTCTGCTCTACGCCCTGGTCGCCGGGTTGGCGCGCTGGGGGCTGTGGCCATCCCGCCTGCCATGGTTACCCTGGGCCTGCGCGCTGGCCATGGGCGGGGCGTTGGCCTATGGCTGGCTGGCCGGGGCAGGGGTACCGGTACAGCGCGCTTGCCTGATGCTGGCCGTGGTGTTGCTCTGGCGTCTGCGCTTTCGTCATCTGGGTGCTTTCCTGCCCTTGTTGCTTGCGCTGGTTGCGGTCTTGCTATTCGAGCCGCTGGCGGCACTGCTCCCGGGTTTCTGGCTGTCATTTGCCGCCGTGGCCACGCTCATCTTCAGCTTCAGCGCCCGGCTGGGTGGCTGGCGACCCTGGCAGGCATGGACGCGAGCGCAGTGGGTGATCGCCATCGGCCTGCTGCCGGTGTTGCTGGCTGTGGGCTTGCCCGTGAGCGTGAGTGCACCCGTGGCCAATTTGGTGGCGGTGCCGTGGGTGAGCCTGGCGGTATTGCCGTTGGCGCTGTTGGGTACGTTGTTGCTGCCGCTGGGGGGCGCAGGGGAGGCGTTGTTGTGGTTGGCAGGCGGTCTGCTGGATGTGTTGTTTCGCGCCTTGGCGCTGGTCGCCCAGCAGCGCCCGGCATGGATGCCGCCTGCAACGCCGTTGTGGGCCTGGTTGCTGGTGGGTCTGGGTGCAGTGCTGCTGTTGCTGCCCCGGGGCATGCCGATGCGAGGGCTGGGCGGCTTGATGCTGCTGGCCCTCTGGGTGCCCCGCGAGCCGGTGTCGTACGGCCAGGTCGAGGTTTGGCAACTGGACGTGGGCCAGGGCCTGGCTGTGCTGCTGCGAACCCAGCAGCACAGCCTGTTGTATGACGCCGGGCCGGCCAGGGGGGAAAGTGACCTGGGTGAGCGAGTGGTCTTGCCGACGCTGCGCAAGCTGGGGGTCGACAGCCTGGATATGCTGCTGGTCAGTCATGCCCATGCCGATCATGCTGGCGGCGCCGCGGCGATACAGCGGGGGTTGCCGGTCACTCGCGCGATTGGCGGAGAACGGCTGGACGATGTGTGGTTGCAGCCATGTGTCAGTGGCGAGCAGTGGGAGTGGGATGGCGTGCGCTTTTCCCTGTGGCGTTGGGCTGATGCACGCAGCAGCAACGACCGCTCCTGTGTGTTGCTGGTCGAGGCGCAGGGCGAGCGGTTGTTGCTGGCCGGTGACATGGAAGCTGCAGCCGAACGTGCCTGGCTGGCAGACACGGACTCACCGCGAATCGACTGGTTGCAGTCGCCGCATCATGGCAGCCGCAGTTCGTCGACCGAGGCTTTCATCCGCGCGACCGCCCCGCGCGGGGTGCTGATCTCCCGAGGTCGCAACAACAGCTTCGGGCATCCACACGCCCAGGTGCTCGAACGGTATCGCAGGCATGGCGTGACGGTACATGACACGGCGGCCGAGGGGGCGTTACGCCTGGTGCTGGGCCAGCACGCGCAGGTAGAAGGGGTGCGCGGCCAGCGACGGTTCTGGCGAGAGGCCACGGGTGGTTAATGCAGATGAGCCCCCGCCGCGCCTATGGTAAAGTGGCGACCTTTTCCGAAGGGGCTTCTACTGTGTGGGAATTGGTCAAGTCCGGCGGTTGGATGATGCTGCCGATCATTCTGAGTTCCATCGCTGCCATGGCTATCGTCGTCGAGCGCCTCTGGACCCTGCGCGTCAGCCGCGTCAGCCCGCCGCACCTGCTGGGCCAGGTGTGGATGTGGATCAAGGACAAGCAACTGACCAGTGACAAGCTCAAGGCCTTGCGTGCCGATTCGCCGCTGGGTGAAATCCTCGCTGCGGGCCTGGCCAATTCACGTCATGGTCGCGAAATCATGAAAGAGTGCATCGAGGAGGCTGCCTCACGGGTCATTCACGAGCTCGAACGTTACATCAGCACCCTTGGCACCATCGCTGCCATGGCGCCGCTGCTGGGTCTGCTGGGCACCGTGCTGGGCATGATCGATATCTTCAGCGCGTTCATGGGTTCGCAGATGCCAGCCAACGCCGCGGTGCTGGCCGGTGGCATCTCCAAAGCCCTGGTTACCACGGCGGCTGGGCTGATGGTCGGTATCCCGGCAGTGTTCTTCCACCGTTTCCTGTTACGGCGCATCGACGAACTGGTGGTTGGCATGGAGCAGGAGGCGATCAAGCTGGTGGAAGTGATCCAGGGCGACCGTGAAGTGGAAGTGGCCGGAGGCACGGCGTGAAGTTCCGGCGCAATCGCCAGCGAGAGAACATCGACATCAACCTTGCATCGTTGATCGACGTGGTGTTCGTGCTGCTGCTGTTCTTCGTGGTGACCACCACCTTCACCCGCGAGACCCAGCTGCGCGTCGAGTTGCCCGAGGCCGTCAGCGCCGAGCATGCGCCGGCCGACCAGGGCAAGCTGGTGGAAATCACCATCAGCGCCGAAGGGGTGTATTCGGTCAACAACCACCTGCTGCCCAAGAGCGACCTTGCCACCCTCAGCGAAGCCATCGAGCGCGAGTCGGGTGGCGACAACAAGCTGCCGCTGGCCATCAGCGCCGACGGCAAGACCCCGCACCAGGCAGTGGTCACGGCAATGGATGCCGCCGGCAAGCTCGGCTTCAGCCAATTGCGCATGACCACCGTCGAGGCGGCCCAGGCCGCACCCTGATGACCCTAGCCGACCGCCTGCTCGCTGCCTGGTACGCCGGCCACCCGGCGCTTGCGCTGCTGCGTCCGCTGGAGGCGCTGTACCGCTGCGTGGTCAAACGTAAGCGCGCGCGTTTTCTAAGCGGCGAGCAGGCCAGCTATCGCGCACCGGTGCCGGTCATCGTGGTGGGCAACATTACCGTTGGCGGGACCGGCAAGACGCCAATGATTCTCTGGCTGATCGAACATTGTCGTCAGCGGGGGCTAAGGGCAGGGGTGGTCAGCCGTGGCTATGGCGCCAAGCCGCCGCAGTTGCCCTGGCGGGTGATGGCGGATCAGGCTGCCGAACACGCGGGCGACGAGCCGCTGCTGATCGTACAGCGCACCGGTGTGCCGCTGATGATCGACCCGGACCGCTCCTGCGCGGTGCAGGCACTGCTGGCCAGCGAGCCGCTGGACTTGATCCTGTGTGACGACGGTATGCAGCACTACCGCCTGGCCCGCGATCTGGAACTGGTGTTGATCGACGCCGCGCGAGGCCTTGGCAACCGTCGGTGCCTGCCGGCTGGCCCCTTGCGTGAACCGGTCGAGCGCCTGGAGGAAGCCGACGCGGTACTGCTCAATGGCGCCGGAGCAGACAGTGCCGCTGGCTTTGGTTTTAGCCTTCAGCCAAGCGCGTTGGTCAACCTGCGCACCGGCGAGCGCCGTGGACTCGACCATTTTCCCGCAGGCCAGCGGCTGCATGCGGTGGCCGGCATTGGTAACCCGCAGCGTTTCTTCGATACCCTGCTGGGGCTAAACTGGCAGCCGCTGCCGCACCCTTTTGCCGACCATGCGCAGTTCAGCGCCCAGAGCCTGGCCTTCACCCCGGTACTGCCGCTGGTCATGACCGAGAAGGATGCGGTGAAGTGCCGGTCCTTCGCCGCCGAAAACTGGTGGTACCTGGCCGTCGAAGCGCAGCCTACACCGGCATTCAGCGCCTGGTTCGACAATCAGCTGCACCGCTTGCTCGGCAAGCCCTGATCCTGTTTTCAATTTCGGCCACCCGGCCCAAAGGAAGCCTTCAATGGACACCAAACTGCTCGATATCCTGGCCTGCCCGATCACCAAGGGCCCGCTCAAGCTCAGCGCCGACAAGACCGAGCTGATCAGTAAGGGCGCAGGCCTTGCCTATCCGATTCGCGATGGTATCCCGGTCATGCTGGAAAGCGAGGCGCGTACCCTTACCGATGATGAGCGCCTGGACAAATGAACCTGGATTTCACCGTGGTGATTCCGGCCCGCCTGCGCTCCACGCGCTTGCCGGGTAAACCCTTGTTGCCCATCGCCGGTAAGCCGATGGTGCAGCATGTGTGGGAACAGGCCCGAAAAAGCGCCGCCAGCCGCGTCGTCATTGCCACCGACGACGCCAGCATCTTCGAGGCTTGCCAGGCCTTTGGCGCCGACGTTCTGATGACCCGTGTCGACCATGAGTCCGGCACTGACCGACTGGCCGAAGTGGCCGCCCAACTCGGCCTGGCACACGAAGCTATCGTGGTCAACGTGCAGGGAGACGAGCCGCTGATCCCGCCAGTGATCATCGACCAAGTGGCCGCTAACCTGGCCGCTCATCCAGAAGCCGGCATCGCGACCCTGGCCGAACCCATTCACGAGCCGCAAGCCGTCTTCAACCCCAACGCGGTCAAGGTGGTCAGCGACAAGAACGGCCTGGCGCTGAGCTTTAGCCGCGCGCCGCTACCCTGGGCCCGGGATGCTTTCGCAAAAGGCCGAGATTTGCCCCACGGCGTGCCCTACCGCCGCCACATCGGCATGTATGCCTACCGGGTAGGTTTTCTCCATGATTTCGTGGGCTGGGGCCCATGCTGGCTGGAGCAGACCGAAGCTCTGGAACAGCTGCGCGCGCTGTGGCATGGCGTGCGCATCCATGTCGAGGATGCTATCGAAGCCCCCGCCGTTGGCGTGGATACCCCTGAGGACCTGGAGCGCGTAAGGCGCTTGCTGGAGGCCTGATGCGCGTTCTGTTCGTGTGCCTGGGCAACATCTGCCGCTCGCCTACAGCCGAGGGTGTGCTGCGTCATCAATTGCAGGCTGCCGGGCTTGCCGATCAGGTACAGGTGGCCTCCGCCGGTACCGGCGACTGGCACGTGGGCAAGGCGCCCGACAGCCGCACCGTCAAGGCGGCACTGGCGCGTGGCTATGATCTGTCGCAGCAGCGTGCCCAGCAAGTCAAGGCGACGCACTTTACCGAGTACGACCTGGTGCTGGCGATGGACCAGAGCAACCTGCGCGACCTGCGTGCCCTGCGTCCACACACAGCGGCGGGCGAGCTCGACCTGTTTCTGCGCCGCTACGGTCTGGTCCTCGATGAAGTGCCTGACCCGTACTATGGTGGGGCCGACGGGTTCGAGCAGGTGCTTGACCTGATCGAGACGGCTTGCAAGGCGCTGGTGCTGGAAATCAAGGGGCGGTTATGACCGGGCAGTGGCAGGAGCAGGTATCGCTCAAGCCCTACAACACTTTCGGCATCGATGTGAAAGCGCGCTATTTCAGCCAGGCCAAGGATGACCTGCAAGTACGCCAGGCGCTGGGCTGTGCTCAGCAGCAGGGTGTGCCGGTGCTGGTGCTCGGCGGTGGGAGCAATCTGCTGCTGACCCGCGATGTCGATGCGCTTGTGTTGCACATCTGCAGCCAGGGCCGCCGGGTACTCAGCGACGATGGTGAACGTATCGTGGTCGAGGCCGAAGCAGGTGAGCCCTGGCACCCATTCGTGCAATGGACGCTGACGCAGGGCTATTGCGGGCTGGAAAACCTGAGCCTGATCCCTGGCACTGTAGGCGCTGCACCCATGCAGAACGTGGGCGCTTATGGGGTAGAGATCAAGGACGTGTTCGCCGGCCTGACGGCCCTGGACCGTGCCACGGGCGAAGTGCGTGATTTCTCCCTGGCGGACTGCGCCTTTGGCTATCGCGACAGTGTGTTCAAGCGAAACCCGGGGCGCTGGCTGATCCTGCGTGTGCGTTTCGCCTTGAGTCACAGTTTGCAGGCGCACCTGGACTACGGCCCGGTGCGTCAACGCCTGGCCGAGCAGGGTGTGACCGTGCCGACTGCGCAGGCGATCAGTGACGCCATCTGCAGTATTCGCCGCGAAAAACTGCCAGACCCGGCAGAGCTGGGTAACGCCGGTAGTTTTTTCAAGAACCCGGTGGTTGCGCCTGAGCAGGTCGAGCATATCCGTGCGCAGCTTCCTGGGGTGGTTGCGTATCCACAGGACGATGGCCAGATGAAGCTGGCAGCGGGCTGGTTGATCGAGCAGGCGGGCTGGAAAGGCTTTCGCGACGGTGATGCGGGGGTGCATCGCTTGCAGTCGCTGGTGCTGGTCAACTATGGCCAGGCAAGCGGGGCGCAGTTGCATGCCCTGGCGCAGCGGATCCAGGCCGACGTTCTGGCGCGGTTCGGCGTGGAACTGGAGATGGAGCCCAATCTTTATTGAAGGGTGGCCTGTGACGACTGGTCGGTGGCACGTGCTCTGACCACCCCGACACCCGATCAAGAAAAAGCCCCGCCAGTTCGCACTGGCGGGGCTTTTTCATTCAGCCTTGGTCATCAACCTTGATGAGGTTTTTGCTCATCAACGCTTTCAAGTGCTGGCTCGTCAGCGGTGGTCGCTACCTGTGCAGCTTTGGCGGCAGCCTCGGCCTCACGCTTGCGACGACGCACTTCACGCGGGTCATTAGGCGCGCGGCCGTTGGACAGCATGACCGTGGCGGGCTCCACCGCAGCGGCGGCGTGCACAGGTGCAGGCTCCACTGCAGGCGTTTCAGGCTCGGCCACGACTTCAGGCTGGGCCTCGACCACCGGCGCAGGCTGCTCGGCAACCGGGGCCAGCTCGATCACCGCAGGCGCCTGTTCGATTTCACCGGCTTCGATAGCCGGGGCTTCTACAGGGGCTTCAATGGCTGAAGTTTCGGTAGCCGGCGCTTCGGTGGCCGGAGCTTGTACCGTTGCTTCAACAGCTGCGGTTTCAGCGGTTACGGTAGGCTCGGCGGCAGGCGCTTGTTCGGCGGCTGGCTGCGGGGTGACTTCGACCACAGGGTCTGCAGTGGCCTCGACGACCGCTACTGGCTCGCTCAATGGCTGCTCGACCGCTGGGGCCACTGCCACCGCTTCAGCTTGGGCTTGAGCGGCCGCTTCGGCCTGTTCGGCAGGCTGGGCGACGTCGCTGCCATCAGCTTGATCGACAGCGGCAACCTCAGCAGTAGCGCGCTCGGCCTGCTGGTTGGCCTGGGCCTCGGCATCGCTGCTGATCTTGCTGGTCGCAACCGCAGCGGTCACAGCCAGGCCAGCGGCCAGCTCTGCACCCAGCTCAGTGGCTTGGCGCTGTTGAGGCTGCTCTTCGTTGCCTTCTTCTTCGCCGTCGATCAGCTCACCGTTGGCGTTGCGCTGGCGTTCGCGGCGGTTGCTGCGGCGACGCTGGCCACGCGAACGGCGGCGCGGACGCTCGCCATCGGTACCTTCCTGCTCGTCCTGCAGCTGCTCTTCGTTGGGCAGATGCTCTTCGGCCAGCTCGGCGGCTTGTTCGGCAGCTTCCTCGTTCACGCGTGGCTGACGTTCTTCACGCGGTTGGCGCGGGGCACGTTCTTCACGTGGAGCGCGTTCTTCGCGAGGCGCGCGTTCCTCACGTGGAGCACGCTCTTCGCGAGGTGCGCGTTCCTCACGTGGGGCACGCTCTTCACGCGGTGCGCGTTCCTCGCGTGGGGCACGTTCTTCACGCGGTGCACGCTCTTCCCGAGGAGCGCGTTCCTCGCGCGGTGCACGCTCTTCTCGTGGGGCGCGTTCTTCACGCGCTACACGTTCCTCACGTGGCTGGCGCTCCTCGCGTTCGGCTGGCGCAGCCGCGTCCAACGGCTCGCGCAGTTCGCGCACACGCTCTTCGCCACGGTTGCCGCGGCGGTCTTCGCGTGGCTGACGTGGTGCACGCTCTTCGCGCGGCGCGCGTTCTTCACGTGGGGCGCGTTCCTCACGCGCAGCACGCTCCTCGCGGGGCTGGCGATCTTCGCGTGGGGCCCGCTCGGCGCGTTCTTCACGCGGCTTGCGCTCTTCATCGCGGCGACCGTTGCGGTTACGGCTCTGCTGGCGCCCGTTGCGGCGTTCCTCATTGCGGGCGCTGCGTTCAGCGGCCGGCTTTTCGGCGGCAGGGGCCACTGGCGCGGCGGCAGGTTCTTCCTTGCCGGCGAACAGGCTGACCAGCGACTTCACCAGGCCTTTGAACAGGCTTGGCTCCGGGGCGCTCGGGGCAGGAGCGGCTGGCGCAGGTTGTGGCTCTTCAGCGGCAGTGGGCACTGGTGCGTTCGCACGCGCTGGAGCGGTCTTGACGGCAGCTTCCTGGCGGACCAGGGTGCGGGTGGCGGTCGGCTGCGGCGCTTCTTCGGTTTCGCTGGCGGCGATTTCGTAGCTGGACTGGTTGTTCAGCACCTCGGGGTTGTCGTCGCGCAGGCGCTGAACTTCGAAGTGCGGGGTTTCCAGGTGATCGTTCGGCAGAATGATGATGCGCGCACGGGTGCGCAGCTCGATCTTGGTGATGGAGTTGCGCTTCTCGTTGAGCAAAAATGCGGCTACCGGGATCGGCACCTGGGCGCGGACTTCGGCAGTGCGGTCCTTCAGCGCTTCTTCTTCGATCAGGCGCAGGATGGCCAGCGACAGCGATTCAACGTCACGGATGATGCCGGTGCCCGAGCAGCGCGGGCAGACGATGCCGCTGCTTTCGCCCAGCGACGGGCGCAGGCGTTGACGGGACATTTCCAACAGGCCGAAGCGCGAAATGCGGCCAACCTGCACGCGGGCGCGGTCTGCTTCGAGGCATTCACGCACACGCTCTTCCACGGCGCGCTGGTTCTTGGCAGGGGTCATGTCGATGAAGTCGATCACGATCAGGCCGCCAATGTCACGCAGGCGCAGTTGGCGAGCGATTTCCTCGGCCGCTTCGAGGTTGGTCTGCAGGGCGGTTTCTTCGATGTCGCTGCCTTTGGTGGCGCGCGCCGAGTTGATGTCGATGGACACCAGCGCTTCGGTCGGGTCGATCACGATGGAACCGCCCGACGGCAGCTCGACCACACGCTGGAACGCGGTTTCGATCTGGCTTTCGATCTGGAAACGGTTGAACAGCGGTACGCTGTCTTCGTACAGCTTCACCTTGCTTGCGTATTGCGGCATGACCTGGCGAATGAAGGTCAGGGCTTCTTCCTGGGCATCGATGCTGTCGATCAGCACTTCGCCGATGTCCTGGCGCAGGTAGTCGCGAATGGCGCGGATGATGACGTTGCTTTCCTGGTAGATCAGGAAGGGCGCGGCGCGGTCCAGCGAGGCTTCCTTGATGGCGGTCCACAGCTGCAGCAGGTAGTCCAGGTCCCATTGCATCTCTTCGCTGCTGCGGCCAAGGCCGGCGGTGCGAACGATCAGGCCCATGTCGCCCGGAACGGTCAGGCCATTGAGCGCTTCGCGCAATTCGTTGCGCTCTTCGCCTTCGATGCGGCGGGAAATGCCACCGGCGCGCGGGTTGTTGGGCATCAGCACCAGGTAGCGGCCAGCCAGGCTGATGAAGGTGGTGAGGGCAGCGCCTTTGTTGCCGCGCTCTTCCTTCTCGACCTGGACGATGACTTCCTGACCTTCGCTGAGCACTTCCTTGATGTTGACCCGGCCTTCAGGGGCCTTCTTGAAGTATTCGCGGGAGATTTCTTTCAGCGGCAGGAAGCCGTGACGCTCGGAGCCGAAGTCGACGAAGGCGGCTTCGAGGCTGGGTTCGATGCGAGTGATCTTGCCCTTGTAGATGTTGGCCTTTTTCTGCTCACGTGCACCGGACTCGATGTCCAGGTCGTAGAGGCGTTGGCCGTCCACCAGGGCTACGCGCAACTCTTCGGGTTGAGTGGCGTTAATCAGCATTCTTTTCATGTTGTACCGTCGGTTTCCGGGCTGCCGGAAACGGCGTTCGGCACACACGACGTCTCATGGTCGGTGCCAAGGTGCGCAAAGGGTGGCTAACCACCCCCGTGTCGAGCGACGTTCGGCACCAGCCGGTTGCCCAGCCTGCCGTTGTCGCGACGACGCGTCCTGTTTTGCTGCGGTGCCAACAAGGCCCCGGAGGCTTCGAATTGTTATCCGAATCAACCAAGCGGGCCTGGTGCACTCAGTCAGGAGGAGGAATCAACCGTCAGCCGTGGACGCCCGGGGGCATCTGTTCAGGACCTTATCCGCTCGCCAGCCGTACTATGGGCTGGTGGCCGGACGCGGTGCTACACGGTCCGAGGGCTGTGCATCTCCACCCTGCACGTATCCCTGATAATTCGGGTGCTGCCGCGCGCTGAATCCGCAACGGGTTGCATTTTTCGCCAGCGCGATTCTGCGCTGGCGCCATTCATGTCCAAGGCAGGTATTTCCGAGGTGTTCGCCATGCGTTGCGTGGAAGCGACGGGCGGGCAGAGGTACTGCGAAAAAAAGCGTGTAAGCAGGTATGACACCGCACTTGTCGTTTATTTTCGGTCTTCTCTACACGGCGCTGGTGGCGATTCCAGGCAATTCGGTAAACTGGCGAACCCCCGTAGGACGGCCTCGCGTCCTGGAGAATTGCGAAGGTCAGCGACTGGCACACAGCCTGATTCCACTGGCCTGCCGCTTATGGCGGCGTTCGCGACTATAGCAGCAATGATTAAGTGCTTCAATTCCATAAAAATTGTTATGATTGCCCCATGACGACCAATACCCCTCCGACTTCCGGCGTTCAGCTGATCGAAGTCGCGCCGGAACTTGCCGGCCAGCGCATCGACAATTTCCTCATCACGGCCCTCAAGGGTGTGCCCAAGACCCTGGTCTATCGCATCTTGCGCAAGGGCGAGGTGCGGGTGAACAAGGGCCGGGTCAAACCCGAGTACAAGATCCAGGCGGGCGATATCGTTCGCGTGCCGCCCGTGCGTCTGCCTGAGCGTGACGAGCCTGCCCCGGTGGCTCAGGGGCTGCTGCAGCGGCTCGAAGCTGCCATCGTTCACGAAGACAAGGCGCTGATCGTGATGAACAAGCCTGCCGGCATTGCCGTGCACGGCGGCAGCGGGCTGAGCTTTGGCGTGATCGAAGCGCTGCGTCAGTTGCGCCCCGATGCCAAGGAGCTGGAGCTGGTACACCGCCTGGACCGGGACACTTCCGGCCTGCTGATGATCGCGAAGAAGCGCAGCATGCTGCGCCACTTGCACGCTGCGCTGCGCGGGGATGGCGTGGACAAGCGCTACATGGCCTTGGTGCGAGGTCACTGGCCCACCGCAAAGAAACAGGTCAACGCACCGTTGCTCAAGAGCAACCTGCGCTCCGGCGAGCGCATGGTCGAAGTCAACGATGAAGGCAAGGAAGCGCTGACCCTGTTCCGCGTCCTGCGTCGCTTCGGCGACTTTGCCACCATCGTGGAGGCGCGTCCGATCACGGGCCGCACCCACCAGATCCGTGTGCATGCGCTGCATGCCGGGCACATGATCGCGGGCGACAGCAAGTACGGCGACGAGGATTTCAGTCGCGAAATCCGCGAGCTGGGCGGCAAGCGTCTTTTCCTGCATGCCTATGCGCTGACGGTACCGCTGCCAGACGGTGGGGAGCTCAAGCTGGAGGCGCCCGTGGATGAAGTGTGGGCCAAGACGGTGGAGCGTTTGAGTGCGCCGTGATTACGAGCTGTTGATCTTCGACTGGGACGGCACCCTGGCAGATTCCGTTGGGCGCATTGTGGAGGCCATGCAGATCGCTGCCGAGCGTGCTGGTCAGGCGCCCAGCCAGGAGCAGGCCATCAAAGGGATCATCGGGCTGTCACTGGCCGAAGCCATCCATACCCTTTACCCGCACCTGGCCCATGAGCAGGTCGAGCGGTTTCGCCAGCATTATGCCGATGTCTACACCGCCCTCGATCAGCAGCCCTCGCCGCTGTTCGAGGGCGTTGCCGAATCGCTGGTCGCGTTTCGCGCCGATGGGTATCGACTGGCCGTGGCCACCGGCAAGGCGCGCCGCGGCCTTGATCGCGTGCTCAAGGCCAATGGGCTGGAGCGGTTTTTCGATATTACCCGTGCGGCGGACGAGACGCGCGGCAAGCCACACCCGTTGATGCTCGAGCAAATCATCGAGTACTGCGGCGTCGAACCGGGGCGTGCGCTGATGGTCGGAGACTCTGCGTTCGATCTGCAGATGGCCAGCAATGCTGGCATGCACGCTGCGGCCGTGGGATATGGCGCGATGTCGCTTCAAGCGCTGGCTGAGTTCGGACCGCAGGTTTGCATCGATCACTTCAGCCAGCTGCGTGAGTGGCTGGCTGGTTCGGCACGTTCATTTTCAAGGTAGGCGAACATGGCAGACGAATGGAAGGCCCCTGAGGCCGAGCCCGAGGAGCGCGAAGAGCGCAAAAGCTGGAAGCTGCTGGAAAAGACCTTGCTGGCAGGTGTTCAGGAGCAGCGCAGGGCGCGGCGCTGGGGCATCTTTTTCAAACTTCTGACATTCATCTACCTCTTCGGCATCCTGGCACTTTTCCTGCCGTGGACCGACATGGACAAGGCTGCTTCGCGCGGTGCCAGCCACACCGCGTTGGTGGAGGTGCGCGGGGTCATAGCCGATCAGGAAGCTGCCAGCGCCGATAACATCGTCAAGGGCCTGCGCGATGCCTTCGAGGACGGCAAGACCAAGGCCGTGGTCTTGCGCATCAACAGCCCTGGCGGCAGTCCCGTGCAGGCGGGCTATGTCTATGACGAGATTCGTCGCCTGCGTGCCGAGCATCCTGCCATCAAGCTGTACGCCGTGATCACCGATCTGGGTGCTTCGGGGGCCTATTACATCGCAAGCGCGGCAGATGAAATTTACGCTGACAAAGCCAGCCTGGTCGGCTCTATCGGCGTTACCGCTGCCGGCTACGGGTTTGTCGGGACGATGGACAAGCTGGGTGTCGAGCGCCGTCTTTACACGTCAGGCGAGCACAAGGCGTTTCTTGACCCGTTCTCGCCGCAGAAGCCCGAGGAAACCCGGTTCTGGCAAGGCGTGCTCGATACCACCCATAATCAGTTCATTGCCATGGTCAAGCAGGGGCGGGGCGAGCGGCTCAAGGACAAGGACCACCCGGAGCTGTTCAGTGGCCTGGTCTGGTCCGGCGAGCAAGCCAAGGCGCTGGGCCTGATCGATGGCCTGGGCAGTGCAAGCTATGTGGCGCGTGAGGTCGTGGGCGAGAAAGACCTGGTGGATTTCACCGTGCAGGAATCGCCATTCGACCGCTTCTCCAAGCGCATGGGTGCCAGCGTGGCAGAGCGCCTGGCCATGTGGATGGGCTTCCAGGGCCCGCAACTGCGCTGAGCTCAGCCAGCTTTCGCGGGGTCGTCCCAGGGCCCCGCTGGACTACGGCACGCGCACGCCTTCCTGCGCCAGCATGTCGACCAGTCGTATCAGTGGGAGCCCGACCAGGCTGGTGGCATCGCGCCCCTCGGTGCTTTCGAACAAGCTCACGCCAAGTCCTTCTGCCTTGAAGCTGCCCGCGCAGTCAAGAGGCATCTCCGTTGCCACGTAGCGCTCGACACGGTCACGGTCCAGTGGGCGCAGCTTCACCGTAAACGGCACGCAGTCGACCTGGCATTGCCCGGTGGCGCTGTTGAGCAGCGCCAGCGCAGTAAGGAATGTGACCTGCTGGCCGCTGCAGGCGAGCAATTGTTCGCAGGCTCGCTCGACCGTGTGGGGCTTGCCCAGGATCTGCTCGCCCAGCACGGCCACTTGGTCCGATCCGATGATCAGGTGGTTTGGGTGGCTGCCGGCAAGCGCTCGGGCTTTTTGCGTGGCCAGACGCTGGACCAGGTCGATGGCAGGCTCTGCAGGCTGGCGCGTTTCGTCTATGTCAGGGCTTGCCCAGGTGAACGGCAGGTGCAGGCGTGCGAGTAAATCGCGGCGATAAGTGGAGCTGGAAGCCAGTAGCAGCGCAAGCATGGTAAACTCCTGATTCGGTTGAACCCATCCTATCACGCACGATGCCACCAAATTCCTTTGACAGGGGCCGGGGGCATCCCTAGAATGCTGCGCCTATGTTGAATGACCCGATTCCACCTCACGTTGACCCGCGCAAATTGGCTGATCGTGGCGTAACCCTTGGCGGTTCGCTACCACTCGCTGATTTGGAAAGACTCTGCGACCCGCTTTCCGACGATGTCGGTACGGTGCAGGCGAAGTTCGATTTTGAACGAGATGAACAGCACACTGTGGTCATCCACAGCGAACTGGACGTCGAGGTCAAAATGGTTTGCCAGCGTTGTCTTGAACTGGTCACCCTGCCGATCCATAGCGAGTGTACTTACGCCGTGGTGAAGGAGGGTGCGAATACCCAGTCGTTGCCGAAAGGCTATGACGTGCTGGAACTGGGCGAAGATCCATTGGATCTGCAGGCGCTGATCGAGGAAGAGCTTTTGCTCGCCTTGCCCATTGTGCCTGCTCATCATCCGGAAGAATGCCAGCAGCCGGCGGGCGCAGACGAGCCCGACTCGAGCAAGGACGAGGTATCGCGGTCCAACCCGTTCAGTGTTTTGGCGCAGTTAAAGCGTGACCCAAACGTTTAGGAGTTAATCAATTATGGCTGTTCAGCAGAACAAAAAATCCCGCTCTGCCCGTGACATGCGTCGTTCGCACGATGCGCTGTCGGAAAACGCGCTGTCGGTAGAGAAGTCCACCGGTGAAGTGCACCTGCGCCACCACGTTTCGCCAGAAGGCGTATACCGTGGTCGCAAAGTGGTCGATAAGGGCGCTGACGAGTAATCCTTGTCCGCTCAGATCATCGCGATCGACGCAATGGGCGGGGACTTCGGTCCCCGCAGCATTGTCCAGGCTAGCATCGCCTGCCTGTCGGCTACCCCCTCGCTTCACCTGACCCTCGTCGGTCAATCCTCCCTCCTCGAAGAACTTGTCAGCGGCGTCTCAGCTGCCAATCGCGCGCGCCTGCAAATCCTCGATGCCACACAAGTGATCGGTATGGATGAGCGACCTTCACAGGCTCTGCGCGGTAAACCGGATTCGTCCATGCGGGTTGCCTTGGAGCTGGTGCGCGACGGCAAGGCCCAGGCCTGTGTCAGTGCCGGCAACACCGGGGCCCTGATGGCCTTGTCTCGCGCCATTCTCAAGACACTGCCAGGCATCGACCGTCCGGCCATGGTGGCTGCCATCCCCACGCAAACTGGCTACTGCCAGCTGCTGGACCTTGGCGCCAATGTCGACTGCACGGCTGAGCAGCTGTATCAGTTTGCGGTCATGGGGTCGGTGGCGGCACAGTCGTTGGGCGTGCAGCGTCCGCGGGTGGCGCTGCTGAACGTGGGCACCGAAGATATAAAGGGCAACCAGCAGGTGAGGCTGGCCGCAGGCCTGTTGCACGACGCTCGCGGCCTCAATTACGTAGGCTTCATCGAGGGCGATGGGGTGTACAGGGGCGCCGCCGATGTCGTGGTGTGCGACGGTTTCGTCGGCAACACCCTGCTCAAGTCCAGCGAAGGATTGGCCACCATGATTGCCCACCGTATCGAGCAGGTCTTCAGAGGTGGCGTATTGTCGCGGCTGGCGGGTGCGTTGGCCTTGCCGCTGCTCAAGCGGGTACAGGCAGACCTGGCGCCGGCGCGGCACAACGGTGCCAGCTTCCTGGGCTTGCAGGGCATCGTCATCAAGAGCCACGGTGCGGCGGGTGTGGAAGGTTTTCAGAGTGCAATTCAGCGCGCTCTGATCGAAATTCAGGAGAACTTGCCGCAGCGCCTCCATGGTCGCCTGGCCGATTTACTGAAATAAACGTCACGCAGGGCCGCATTCAGCGGTCTGCCTGACGAAATGCTTAAATGTGACCGCATGGTTTCGGTCTTCATCCAAATGTTCAGATTCCGCGCTCGGCCCGTGCCTGGCGTATCTATCCGACGACAAGATCATAAGGGCTTGTTCAATGTCTGCATCGCTCGCATTCGTCTTTCCAGGTCAAGGTTCCCAGTCCCTGGGCATGCTCGCCGAGCTCGGCGCCGAGAAGCCGGTGATCATCGAAACCTTCAAGGAGGCTTCCGAAGCGCTGGGTTATGACCTCTGGAAACTGGTTCAGGAAGGTCCGCAAGAGCAACTCAACCAGACCGACAAGACGCAGCCCGCCATCCTGACAGCCTCCATCGCGCTGTGGCGCCTGTGGCTCGAAGAGGGCGGCGCTAAGCCTGCATTCGTCTCGGGCCATAGCCTCGGTGAGTACAGCGCCCTGGTCGCAGCCGGCAGCATCAGCCTCAAGGATGCCGTCCGCCTGGTCGAGCGCCGTGGCCAGCTGATGCAGGAAGCCGTGCCTGCCGGGCATGGTGCAATGGCTGCAATCCTCGGGCTGGACGATGCCGTGGTGGTGGAGCTCTGCGCTCAAGCGGCTGAAGACGAGATCGTCAGCGCGGTCAATTTCAATTCGCCCGGCCAGGTGGTCATTGCCGGCAACAAGGCCGCTGTAGACCGGGCCATGGAGCTGTGCAAGGCCAAAGGCGCCAAGCGCGCCTTGCCGTTGGCAGTCAGCGTGCCGTCGCACTGCGCCCTGATGAAGCCGGCCGCCGATCGTTTTGCCGAGGCCGTCAACGCCATCGAGTGGCAGGCCCCGCAGATTCCGGTGGTGCAAAACGTGACAGCTGCCATCGCCCCGGACCTCGATGCCCTGAAGCGCGACCTTCTGGCGCAGCTGTACCAGCCTGTACGCTGGGTAGAGTGCGTGCAGGCGCTGGCTGCCAATGGTGCAGTCGATCTGGTCGAGTGCGGGCCTGGCAAGGTCCTGGCGGGCCTCAACAAACGCTGCGCCGAAGGCGTAACCACTCACAACCTCAACACCCCTGACGCCGTTGCCGCCACGCGTGCGGCACTGGCCTGATTTGGAGAAGCTTGCATGAGCCTGCAAGGTAAAGTTGCACTGGTCACCGGCGCCAGCCGTGGCATTGGCCAGGCCATCGCCCTGGAGCTGGGTCGCCAAGGCGCCACCGTCATTGGCACCGCCACCTCGGCCTCCGGTGCCGAGCGCATCGCCGCTACCCTGAAAGAGCACGGCATAGCCGGGACCGGCATGGAGCTGAACGTGACCAGCGCCGAGTCGGTCGAGGCAGTGCTGTCGGCCATTGGCCAGCAGTTTGGTGCGCCAACTATCTTGGTCAACAACGCCGGTATCACCCGTGACAACCTCATGCTGCGCATGAAGGATGACGAATGGTTCGACGTCATCGATACCAACCTCAACAGCCTCTACCGTCTGTCCAAGGGCGTGCTGCGCGGCATGACCAAGGCGCGTTGGGGCCGTATCATCAGCATCGGCTCCGTGGTCGGTGCCATGGGTAACGCGGGTCAAGCCAACTATGCGGCGGCCAAGGCCGGCCTGGAAGGCTTCAGTCGCGCCCTGGCGCGTGAGGTGGGGTCGCGCGGTATCACCGTCAACTCGGTCACCCCGGGCTTCATCGATACCGACATGACCCGTGAACTGCCGCAAGCCCAGCGCGAAGCCCTGCAAACCCAGATTCCGCTGGGTCGCCTGGGGCAGGCAGACGAAATCGCCAAGGTGGTTTCGTTCCTGGCCTCTGACGGCGCGGCGTACGTGACAGGCGCAACCGTGCCCGTCAACGGCGGGATGTACATGTAATATCGCAGCCCAATGTGACGGATTTCGTAAAAAAAGAGTCATACTGCGAGCCTAAAATCCGTTATAAAGCTGCAATCAGATTCCGGGCGGTTGGTCGGGGGACTAGTCTGAAGGTGCGTTGAGCTTGAAAAGCGAACGTTCTTCTATAAAATTAGCCACCGGCCAGCTGCCTGACATATATCCATTAGGAGTGAAAACTAGGTATGAGCACCATCGAAGAACGCGTCAAGAAAATCGTCGCCGAGCAACTGGGCGTCAAGGAAGAAGAAGTGACTAACGAGAAGTCCTTCGTCGATGACCTGGGTGCCGATTCGCTTGACACCGTTGAGCTGGTGATGGCTCTGGAAGAGGAATTCGAGACCG
>CAURYQ010000014.1:0-57614 GCA_963529135.1 uncultured Pseudomonas sp. | reverse complement strand
AGCTGTTCGATGCGCTTGCCGTCGAACGCCGAGGTGTCGTTGCGGAACAGCAGGATCAAGCGGTCGGCGTCATCGGTCTTGTAAACCGATTTGGCCTTGCCGCGGTAGAGTTCGTCGCGTTTTTCCATGATTGGGCTCCGCTTGCGTGAGGGATGGGCTAGGCGATGGCGCGCCAGTCGAGCCCGTGTTCCTGATTTGCCACCTGAAGCCAGTCCGGGTCGCACCCAAGGGTATCGACGAAGCACTGGCGGGCCAGGTGTGGCAGGTTGTTCTTGCTGCTGAGGTGGGCCAGCACCAGGTGTTGCAGCGTGTTCCAGCCCAGCTCGTGTACCAGGCTCGCGGCCTGGTGGTTGTTCAAATGCCCGCGCATGCCGCCGACCCGCTGCTTGAGAAAGTAGGGGTAATGACCACGCGCCAGCATGTCGCGACAGTGGTTGGCCTCGATCAACAGCGCATCCAGGTCGCGGTAGCCGTCCAGCAGCCGCGCGTCATAAGAGCCAAGGTCCGTCAGCATGCCGAACCGACGCTTGCCATCGCTGACCACGTACTGCAAGGGCTCGTGGGCATCGTGCTCCACGCGCGAGGCGGTGACCTCGAGGCTGCCGACATTCAGGCGTTGGCCACATGCCAGGAAACCTGCCACCTCCACAGGCTTGCGCAACCCGCGCAAAGTGCCCTGGCTGAGGTAGACCGGCACATTGTACCGCCGCGACAGCAAGCCGACCCCATGTACGTGGTCGGCATGCTCGTGGGTGACCAGCACGGCGCTCAACTGGGCTGCCGATACCCCAAGCAGCGCCAGGCGCCGCTCGGTCTCGCGCAGGGAGAAGCCGCAATCGACCAGGACGTACGTATCCCCACTGGCGATCAGCGTGCCGTTTCCCTGGCTACCGCTTCCAAGTACGGCGAAGCGCACTTAACCCAGGTGGTCCTGAATGGCGCTCAGCACACGGCGAGCGACATCGGCCGGAGCCACGGTATTGATGTTCTTCTCGACCGTGACCTGCACGTTCTCACCCACTTTGCTCAGGCGTACCTGATAGCGCTCGGCGCGGGCTTCGCGCTCCTCCTTGGTGGGCTCGCTGCCGAACACCCGGCTGAAGAAGCCCGGCTTGCTCTCCTTGTCTTCGGGTTTTTCGGACAGGTTGATGTAGTACAGGCCCAGGCTGCGGTTGATGTCCTCGACCCGCCACTGGCCACCCTGCTCCAGGGCTCGGCCCACGCTGGACCAGGCGCGATCCAGGTCGGCGCCCACGTTGAGCACCGGGTTGCCGCTGCCGTCTTCGCTGAGGCTGACGCGGTTCGGCACATCGAAATCGCGTTCGGCCAGCAGCGACACCGACCCGCCCTTCTCGGCGCTGCGGTTCATGCTGGCCAGCAGTTCGTCGACCAGCAGGGCGTCGGCGCCGGTATTGGTGGAGCTGGACGGGAAATCTGGCTCGGCGCTGCTGCCTGCCGGGCGTTCGACAGTGACCACGTACACCTCGGAGGTGTTGCGCTGCACGCCGGGTTCCATGCGTACACGCACGCGAACTTCGCTGTCATTGCTGCTGGCCGTGCTGGCCAGGCGCTGGCCGAGCGAGGCCGAAAGCTCGTCGAATCGCTGCCAAGTCGTGCTGAACTCGCCGGTCTGAGGGCGCTCTTCGGCGATGCGGAAGCCGTTGTCCTCGAAGAACTGACGCGCCACCGGCCAGACTTCGGCCGGCGCATGCTGGGCCAGCACCCAACGGCTGTTGCCGCTGCGCTGCAGGCTATAGTCGCTGGCCTGGCCGGCGCCGCCGGTCAGCGGCTGCGGACGGGGCACTTCGTACTCGCCGCTGACATTATCGTCGGCGACGTTGCGAGGGATGGGCAGCAGTGGGTCGAGGCGCTTGACGCCGCTGACGTCCGAGGGCAACTGCATGGGCGCGGTAGAGTGCGCCTGCAGGTAATCGCTGCCGCGGTCGCGGAAATAACCATCCTCGCCCCACAGCCAGCCGCACCCACTGGTGCTGGAGATGATCAGGGCAAGGGCAGAAAGGCCAGCCAGTCGCTTCATGCAGGGTACTTCCTCTTAAACCAGTACGCCGGACTGGCGCAGGGCAGTACGGACTTTGTCGTGGCAGCCTTCGCTGAGCCAGGTCAGTGGCAGGCGAATGCCTTCTTTCATCAGGCCCATCTCGACCAAAGCCCATTTGACGGGGATCGGGTTGGACTCGCAGAACAGGTCTTTGTGCAGGGGCATGAGCTTGTCGTTGATTGCGCGGGCCTTCTCGGCATTGCCCTCAAGGGCGGCCTCGCACAGGTCGGCCATCTCGCGCGGGGCGACGTTGGCCGTGACGGAAATGTTGCCCTTGCCGCCCATCAGGATCAGCTCGACGGCGGTTGGATCGTCACCGGACAGTACGATGAAGTCGCTGGAGACACCCTCGATGATGGCCTTGGCACGGGCCATGTCACCGGTGGCTTCCTTGATGCCGATGATGTTCGGCACCGTCGAGAGACGGATTACGGTTTGGGCCTGCATGTCGCAGGAGGTGCGGCCTGGAACGTTGTACAGGATCTGCGGGATGTCTACCGACTCGGCAACGTGCTTGAAGTGCTGGTACAGACCTTCCTGGGTCGGCTTGTTGTAGTACGGCACGACCAGCAGGCAGGCATCGGCGCCGGCATTCTTGGCGTTCTGGGTCAGGTGCACGGCTTCGGCAGTGGAGTTGGCACCGGTGCCGGCGATGACCGGGATGGGGCTCTTGCTGCGCTTGACCCGCTCGACCACGTGCTTGATGACCAGAATGTGCTCTTCGACATCCAGCGTGGCGGACTCACCGGTGGTGCCGACCGCAACGATGGCATGGGTGCCGTTTTCCAGGTGGAAGTCTACAAGTTTGTCGAGGCTGCACCAGTCAACACGCCCTTGTGCATCCATGGGAGTGACCAGTGCCACCATACTGCCCGCAATCATGTATCTGCTCCTGCCGGAAAAAGAGAGCGGTAATGGTACTGGGGGCATCGGCCTTGCACAAGCGAAGCAGGCCGGCGGAGCATTCCCCTCGGCGCCTTATTTCGCTACCCTTGATGCTTTGATCGGTGCAGCACGGCCCGCCGGGCCGTAGACCCTGCTCCCGGCCAGCGCCCACGTCCTCGCCTGCGAGTGCCGGACGCTGCCTACAGGAGGCTTTCGCCTGTCCTGCACCGACCGCTCATCGCTTTAGGAATGCTGCATGTCCACCCCCACTGTCCGCGAACAATTCCTCGTCATCAGCGCCTTGGGGCCCAACCCCATGGAGCTGGCCAATGTCCTGAGCCGCGCTGCCTTCGAAAACCGCTGCGCGGTGGTCACCTCGCGCCTGAGCCGTCACGGCGAGACCAGCGCACTGGTTTTGCAGGTAGGTGGTAGCTGGGATGCCCTGGCACGCCTGGAGGCCATGCTGCCTGGCCTTGGCAAGAAGCACGGCCTGACCCTCGACGTGGTGCGCAGCGCCGACCAAGAGGTCCGCCCGCAAGCCCTGCCCTACGTGGCCTACGTGAGCGCCGCCTACCGGCCGGACATCATCAACGAGCTGTGCCAGTTCTTCCTCGATCACCGCGTCGAGCTCGAAGCCATGACCTGCGACACCTACCTGGCGCCGCAAACCGGTAGCAGCATGCTCAATGCCCAGTTCACGGTGATCCTGCCGGCCGGCACCCAGATCAGCTGGCTACGCGACCAGTTCCTGGACTTCGCCGACGCGCTGAACCTGGATGCACTGATCGAGCCCTGGCGCCCACAAAACCCTGTCTGAGGAGGCTCCCATGGCCGTTGCACTCGACCAACCTGTCGCCGATTTCACCGCCCAGGCGACCAGTGGGCAGACCGTCAGCCTGTCCGCGCTCAAGGGCCGCCAGGTGGTGGTGTACTTCTACCCGAAGGACAGCACGCCCGGCTGTACCACCCAGGGCCAGGGCTTTCGCGACCTGCACGAGGCCTTCGAAGCCGCGAACACCGTGGTGCTCGGGGTCTCGCGCGATGGCATGAAGTCCCACGAGAACTTCAAGGCCAAGCAAGGCTTCCCATTCGAGTTGATCAGCGACAAGGACGAAGCGCTGTGCCAGCTGTTCGACGTGATCAAGCTGAAGAAGCTGTATGGCAAGGAATACATGGGTGTGGACCGCAGCACCTTCCTGATCGACAAGGAAGGTGTGTTGCGCCAGCAATGGCGTGGCGTGAAGGTGCCTGGCCATGTGGACGCGGTACTGGCAGCAGCTCAGGCCCTGAACGAGGCCTGATCGGGTCAGGGCTGCGCCAAACCTCGGCGTAGCCCATGCAACTCAGAGCAATGGCGACACACTGGGCTCCTGGCGTGGCCAGGCATCGAGCACTGCCTTGATCAGGGTGGCCAGCGGGATGGCGAAGAAGATCCCCCAGAACCCCCACAACCCGCCAAACAGCAGGACTGCGCAGATGATCGCCACCGGGTGCAGGCTGACCGCCTCGGAGAACAGCAGCGGTACCAGCACGTTGCCGTCGAGCGCCTGGATGATCGCGTACACCGTCATCAAGTAGATGAACTGGTCGCCCCAGCCCCATTGAAACAGTGCGATCAGGGTCACCGGCACCGTGACCACCACGGCCCCTACATAGGGCACCACCACCGACAGCCCGACCAGCAGCGCCAGTAGCGCGGCGTAGTTCAGGCCCAGGGCAATGAAGGCGATGTAGGTCGCGATGCCGCAGATGAGGATCTCGATGCCCTTGCCGCGGATGTAGTTGGCGATCTGCCGGTTCATCTCGTTGCCCACGCGATTGAGCAAGGTGCGCTGGCGCGGCAGGTAGCCACTGACCCATCGGCCGATCAACTCACGGTCCTTGAGGAAGAAGAACACCAGGATCGGCACCAGGACCAGGTAGATCATGGCGTTGACCAATAGCGGCAGGCTGGACAGCGAGAAGGTCAGCGCCCATTGCCCGAACTTGCCGATCTCGCCACGCACCGACTCGATGGCATGCAGCACCTGCTCGTCCGATACCAGGTGCGGGTAGCGCTCCGGCAGCAGGAGCAGTAATGACTGCCATTTGCCCAGCATGCCCGGCAGCTCGTTGAACAGCGTGATGAGCTGATGCCAGAGCAGCGGCACCAGCACCAGCATGAACACCGCCAGTGCCCCCATGAACAGGGCAAACACCAGCATCACCGCCAGTTTCGTAGGTACGTGCAAGCGTTCCAGGGCATTGACCAGCCCCTGCATGAGAAACGCCAGCACCATGCCGGCCAGCACCGGCGCCAGCATCCCGCCCAGCGTAAGCACCGCCGTGAACGCTAGAAACAACAGGACCGCCAGCACCACTGCTTCTTCATCGGAGAAGTAGCGCTGAACCCAGTCGCGTAACACTTTGAACATGGAAATCCTTGTAAGACTCAGGCCTTGCGCAGCCAGTAGGTATAGGTACCGGCCTCGGCCGTTTCATGCAGCAGGGTATGACCAGCCAGTTTGGCGAAGGTGCGCAGGTCGCGCTGGGAACCGGCATCGGTGGCGATGACCTTGAGCACCGACCCACTGGCCAGGCGGTTGAGTTCCATCTTGGCCTTGAGCAGCGGTAGCGGGCAGTTCAGCCCGCTGGCATCGAGTTCGGCGTCACAGGTCAGGGGGGTGCTCATCAACGGGGCTCTCCAGGGCAATGCCGGCCTACGGCCTGATCGGCCGCCTAGGATAGCGCCACTGGTCGCCAACGTGTGAGCCCGCTACAGTAGCAATCTTTGACCGACGCGAGCTTCGTGCATGAATCTACTGCGCCCTACCCTGCTGACGCTGGCCTGCCTGATGGCCCTGCCTGGCCATGCTGACGACCTTCCGTCACTGGGTGACGCCAGTTCGGCGATCGTCTCGCCTCAGCAGGAACACCAGCTTGGGCGCGCCTGGTTGAGCCTGTTGCGTGGCCAGGTCAACCAGCTCAACGACCCGCAGCTCAAGGATTACGTGGAAACCAGCGTGTACCGCTTGGCCGAAACCAGCCAGCTGCAGGACCGGCGCCTGGAATTCATTCTGATCGATAGCCGCGAGCTGAACGCATTCGCCGCGCCCGGCGGCATCGTGGGTGTCAACGGCGGCCTGTTCCTCAATGCGCAAACCGAGGGCGAGTACGCTTCGGTGCTGGCGCACGAACTGGCGCACTTGTCCCAGCGGCACTTCGCCCGGGGCATTGAGGCCCAGCAGCGCATGCAGCTGCCGATGATGGCCGCCTTGCTTACCGGTATCGTCCTGGCGGCCGGCGGCGCGGGTGATGCTGGTATCGGCATGATTGCCGGCACCCAGGCAGCGGCGATTCAGGAGCAGCGCAGGTTCTCGCGGCAGAACGAACAGGAAGCCGACCGTATTGGCATCCAGAATCTTGAAAAGGCCGGCTACGACCCGCGCAACATGCCGACCATGTTCGAGCGCCTGGCCCGCCAGTACCGCTATGACGCCAAGCCGCCGGAATTTCTGTTGACGCACCCGGTGACCGAATCGCGTATCGCCGATACGCGCAACCGGGCCGAGCAGGCGCCCAAAGGCGGCGTGGAAGACAGCCTGCGCTACCAGTTGATCCGTGCCCGGGTGGCGTTGACGTATGAGGGTACGCCGGGGCTTGCGGCCAAGCGCTTTCGTGCCCAGCTCGACGAAGACCCCAAGCTGGACGCTGCGCGCTACGGGCTGGCGCTGGCGCAAATCAAGGGCGGTCAGCTGAACGAGGCGCGTGAAATGCTCAAGCCGCTGCTGGCCAAGGCGCCCAACGATATCACCTACAACCTGGCGCAGATCGACCTGGACATCACCAACAATCGACTGGCCGATGCGCAGCAGCGCGCTGACCGTATGCAGGGCCTATACCCGGGTAATTACCCGCTCAAGCAGGTGCGTGCCGATCTGCTGGTCAAGCAGAACAAGCCTGCCGAGGCGGAGAAGGTGTTGAACGAGCTGATAAAGAGCCGGCCGGATGACCCGGACGTCTGGTACGACATGGCTGAGGTGCGCGGGCTGTCGGGCAACACCATCGGCTTGCATCGGGCGCGGGCGGAATACTTCACTTTGGTGGGAGATTTCGATCAAGCCATTCAGCAACTCGACTATGCCAAGCGCCGCGCCGGCGGGAATTTCCCGCTGGCATCGCAGATCGATCAGCGCCAGCGCGAGATCCTGGAGCAGCAGCGCATGGTGCGGGAGATGATGGGGCGCTGAGGCGTGTTAGGGGCTGGGCGTCAGTTACAGGGAAGTGTTGGGGCGCCGGATCGGCCGCGATGGGGCGTGAAGCGACCTCAGGGATTCAGCCCTGCAGCACAGATCGTCGGGGCCGCTGCGCGGCCCATCGCGGCACAAGGCCGCTCCCACGGGGCCCAGCCTTATGTTGCGAGGGGGCGCGAGGGAACCCAAGGAATTTAGCCCTGCATCATAGATCGCTGGGGCCGCTGCGCGGCCCATCGCGGCACAAGGCCGCTCCCACGAGGGCCCAGCCTTGTGTTGCGAGGGCGCGCGAGGGAACCCACGGGATTCTGCTCTACATCATAGATCGCTGGGCCGGTCCCGCGCCCTGGCGAGACTGCTCACGAGGCTGAGCTAAGCCCTGTGGGAGCGGCCGTGTGCCGCGATGGGGCGCGAAGCGGCCCCAGGAATTCAGCCCTGCATCATAGATCGCTGGGGCCGCTGTGCGGCCCATCGCGGCGCAAGGCCGCTCCCACAGATCTGGGCCCAGTCTTGTGCCTTTCGGGCGCGAGACAGCCCCAGGAATTTAGCCCTGCATCATAGATCGCTGGGGCAAGGCCGCACACAAGGCCTCAGCTGTTGTATGCGTCGGGGGTCATGAGAAGACCCGCGTCTTGGCCATTGCCTTAGGCATTCCCGGAAAGCTTCAGCCTGGCCGCCTGGGTGAAGTCCAGCATGCGGTTCAGTGGTTTGATGGCTTTGGGCACCAGGGCTGGGTCAACGAAGATTTCGTCGCCGCCATTGCGCAAGCAATGCAGCACCCGCTCCAGCGTGTTCATCGCCATCCACGGGCAGTGGGCACAACTGCGGCAGGCAGCGCCGTTGCCGGCAGTGGGCGCTTCCACGAATTCCTTGTCGGGGCACAGCTGCTGCATCTTGTAGAAGATGCCGCGATCGGTGGCGACGATGAAGGTCTTGTTCGGGAGCGTCTGGGCAGCCTTGATCAACTGGCTGGTGGAGCCTACGGCATCTGCCAGTTCGATCACCGACTCTGGCGACTCAGGGTGTACCAGCACGGCGGCGTCCGGGTACAGGGCCTTCATGTCGGCGAGCTGGCGTGACTTGAATTCCTCATGAACGATGCAGGCACCGTCCCATAACAACATGTCGGCACCGGTTTTCTTCTGGATGTAGCGACCCAGGTGCTGATCCGGCCCCCAGATGATGGTTTCGCCGTTGTCCATCAGGCTTTCGACAATTTCCAGAGCGCAGCTCGAGGTCACCACCCAATCGGCCCGTGCCTTCACGGCAGCCGAGGTATTGGCGTAGACCACCACGGTACGTTCAGGGTGCTGGTCGCAAAAGGCGGAGAACTCTTCTATCGGGCAACCCAGGTCGAGCGAGCAAGTAGCCTCGAGCGTGGGCATCAGTACGCGCTTGTGGGGGGTAAGAATCTTGGCCGTTTCGCCCATGAATCGCACGCCCGCCACGATCACCGTCTCGGCAGGGTGCTGCTTGCCGAAGCGGGCCATTTCCAGCGAGTCGGACACACACCCGCCGGTTTCTTCTGCCAACGCCTGGATGACCGGGTCGCAGTAATAATGGGCAACCAGCACGGCATTTTGCGCCTTGAGCTCGGCAGCAATGGCCGCACGGTACTCGGCCTGCTGCTCGTCCGTCAGCGGATTGGGCTGCTTGGCGTCGAGGTGGGCCTGTACCAACAGGCGTTCGGAAATCTGGGTCATGATCGCTGGACCTGCAAGCGCGTGCGCGCATCAAATCGAGTGTATCACCCGGCCCTGACAGATCGGCTAAGGGCGCCGGACGGCGCAGGCCGCCACGGCCCTCTGCGGGCGCGGATTATTATGGACGCCGAAGGCTACAGAGAAACCAGGGATTTCTAAAGCGGTTTTTATCCGGTCGCTACCCGCCCTCGCGCCAGTGGCTCAAGCGCGGGTAGCGAAGGCTGTCAACGTTGCGGTGACAGCATGGCCAGTTGCGTATTCAAGAACGCGGCAAAGGCTTCGACCGTCATCGTTTGGCCATTGAAATCGACCATGCCATCGGCATAGTGGACCGTACTGACCACATTGCTGCCCTCAACCGTGGCCAAGCCGCTCTGCACCGCCATCAAACCGACCATTTCCCCAGCCTGGCCAGACTGCTTGGCGATGGCCTGGGCATCGGTCTGACCGTCCAGCAGTGCTTGCAAGGTGGCCAGGTCCCCCAGCATCGGCTTGGACAGGGTGAGCTTACTGCTGACCTGCGTCACCAACTGCTTGACCAGCTGATCCTGCGGCAAGTCGAAGGACGATGGCGCATCGAAGTCCATGGCCATGTTGAAATGGCTTTCGCCATTGGCGGTCTTGAAACTCAGGTCTTCGAGGGCCAGCTTGGGTTTGGCGGCCAACAGGGCACGCAGGTTGCCTTGGAACTCGGCTTTCTCGGCCTCGGTCATGTCGATCTGCGGCACTGACTGCCCGGCAGCTGCCGCTGCCTCGAACTCAGGCAGATGCGCTCCATACCAGTTGGTCAAAGCCTGCAGCGCGGGCGCATGGATCGACTTGAAGCCAATCGCCATCTGGGCCTTGCCGACCGCTCGCCCATCCCAGGTGATGTCGCCAAGCTTGTACTCGATCCGGCCCCCGAAGGTGTCCGGGCCTTCGAGGCTCTGCAGGATGTTCTGCTCGCTGCCCTTGATGACCAGCTCCTGCTGCCTAGGCCCCAAGGTCACCTTGGTCTCGGCCAGATACAGATCAATGTTGCCCGCATAAAGGTTGTCATGCGGGGTCGCCGCCAGCTTGCCGCCCAGCTTGAGGCCCTTGAGTTCGAAAATGACGGGAGGTTGGTCTTCGTCCACCAGTTTCATCAGGAAGTGGTCGGCCTCGCCATGGAAGCGCGAATCCTTGCCGTCGCGATCGCCGCTCACCTGCAGCTCCAGGCCGGAGAAGGTCAGGCTGGTACCGTTGGCTTCATCGATCTTGACTGGCGCCAGGTGAACCTGACTGTCGACACTGCCGCCATATCCCATGCTGGTCTGGGCACTGAAAGGCGGGCGGTCACCGGCTGCTGCATACCAGGCCGCCGTGCCATCGTCCTTGTCCAGCGTGGTGTTGCTCAAGGCCAGCACGGGCATCAACCTGAAGGTCTTGACCCGAGACCAAGGGAACGGCCCGTGCTCGATCTGATCGGTCACGCCCACGTCAAAGTTCATGACCCGCTTGTCGCTGGCGCGCACTTCGCGAGCGACCACCCGATAATGTGCGGTGCTGCTGAACCAGCGCTGCTCCAGCGACACCAGCTCGATGCGCACGCTCCCGCCAGTGTTCACCAGTGACTTTTGCAACTGTGCGTTGCTCACGGCCAAGGCATGGTCCAGCTCGCCCGGCAGTTGCTTGCCGGTGTACCAGGCCCCGCCGACGATCACAACGGCGAGGGCCGCAGCCACGCCTGAGAGTATTCCTACTGAAGTCTTCTTCATGAATAAAACCGATTGATGTCCATAAAGGCTCGCACATCACCTACGCAGCCAGGAAAATGCAGGATATCACCGAAGGCTGGCCGAGTAGGTACCCGCTCCGATTGAGAAATACTGCAAAGCATTGCATCCGTACGAGCCACAAATGTTAATTTTTACGAACACGCTTATGACCTTGGAATTGACGGACTTGGCGAAAAACCCGTCCAAATCAGCAAAATCCTCGATAAAAATCCTCATTCAGAAACACTTTGTCATCTTTAACTTGACACCCGTTACGCCATCGTTTTTTATTTTGATCATTCGCGCGATCCAGTCGCGCCTCTGCTGCTCCAACATAAAGGTGAACAATATGGAGCCCACCCGCTCGCCGCTGCTGCCTGCGCCCTTCGCTGTGCCTGCCATCCAAGCCTTTGCGCAGGAGCCATGCCAGCATGCAGCCTGAACCCCACGCCGCCGGCGCCGGCCAACTGCGCAAGACCCTGCGCTTGTGGCATGTGATCATCATAGGCTTGGCTTACCTGACGCCGATGACCGTGTTCGATACCTTCGGCATCGTCTCAGGCATCACCGCCGGGCATGTGCCCAGTGCGTACATCCTGGCGCTCGCCGGCATCTTGTTCACGGCTGTGAGCTACGGCACGCTGGTCAAGCGTTTTCCCCAGTCAGGGTCGGCCTATACCTACACGCAGCGCGCCATCAACCCACATGTCGGGTTCCTGGTGGGCTGGTCCTCGCTGCTGGACTATCTGCTGTTGCCCATGGTCAACGCCTTGTTGGCCAAGCTCTACCTGTCCGCCATGTTCCCCCAGGTAGCGCAGTGGGTATGGGTCGTGGCCTTCGTGTCCTTGATCAGCCTGATCAACATGCGCAGCGTCAACCTGGTCGCGCATTTCAACCTGCTGTTCGTGGGCGTGCAGGTGGCGATCATCGGCGTGTTCATCTACCTGTGCGTGCGTGGGCTGGACCAAGGCGAAGGCCTGGGCACGGCCTGGAGCCTGCTGCCCTTCGCTGACCAGCAGACCCAGCTGAGCGCCCTTGCTGCTGGCGCCACCATACTGTGCTTCTCGTTCCTGGGTTTCGATGCAGTCACGTGCTTGTCCGAGGAAACGCGCGACCCGGCCAGAACCATACCGCGGGCCATTTTCCTTACGGCATTGATCGGCGGGCTGGTCTTCATCAGCGTGTCCTATTTCATCCAGGCTTATTTTCCCACCATGGCCCGCTTCCATGATCAGGAAGCGGCGTTGCCGGAAATCGCCCTGTACGTGGGTGGCAAACTGTTCCAGTCGATCTTCATCGCGTGCACGGTGATCAACACCATCGCTTCGGGGCTGGCCTCCCAGACCAGCGTGTCGCGACTGCTATACGTGATGGGGCGTGACAAGGTCATCCCAGCCAGCGTTTTCGCGCGGTTGCACGCGCGCTACAAGACACCCGTGCTGAACATCGCCGTGGTGGGGGTGATTTCGTTGTCGGCGATCTTCTTCGACCTGGTCACCGCCACGTCCATCATCAACTTCGGTGCACTGGTGGCGTTCAGCTTCGTCAACCTCTCGGTGATCAACCACTGCTACTTGCGTGAAGGCAATCGCAGGGGCCTGGCCAACCAGCTCAAGTACCTGATCCTGCCCACTACCGGCTTCTGCATCATCGTGTCGCTGTGGCTGGACCTGAACATGCACTCGTTGCTGTTCGGTGGGGTGTGGGCGACGCTGGGCCTGCTGTACCTGGCCTGGCTGACCAAGGCATTCCGAACGGCGCCGCCCAACTGTGTGGCCGAAGGATAACCCGTACCGATCATGCACAGCTCAACCACCCCCGGCTTCTTCGATATCACCACTGAGCAGGGCCTGCTGCGCACGTCGATCGCGGTCACGCTGTTCATCGCCAGCATCGGCATCGCCTTCGGCCTGGCCTCGGGCTCGTTTTCCATCGTGTTCGACGGCGTCTATTCGCTGGTGGATGCCAGCATGAGCGGGTTGTCGCTGATGGTGGTCAGGCTGATCACCTCTCATGCCAGCAGTCTGCAGATGTCACGCAAGCTGCGCGAGCGCTTCACCATGGGCTTCTGGCACCTGGAACCAATGGTGCTGGCACTCAATGGCATCCTGCTCAGCGGGGTAGCCATCTACGCGCTGATCAACGCCGTGAGCAGCCTTCTCGAAGGTGGACGTCATTTGGAGTTCGGTATCGCCATGGTTTATGCGGCGCTCACTGTCACCGCCTGCGTGGCCATCGCGGTGATTGAGGGTAAGGCCAACCGCAAGCTGCGTTCGGACTTCGTGGCAATGGACGTGAAAGGCTGGGTCATGTCGGCCAGCATCACGGCGGCCCTGCTGATCGCCTTTTGCTTTGGCTACGCCGTGCAGGGCACGTCGCTGGAGTGGGTATCGCCCTACATCGACCCGGCCGTGCTGGCATTGGTCTGCCTGGTGATCGTGCCGCTGCCGATGTCAGTCGTTCGTCAGGCCTTGGCGGACATTTTTCTGGTCACGCCGGGCGATCTCAAACAGCATGTGGACGAGGTCGCGCAGGCCTTCGTCGAGCGCCATGGCTTGCAGTCCTACCGTGCTTATGTGGCCAAGGTGGGGCGTTCGCGGGAGATCGAACTGTACTTCATCGTACCGCCGCAGATGGCCGCCAAGACGATCGCGCACTGGGATGCCTGGCGCAACGAGATTGGCGAAGCCATCGGCGGCGAAGGGCCGAACCGCTGGCTGACCGTGGTCTTCACCGGCGACCCGGAATGGGCAGAATGAGCGTCACCCCTCAGCCGCGCAGGCGTTCGATCAACGGCAGCGCTTCGATTTCCGGGCGGGCGAAATAGTAGCCTTGCATCAACTCGATGCCCAAGGCTGCCAGCGCATTGCATTCGGCTTCTGTTTCCACACCTTCGGCAACCAGCAGAATGTCCAGCTTTCGCGCCACCAGCACGATGCCTGCCACGATTGCCTGACGCACAGGATCAGTGCAAAGCTTGCGCGTCAATGCCATGTCCAACTTAAGCAGGTCCGGTTGAAACTCCGCCAGCAGATTCAGGCCCGAATAACCTGACCCGAAATCGTCGATGGCCGTGGTGAAGCCCTGCCGGTCGTATTCTCGAAAGATCGACTTGAGGTGTTCGGTATCCTCTACCCGCTCGCCTTCGGTCACCTCGAAGATCAGCCTGTCGGCCGGAAAATCGAACTGCCGGGTGGCTTCGAGGGTGGCGCGGATACAGGTGGCGGGGCGGTACACCGCGTTGGGCAGGAAGTTGATGCTGAGCTTGCAATCGGGCACGAGATTGAGCCCCAGTTGCGCCGCCTTTTCAATGGCCTTGACCCGGCAGGCCTGGTCGAAGCGATACAGGTTATCGGGCGTGACCTTGGCCAGCACCTGGGCGGCCCCCTCTCCCGCCACGCCCCGGACCAACGCTTCATAAGCGTAGGGCTTACCGGACGGCTGGTGGACGATGGGCTGAAATGCCATGGTGATGCCGAACCCGAGGTCCGCCAGTTCACGGCATTGCTTGCAACCTACAGCTTCGAAAGGCTGCGCAAAGATCAAATCGGCCATGGTGTCTCCGGCAGCTTGATGTAGAGGATGTAGCGCTGGAATAACACGTTCGTCAAAGCGTCAAGACAGCGTTGTTGGCACTTTGACAGTATGGTTGCCGATAGGTGCGGCGTGCAAGGTAACGACCAGACAGATAGGTGTTAACCCCAGATTCATTGGGGCTGCGCGGACGACTCGGTATTTCGCGGTTGCCTGAACGCTCCTCATCGTCCCCCTGATCGCGCATGCCCGCTGGCCATCTCCAAGGCCGGTGTAGGTGCCCGCAGCTTGATGGCAGACATAAAAAACCCCGCTTCAACATCCCTTCATAGTGCATTAAGCGAATCTCGACAGTCGCTCGTTAGCATCCTCGGGCTTTCCAGAGACCTCCTCTGGTCCATCTATTATTCCCGAGGTCAACATGACCCAACATTTTCTTCCTTTTTCTCTTCCCAGCATTGGCGAGGAGGAAATCCAGGCTGTTGAGCAGGTGCTGCGTTCAGGCTGGATCACAACGGGACCCAAGAACCACGAACTCGAACAACGCTTTGCCGAGTTCGTTGGCAGTCGCCATGCAATCGCCTTGTCTTCGGCAACCGGCGCGTTGCACGTGACACTGCTGGCGCTCGGGATCGGTCCCGGCGACGAGGTAATCACCCCATCGTTAACTTGGGTATCGACTGCCAATGTGATCACCCTTATTGGGGCAACTCCGGTGTTCGTCGATGTAGATCGCGACACGTTGATGTGCACGCCCCAGCACATCGAGGCTGCAATAACACCGCGCACCCGGGCGATCATCCCGGTGCACTTTGCCGGCGCGTCCCTGGACCTTTCCCCCCTCAGAACCCTCGCGCAACAGCATGGTATTCCCCTGATCGAAGACGCCGCACATGCGATCGGTACCGAGTACCGCGGCGAGCGGATAGGCAAGCAGGGAACGGCGATCTTCTCCTTCCACGCGATCAAGAACTTGACCTGCGCCGAGGGCGCGATGCTCGTGACGGACGACGATGCCTTGGCCACTCGAGCGCGACGGCTCAAATTCCATGGGCTGGAGGTCGATGCCTTTGATCGCCTGAACCTGGGGCGCCGACCGCAAGCCGAGGTGGTTGAGCCTGGCTTCAAATACAACTTGCCAGATATCAACGCCGTGATCGCCTTGGTCCAGTTGCAAAAACTCGAGCACCTGAACGCTCGACGCCAAGCGCTGGCGACACAGTACCTACAGCGGTTGCAAGACCTCCCCTTGCAGCCATTGAGCATCCCGGCCTTGGATCAGAAACACGCGTGGCACCTGTTCATCGTACGTGTAGACCCCGACACATGCGGTCTAACCAGGGATGCGTTCATGCAAGCCCTGAAGGCCCGTGGCATCGGGACTGGTATCCACTTCGTGGCGACTCACCTTCACCAATACTACCGCGCCCGCTACCCGCAGTTGCACCTTCCCCAAAGTGAATGGAATTCCAGCCGGCTGTGCTCATTACCGCTGTTCCCCGGCATGCAAACCCACGAGGTGGATCGCGTCGTTGCCGCTATTGAAGGCGTTCTGGAGCAGGGCAAATGAAACCCTACCCAATCAACTTGGTATCGATCGTAGTACCTGTCTATAACGAGCAAGCGAGCCTGCCTGAATTGCTGCGTCGCACCCTGGACGCCTGTCGATCTCTTCAACGCCCTTATGAAATCGTGATGGTCGACGACGGCAGTCGCGACCAATCGGCTGTGATACTCCAGGCTGCGGCACAGGCCCCGCACAGTCCGGTCGTGGCCGTCACCTTGAACCGCAACTATGGGCAACACGCCGCAATTCTCGCCGGTTTCGAACATGCCCGTGGCGACTTGATCATCACCATGGACGCCGATCTGCAGAACCCTCCCGAGGAGATTCCACGCCTGGTGAGGCAGGCCTCAAAAGGCTATGACGTGGTCGGGTCGGTACGTGAACGCCGTCGGGACTCCGCCTGGCGACGCTGGCCATCGCGCATCGTCAACCTGGCGGTCAAGCGCTCCACAGGCGTAGCCATGAATGACTACGGGTGCATGCTGCGCGCTTATCGGCGAACGGTCGTCGACGCCATGCTCGCTTGCCGGGAGCGCAGCACATTCATTCCCATTCTGGCCAACAGTTTTGCCCGGCACACGTGTGAGCTATGGGTAGCCCATGCCGAGCGCGAACACGGTGACTCCAAGTACAGCACCATGCGCTTGCTGAATTTGTTGTTCGATCTGATCACCTGCATGACCACCACACCGCTGCGCTTGCTGAGCATCACAGGTGCGACCATGGCCGGGCTGGGGTTCTTCTTCGCGTTGGTGCTGATGCTGCTTCGCCTGAGTTTGGGAGCTTCCTGGGCAGGGAACGGCATGTTCGTGCTGTTCGCAGTCCTGTTCATGTTCAGTGGACTGCAACTTCTGGGCATGGGCCTGTTAGGTGAATACCTGGGCCGAATGTACAACGATGTACGCGCACGTCCCCGTTTTTTCATAGAGAGCGTTGTTCGCTCCAAACCGGCCTCGTCAGCACTTTCTGACGGTGGGCCTGTTTCCATTCGTGTCGAGTCTGAATCCCATGCCTTGTAAAACAGTTGTTTTTGCTTATCACGATATTGGCTGCGCGGGCATTGAAGCGCTTTTGCAAGCAGGGGTCGAGATCGCGGCCGTCTTCACCCATACCGACAGCCCTCAGGAACACATGTTCTTTGCTTCGGTCGCCAAACTATGCGCCCTGCATGACATTCCGGTGTATGCCCCGGATGACGTCAACCATCCATTGTGGATAGAACGTATTCGTGCGCTAGCGCCCGACCTGATGTTTTCCTTTTACTACCGTCACCTACTAAGCGACGCACTGCTTGGGTGCGCGAGTCGTGGCGCATACAACCTGCATGGTTCACTGCTACCGCGTTACCGTGGTCGCGCACCCGCTAATTGGGTGCTGGTCAACGGCGAGGAAGAAACCGGCGTGACCCTGCACCGCATGACTGCGAAAGCGGATGCCGGTCCAATCGTTGCTCAACTGCCTGTAACAATTGCTCCTACCGATACAGCCCTGCTGCTGCATCGCAAGTTGCGCGATGCTGCCAGTACGCTGCTGCGTGAGCACTTACCGTTATTGATCGAGCATCGTCATGAGGAAGTTGCTCAGCAGGAACACCTGGCGACGTACTATGGCCGCAGAACCGCTGCTGACGGGTTGATCGACTGGTGCCGGCCAGCAAGCGAACTCTATAACCTCGTGCGGGCAGTGTCCCACCCCTACCCAGGTGCGTTTTTCACAATCGGCGAACAGAAGGTCATCGTCTGGGATGCAGATGTGTTGCCAGGCAACATGAACCAGACACCGGGAACGGTACTGTCAGTAGACCCCTTGCGCATTGCCTGCGGTGAACATTCTCTGGTCGTCCGTTTCGGACAGCGCGGTGATCAGGGCTTGTACGTGAGTGGCCCCCGGCTTGCCGAGGAGTCAGGGCTTGTTGAATGCACGTCCTTGCTTGCCAAGCCCGTTGCGAAGCCAACACGCACCCGCGTGTTGATCCTGGGTGTGAACGGCTTCATTGGTAACCACCTTTCCGAACGCCTGCTGCTTGATGAGAGCTACGAAGTCTATGGCATGGACATTGGTAGCGATGCCATCGCAAGGCTCAGAACCCATCCGCGCTTCCACTTTGTAGAAGGCGATATCAGCATTCACTCCGAGTGGCTTGAATACCATGTGAAGAAGTGCGACGTCGTCCTTCCACTGGTAGCCATTGCTACGCCAATCGAATACACCCGAAACCCATTGCGTGTGTTTGAACTGGATTTTGAAGAAAACCTCAAGATCATCCGTTACTGCGTGAAGTACGACAAACGCGTGATTTTTCCGTCGACCTCGGAAGTCTATGGCATGTGCCAGGACGAGCGCTTCGATGAAGACAATTCCAACCTGGTGGTCGGCCCGATCAACAAACAACGGTGGATCTACTCGGTTTCCAAGCAATTGCTGGACCGCGTGATCTGGGCCTATGGGCAACAGGGCCTGCGGTTTACGTTGTTCCGTCCCTTCAATTGGATGGGGCCACGTCTGGATCGGTTGGATTCAGCGCGCATCGGCAGTTCCCGGGCAATCACACAGCTGATTCTGCACCTGGTCGAAGGGACACCTATCAGCCTGGTCGATGGCGGCGCACAGAAACGCTGTTTCACAGACGTCGACGATGGCATCGAGGCATTGGCGCGGATCATCGATAATGCGGGCCGACGCTGCGATGGGCAAATCATCAATATCGGCAACCCCGATAATGAAGCCAGCATCCGCCAACTGGGTGAGGAACTGCTCCGACAGTTCGAAGCACACCCCATGCGCAAACACTTTCCTCCCTTCGCCGGCTTCCGCGACGTGGAGAGCAGAACTTTCTACGGCGACGGCTATCAAGACGTCGCCCATCGCAAGCCGAGCATTGCCAATGCGCGTCGTCTTCTTGACTGGCAACCTACCATCGAGATGCGTGACACCATTGCCAAAACCTTGGACTTTTTCCTTCACGAGGCGCTGCGCGAGCGTGAGGCCATCCCATGCTGACCGCAGGTTTGCGCATTGATGTCGATACCTTCAGAGGGACACGAGAAGGTGTGCCTCGCCTGCTCGATGTGCTTGACGAAGCCGATGTGAAGGCAACTTTCTTCTTCAGTGTCGGACCGGACAATATGGGGCGCCATTTGTGGCGCCTCATGCAGCCCACGTTTTTCTGGAAAATGCTGCGCTCCCGTGCCGCCAGTTTGTATGGATGGGACATCGCTCTGGCCGGGACAGCCTGGCCTGGCAAGCCAATCGGCCGAGCGCTCGCACCCATCATGCGCCGTACCCTGGAGGCCGGCCATGAAGTTGGACTGCACGCGTGGGACCACCATGCCTGGCAGCAGCGGATAGGCTCCTGGTCGACAAACACACTGTATGAGCACATCGACAGAGGCTATAACTGCTTGTCGGACATACTTGGCCAGCCCGTCACCTGCTCCGCAGCACCTGGGTGGCGGGCCGACAGACGCGTGGTTGAAGCCAAGGAAGCGTTTGGTTTTCGCTTCAACAGCGACTGCCGGGGCCGCGGGGTATTCCTGCCACGCACTGACCAAGGCAAAGCACGCACGCCTCAGATTCCCGTCAGCTTGCCGACTTTTGACGAAGTCGTAGGTCCCCGGCTGCGGGCATCCGACTTCAATGCGTTTATTCTCGAACGGTTCGAGAACACCAGCGACAACGTTTACACCGCTCATGCGGAAGTTGAAGGCATCGTCATGGCTGATGCATTCAAGGACTTGTTGCACCTTGCGCAGAGACAAGGCATCGGCTTGGGGCCATTGGGCAGGATGCTGCCCGCGCGGCATGAGCACCTGCCGGTGGCGCATGTTTCGCGTGGACATATCGAAGGTCGCCAGGGTTGGTTGGGGGTGCGGCAAGCATGAGCCAGATCCGTTCCTGGTCGTTGGTGCTGTTGGCCTTCGCTCTGTTCTACGTGATTCCACTGACCAATCACGGCCTGTGGATTCCGGATGAAACCCGCTACGCTCAGATTTCCCAGGCCATGCTGCTCGACGGTGACTGGATCTCACCGCGTTTTCTGGGTATGCGCTATTTCGAGAAGCCCATCGCAGGCTACTGGATGATTGCGCTTGGCCAGGAAATCTTTGGTCAGAATCTTTTTGGCGTGCGCATCGCTTCACTTCTAGCGACCGCGCTGAGCACTCTGCTCGTTTACTTGCTTGCCCAAAAGGTCTGGTGCAACCGCCATACCAGTATCGTTTGTGCTCTGCTGTATGGCAGCTACGGGTTGATAGCCGGGCAGTCTGGCTATGCCAACCTGGATCCGCAGTTCACGCTGTGGGTCAACCTAAGCGTGTTCGCGCTCTGGTCAGCCCTTAGCAGTGGCACCCGCGCGGCCAGACTGGGTTACTGGGCGCTGGTCGGTGTGGCCTGTGCAATGGGGTTTCTCACCAAGGGTTTCCTGGGGTGGTTGATTCCGGTTCTAGTAGCCTTGCCATTCGCCGCTGCCCGGAACCGATGGAAAGACCTACTGGTGTACGGGCCTTTGGCAATCGTGGTAGCCGTGGCGGTAAGCCTGCCTTGGGTGACTGCGGTTCACGCTCAAGAACCTGATTACTGGCGCTTCTTTTTCTGGCATGAGCATATTCGACGATTTGCCGGCGAAGATGCCCAGCATGCGCGTCCTTGGTGGTTCTATCTCCCGTTGCTTGCCGCGGCATGTTTACCTTGGGCAGGCATGCTCGGCAGCTCGGTGCGGCAGACCTGGGAAAACAGGCGCCAACCGGCAATCATGTTCATGGCGTTGTGGTTCCTGATGCCGCTGTTTTTTTTCAGTGTCTGCCGAGGCAAATTACCGACTTACATCATGCCTTGCCTGATGCCACTGGCTTTGCTCATGGGCCATGCACTGGCCCTGCGCTTGCGTCATGCCTCAAGCGCAGGGCTGCGCACCAATGCCATGATCAACATGGTGATTGCCATCGGTGGCGCGGCATCAATGATTTACCTGCAGTTGTACAAGCCGGTGTACCACGACGAGCCCTTGCGACTCACGCTGGTCTGGGCTGTCATCAGCGTGTGGGGAGTTGCAGCCGTCGCCGCTTGGCTGCGGCCGCTCAAGTACTGGTACGCCCCGCTGTTCGGGATCTGGATGCTGGTTGCGTTTCTGCCACCTGCTATGCCGGCGCATGTCGTCAACAACAAGACGCCCGATCAATTCGTGGCCCGGCACATGCCTGAGCTTGCGAACGTGCGCAATTTGCTCAGCAATGATTTAGGGGCTGCCTCTGCCTTGGCCTGGCGGCTGAAGACTGCGCAGGTCACGTTGTATGACACTCAGGGCGAGCTGAAATATGGGTTGTCCTACCCTGAACACCGCCACCGCAGCGTACCTGCTACTCAGATACAGCCATGGTTGAAGCAGGCCCGCCAGGAAGGCCCCGTGGGGGTGCTGCTGCGTATCGATGATGAGCGCGAGCGTTACGAGCTGGAAAAAATCGCTGTCGGCGGCAAACGTTTCAGCAGTGGCCGATTGACGCTGATCATCCTCGACCAGTCAGCACCATGAGCCTCGCACTGATCACCGCGACCTTGCTGCTGACATGCATCGGACAGATCACGCAAAAGCTGACCGTGCAGTACTGGGCCCAACTCCCGGTTGGCTCAGGCTGGAGCACCTATCTGAGGACCTGTTGGCCGTGGCTGGCAATTGCCAGTCTGGGTGGCGGCCTGCTCTGCTGGCTGTTGGTGCTCCAGCATACCGACGTGAGCGTGGCTTACCCAATGCTGAGCCTCAACTTCCTGCTGATTACGTTGGCGGCTCGTCTGCTATTTGGCGAGCCCGTCGACCGTCGTCATCTCGCGGGGTTGGCCATGGTCGTGGGTGGAGTTTGTTTGTTGGGAGCTCCGGCATGACCCGTAACCGAAGTTGGGGGGCGGTTGGCCTAAGCATCGTATTGGTAAGCGTTGGCCAATTGGGCATGCGCTGGGGGATGAGTCGACTCCCGCCGCCTGAACACTGGCCGTATGCGCAACTATCAAAAATGGCATTGATGGTCGTTGCGCTAGCCGTGATGGCCTATGTGAGTTCCCTGATGTGCTGGCTGGTGGCGCTTCGTGGCCTGCCATTGGCAAGAGCCTACAGCTTGCTAAGCCTGAGCTATGCGCTGGTCTACCTGCTGGCGGCTTGGCTCCCGATGTTCAACGAACCCGTGACATTGAGCAAATCCCTGGGCGTTGGCCTGGTGATGACGGGTGTATGGACCGTAAACAGCCGCCGCCGCGCAGCCTGATATACATTTTATTCGAACAGGAAGTAATTGATGAAAATCACAGTTTTTGGCAGTGGCTATGTGGGCCTCGTTCAGGCCAGCGTCCTGGCCGAAGTGGGTCACGACGTTGTCTGCATGGATATCGACAACGCCAAGATCGCCCAGCTTTCACGCGGAATTGCCAGCATTTACGAACCTGGGCTGGATACCCTGTTGGCCGAAGGGCTAGAGAGCGGGCGCCTGGTCTTTACCGATAATCCTCGCGTTGCTGTCGATCATGGCCGGGTACAATTCATTGCCGTGGGTACCCCACCCGGCCCAGACGGCGCGGCCGATCTGAGTGCAGTGTTCGCAGTTGCCGATCAGATCGCCAAGTACCGAAGCGATCCCGTGATCGTGGTTGAAAAATCGACGGTACCGGTCGGTACGGGAGATCGACTGCGTGAACACATGAACGGGCGGCTGGAACAGAGCGGCCGTTCACTGAGTTTCGAAATTGCCTCCAACCCTGAGTTTCTGAAAGAAGGCGCGGCCCTGGCAGATTGCAGACGACCAGACCGAATTGTAGTGGGCTGTGACGATGAGCATGTGCGCGAGGTGATGCGGGAATTATACGAGCCCTTTAATCGCAACCATGACCGTATGCTGTTCATGGGACTTCGAAGCGCCGAGCTGACCAAATATGCCGCCAACGGCATGCTGGCAACCAAGATCAGCATGATCAATCAGATTGCCGAGCTGGCGGAAAATCTGGGTGCCGACATTGAGTCTGTGCGCCAGGGCATTGGTGCCGATCCGCGCATTGGCTACCATTTCATCTACCCTGGATGTGGATACGGCGGCTCATGCTTCCCAAAGGATATGCGCGCCTTGATTCACAGCGCCGAGCAGGCCGGGTGCTCGAGCGACCTGCTCAAAGCAGTCGAGGCCGTCAATGAACGGCAGAAAAACAAGCTTTTCGAACGTGTCCGCGCTTATTATGCAGGCGATCTGAAAGGCAAGACATTCGCTATATGGGGGCTGGCATTCAAACCCAACACCGACGATATGCGAGACGCACCTAGCCGGATGTTGATGGAAGCCTTGTGGGCTCACGGGGCCAGGGTATGTGCCTACGACCCAGAAGCCATGCACGAAACCCAAAAGATCTATGGGCACGACGACCGCTTGTCTCTCATGGGCACGCCTGAGGCGACACTGGGTGGTGCCGATGCGCTGATCATTTGCACGGAGTGGCAGCAGTTCAAGGCGCCTGATTTTGAAGTGATCAAGGCGCGTTTGAGGTCTCCGGTAATATTCGACGGTCGCAATCTTTACGACCCTGAGCGGATGGACAGATACGGCTTGGAGTATTTCCCAATTGGCCGTGGCAAGTCTTGCTCGACTGCCCCTTCAGTTCAAACACGGTGCGACGAGGAAGCAGAACCCATGCTACGCCAGGCTTGAGCCGCAACCTTGATCGCCGATAATGGCGTGATGCCTAAATCGTTTTGCAACTCGGCACGCAGGCCCAGCCTGCCGGGTTGTTCGTACAACCGCCCAGAGGTGAGTTTTGAGTCAGAACAGAATTCTGATTGTTGAGGATGATGCCGACGGCGCCAGTATTCTGGAGGCCTACCTCAAGAAAGAAGGTTTCGAGGTGACGGTCGCTGAGGATGGCGCCAAGGGGCTGATGCATTTTCGTCAGCTCAAGCCCGCTCTCGTGCTCCTCGACATGATGCTTCCCAAGATGAACGGAGCACAGGTGCTGTCTGAGATCCGCCGCAGCGGCGATACGCCAGTCATCATGGTGACTGCCGTCGGGGATGAGCCGGAGAAAATCGGCGCGCTGCGTTACGGCGCTGACGACTACGTGGTTAAACCGTGCAATCCAAAAGAGGTAGTTGCCCGGGTCCAGGCAGTGCTCAGGCGCACGCAGCCTTCGGCTGCGAAGAAAAACCTGATCGAGTGCGACAACGTCTGGGTGGATACCGAAAGCGTAGTGGCTGGCGTGCGCGGGCCGTCGGGTCAATCCGTCCTGTTGGACCTGACACGTTCAGAATTCGTATTGCTCGGCGCGCTAGCCAGAACCCCGCACAAAGCCTTCACACGTGACGAGCTGCTGGATCTGTGCATGCCTGACAGTGACGCCTTGAGCCGGGTCATCGATACCCATGTTCATAATCTGCGCAAAAAACTCGAGGTCGCTGGCGTGAGCGACGTATTGGTGACAGTACGCGCCGTGGGCTACCGATTCAAATAGCAGGAACTTCTATGAACAAGTCGCCCCTTTGGTTATGGGTTGGCGTGCGGATGACGCTACTGGCCGTGACGGCCGTCATCACCATTCTCTGCATCATGACCGCGTATTACTGGCTTGCCGATGCCAGAATCGAACAAGCCATGGCTTCGCAAGACCGTGCAGCTTTCAACGCCGCCCTTTCGGACGTGGAAGGCAACCGCGACGTACTGTGGAAGATCATCGAGAAGTACCACGATATCAATGAGTTCCTACCCGGCTTCACCGATAATTCGGATCTGTGGGCGTTGTTGAGCTTCGTTATCGCTGTGCTTCCAATCACCATTGTTCTTGGTTTCCTGCTATCCCGCCCCCTGACTGCCCACTTCAGTCGGTTTGCCGAAGCCGCCAGGAAGGTAGCGACCGGCGATCTCAGCGTGCGGGTCGCCCAGCATGGGCATGAGCCCTCTGAAATCCAGGTGCTGTGCACCGACTTCAATGCCATGGTGGAAAAGCTGGGTGTGTACGAGCGGGAGGTCCGAGAGTCTAGCTCCAACCTTGCCCATGAACTGCGCACACCGCTCAACGCCGCGTTGGGTAGAATTCAAGGCATGCTCGACGATGTGTTTCCTTTGTCCGCCGATCAACTTGTGCTGGTTCAAAGCCAGTTGAACAACCTCAATAACTTGGTCGGCGACCTGCACTTGCTTTCACTTGCCCAGGCAGGGCAATTGCACCTCAAGGTGTCTGAGTTTTGCGTCAGCACATTGATTGAAGAACGGTTGGCATGGTTCGCGCCTCAGTTCGAAAAGGCGAGCATGACGGTGACCACGTCGTTTCGGCAGCCCTTACGGTTGACAGGCGACTACGGTCGAGTAGGTCAGTTGATCAATATCCTCATCGAGAACTCGATCAAATATGCCTCCTACGGCAAGGAGCTCACTGTCACGGCCGATTGCGACAACGGCCAGGTGTGCGTGGAGTTTCTCGACCGCGGGCAAGGTGTCGAAGAGCAAGACCTTCGTAACATGTTCGTGCGCTTCTGGCGTGCAGAGCAGTCGCGGTCACGGGTCAGCGGCGGCGGCGGGCTCGGCTTGTCGATAGCCGAGGTTATCTGCGAGGCCCATCGCGGTATGATTTGCGCGCAGCGCCGAGACGGTGGTGGCTTGGCCGTGAGGGTAACCTTGCCACTCGCCCCTGCACCTGATTTGCAACTTATCTAACCTGACGCGCCACGCGGCAGCCCACAATGGTCAGGCAGGGTCAGAAAGTCACGGCCTTCAATGAATCTTGACACCTTCTGAACAAAGTCTTCAGTTCTGCTTCCTAGAATCGCTGCCCACCAGCCGCTACCCCTGCGGCGACCATTCGGACCAGGCCCTCAGCAACGCGTAATCGGGCCTGGTATCCAAGGACAGCAGATGAACATGATTGCAAGACTCCCCGCGACAGGTTTTGGCGATTGTCAAAACGACACTCAAGAAGTGATCCTGCTAACCGGGAGCACCGGTTTTCTTGGCGGCACCGTTGCCGCTCAATTGATCGAAGCCGGGCGCGCGCCCGCGCTGCGCTTTCTGGTCCGGGCCGAAAATCCAGACCAGGGCTTGCAGCGGCTGCAGGCAAACCTGGAACAGCACGGGGTCAAGGCGGCCGTGGCTCAGCAATTGAGCTCAGCCCAGATCATCTGTGGCGATCTGCTCGAGACCTCTTGGTTGGCCGATGCAAGCTCGTCATTGATGTGCGTGGATCGGGTCATCAACTGCGCGGCAGTGGCTTCATTTTCAAAAAACCCAACCATTTGGCCAGTGAACGTGGAAGGCACGTTCGCTTTTGCCGAAGTGATGAGTCGCTCCAGTCGGCTCAAGCGCTTCGTTCACGTGGGTACAGCAATGTGCTGCGGCCCGCAGCGTGAGTCACCTGTCAGCGAATCATGGGAATTCCCGGATGAGCAGGAGCACCTGGTTGACTACACCGCTTCCAAGGCGGAAATCGAACAACGCATGCGCTCGCGGCTTCCAGACCTTCCGCTGGTGGTAGCACGGCCTTCGATCGTGGTCGGCCATAGCGAGCTGGGATGCCAGCCTTCAGCGAGTATTTTCTGGGTCTTTCGCATGGGCTTTGCGCTGGAGAGCTTCACCTGTGGGCTCGACGAATACATCGACGTGATCCCCGCTGACTATTGCGCCCAGGCACTGATCAATTTGGCAATCAAGCCGACACTCAAACACGATCTTTATCACATCTCGGCTGGCAATACGTCTGCGTGTACGTATGCGCAAATCGACCAGGCCTATGCAGCGGCCAATGAGGCCGAGCCGGTCGGCGCGCGCTACCGCAGGGTGAGCTCGCATGACCTCAAGGAACTGGCAAGCAGTTTTGAAGAACGGATCGGCCCGGCAAACCCGCGCTTGGTAATTCGCGCCTTGCGCCTCTACAGTGGGTTCGCCGACTTGAACTATCTGTTCGACAATAGCCGCCTGCTTGAGGAAGGCATCGGTGCACCGCCTCGCTTCACCGACTACCTCGATAAATGCGTGCAGTCCTCGGTCGGCGTGAGCATTGCCACCCAGATGCAATGGGACTTCAAATAATCCTGTCACTTGCCCGATGAGCCGCCCGCACAAACCGCCTTTGCCAGAACGTGTGGCATGCGGTCTGGTGATCTGTCTTCGAGTGTTCTAGACCAGCGCGATAACGGCGCTGGTCGTACATGCAAAGGCTTCACATGCCCTAGCTCATCAACGTTTTGCCTTTTTGTATCCCCTTCACACGTTCTCGATAAATCCTCGAAGCTATCGCAACAACCAGGGCCGAGAATGCAGACCTCGTGAGCGCTCGCATGAATTCAAGGCATGGGCGCCGTTGGCAATTAGGAGAGGGACATGGGCAGCAAATACCGGCGGCCGAGCATACTGCTCGCAGCACTCGCGATCGTGGCGATGACCGGGTGCAAGCCGAAGCCGGAAGAAGCCGAGGCTGCCGCCCCACTGCAGGTGTCGGTACTGACCTTGCAGACGCATGAAATGTCGGTCAACGATGACCTGCCTGCACGCGTGGCAGCTGTGCGCAGCGCAGAAATCCGCGCCCAGATCAGCGGTATCGTGCAGCGCCGCCTGTTTGATCAAGGCGCTGAAATTGCGCCTGGAACCGTGCTCTTCCAGATCAACCCAGCGCCGTTCAAGGCCGAGGTCGATAGCGCCGCAGCAGCGTTGAAACGGGCCGAAGCAGCATCGAAGCGTGCGCGCGTGCAGACCGATCGGTTGAGCACATTGGTGAGCGTGGAAGCCATCAGCCGTCAGGTGTTCGACGACGCCGTTGCTTTGCGTGAACAGGCTGATGCCGACGTCGCACAGGCGAAGGCCACTCTGGCTCGACGCAAGCTGGATGTGCAATTTGCAAGTGTCGAAGCCCCCATTGGCGGGCGTATTGACCAGTCGCTGGTCAGCGAAGGTGCCTTGGTGTCGGCGACCGATACCACGCCCATGGCGCGCATCCAGCAGATCGATCAAGTGTACGTCGACGTCCGTCAGCCAGCGTCGATGCTGCACGAGCTTCGCGAGCACGTTGCCTCGGCGCCTAAGTCGTCGAACGTTGACATTCTTGACGGTGACGGCAACCCCCTGAACATGCGAGGGCGCCTGTTGTTTTCTGGCGTTGACGTCGATGCCGGCACCGGCGATGTGCTGTTGCGTGTGCTGGTGAACAACCCGGAGCGTCGCTTGCTGCCTGGGCTGTACGTTCAGGCGCGGATCCAACGAGCGCACTACGCCGCTGCCCTGAGCGTGCCCGAGCAGGCCGTCATACACGCGGCAGGCCAAACCAGCGTGTGGGTAATGGACCACCAAAGCAAGGTTCAACTAGTGCCGGTCAAGCTCGGTGAGCTGGTCGCAGGCCGTTATCGAGTGGCGTCCGGCCTGAGTGCTGGCCAGCACGTCGTCATCGAAGGCATCGAGCGCCTGCGGCCCGCCGCCCAGGTTGCTGCTCGCCCTTGGCAAGCCGCCCCCCATCGCGAACTGGTCGGCGCGGTCACGCGCTGAATTCGGAGAAGTCTGTAATGCCGCAGTTTTTTATCCATCGCCCGGTGTTCGCCTGGGTGATAGCTCTGTTCATCGTACTCGTGGGTGTCATTGCGATTCCGCAGCTGCCTGTCGCCCGTTATCCTTCGGTGGCACCACCCTCGGTGAGCCTCATGGCCACCTACCCCGGTGCCTCCTCACAGACGCTCAACGACTCGGTCGTCAGCTTGATCGAGCGCGAACTTTCGGGCGTAAGCAATCTGCTTTATTTTGAATCGTCGGTGGATGCCTCTGGCACTGCTCAGATCACCGCGACCTTCAAGCCCGGTACCAACCCGGAGCTGGCCCAGATCGATGTCCAGAACCGCATCAAGGCAGCCGAACCGCGCTTGCCTCAAGCTGTGCGTCAAAATGGTCTGGAGGTTGAGTCAGCCGCCTCAGGGTTTCTGATGATGATCGGTTTGACCTCACCCGATGGCCGTTTCGATGAACTCGCGCTGAATGATTACCTGGCACGCAACATCGTCCAGGAAGTACGTCGCATCGACGGCGTTGGCCGGGTGCAAGTCTTCGGCTCCGAGCGGGCCCTGCGCATCTGGGTAGACCCAAGCAAACTGACTGCCTATGGCCTGACCATGAGCGAGCTGGCCCAAGCCATTGAGCAACAGAATGCGCAGGTCGCACCCGGTCGGATCGGAGACGAACCGAGCTTGCCTGGTCAGCGCCTGACGGTACCTTTGACTGTGGAAGGCCAACTGGGCGCACCCGAACAATTTGCCCAGATCGTACTCAGAGCAAGCGCTGACGGGGCAAAAGTGGTGCTTGGCGACGTCGCGCGAGTGGAATTAGGTGCCCAATCCTATGCATTCTCAAATCGAGAGAACGGCCGAGCAGCCGCAAGTGTAGCTATTCAGCTTTCCCCAGGCGCCAATGCGGTGCGTACTGCTTCGGCGGTACGCGAACGTCTGGCAGAGCTTGCGCCGACCATGCCGGCAGGGATTACGTACTCGGTGCCGTTCGATACGTCCCCTTTCGTCAAGATTTCCATCGAAAAGGTGATCTATACCCTGTTCGAAGCCATGGCACTGGTGTTTCTGGTGATGTTTCTGTTTCTGCAGAACCTGCGTTGCACGTTGATTCCGGCTATCGTCGCGCCTATCGCCTTGCTTGGCACCTTCACCGTGATGCTCCTGGCGGGCTTTTCGATCAACACGTTGACAATGTTCGGCATGGTCCTGGCGATCGGCATTATCGTAGATGACGCCATCGTGGTAGTGGAAAACGTTGAGCGCCTGATGGCCACTCAAGGCTTATCTGCGCGCGAAGCGACCGCGCAAGCGATGAAGGAAATCACCGGGGCGGTGATCGGCATCACATTGGTGCTCACTGCAGTCTTCATCCCGATGGCGTTCGGCAGCGGCTCGGTCGGCGTCATCTATCAACAATTCACCTTGTCGATGGCGGTTTCAATCCTGTTTTCGGCATTTCTTGCGCTAAGCCTGACCCCCGCACTTTGCGCCACTTTGTTGCAGCCTATGGCCAAGGGCGCTCACCCAAAGCGTGGCCTGTTTGGCGCCTTCAACCGCGCTTTCGACCGCCTGACCGCTCGCTACACCAGCGATGTTGCGCGCCTGATAGGGCACAGCGGGCGAATGATGGTGGTTTATGCGCTACTTTGTGGGGTATTGGTGATCGCCGCCCAGCGCCTGCCCTCGTCCTTTCTGCCGGACGAAGACCAGGGTTATTTCATGACGTCCATACAGCTTCCCAGCGGCGCGACACGCGAGCGCACATTGGCGGTGGTCGAGCGCTTCGAGCAGCATATCGCCACGCGCTCGGCACTGGACACCAATCTAGTGGTGCAAGGCTTCAGCTTCTCGGGGTCCGGTCCAAATGCTGCAATGGCTTTCACCACCCTCAAGGACTGGAAGCAGCGTGACGGTGCCACTGCCGCTGAAGAAGCGGCGCTGGTTGATCAAGCCATGGCTGATAACCTCGACGGTATCGTGATCAGTCAGATGCCGCCTGCGATCGAGGAGCTGGGAACGTCATCCGGATTTGGCCTGTACCTGCAAGACCGCGCCAACCGGGGCAGCGCAGATCTGGCCAAGGCGCAGGCCCAATTGCTCGAAATGACCAGGCAGAGCCCGCTGCTGGGACAGGTCTATGTCGACAGCCTGCCACCGGGCGACAGCATCAGCCTGCACATAAACCGACAGAAGGCCGAGGCAATGGGGGTGTCTTACGCAGCCGTGAGCACCACATTGACGGCAGCAATGGGTTCACAGTACGTGAATGACTTCCCCAACAATGGTCGTATGCAGCAGGTCATCCTGCAAGCCGACGCAAAGACGCGCATGCAACTTGATGATGTGCTGAAGTTGCGTGTGCGCAACGCCAAGGGAGCGATGGTGCCGTTGAGCGAAGTGGTAACGGCGCAGTGGAAACAGATGCCGCAGCAATTGATGCGTTTTCAGGGATTCCCCGCAGTGCGCATGTCCGGCGAGGCTGCACCTGGGATCTCCAGCTCAGCGGCGATGGCCGAGATGGAACGCTTGGTAGCCCGCTTGCCCCAAGGCTATGCAGTCGCTTGGATAGGCCAATCACTGCAGGAGCGTGAGGCCGCCGCTCAGGCGCCGATGCTCATGCTGCTTTCGGCACTGGTGGTGTTCCTGGTACTGGCCGCGCTGTACGAAAGCTGGACGATCCCCCTTTCGGTCATGCTGGTCGTGCCCCTTGGCCTGATTGGCGCAGTTGCCGCTGTAATGCTGCGCGGCCTGCCTGACGACGTCTTCTTCAAGGTCGGACTGATCACCATCATTGGTTTGTCAGCGAAGAATGCCATCCTCATCGTCGAGTTCGCCCGCCAACTTCATGCTGATGGGCGCACGCTCGTGGACGCTGCAGTGACCGCTGCCCGCTTGCGCTTACGGCCGATCCTGATGACCTCGCTGGCCTTTACCCTTGGTGTCGTTCCACTGATGCTGGCGTCAGGAGCAAGTGCTGAAACCCAGCGTGCAATCGGTACTGGGGTATTTGGCGGCATGCTCAGTGGTACCGTGATGGCGGTGTTTTTCGTGCCGGTGTTCTTTGTCTTTGTGATGGGAATCGAGCAACGCATCCACCGCTGGAGCAGGACCCGTTTTGTTCGCTTGCCACGCCTGAGTGAGGAAAAACAATGAAGCGTTCGTTGGCCTCAATGGGCTTGATCAGTTGCCTCACGGCATGCTCGCTGACACCCACTTTCCATCAGCCATCCCTGCCAGTTCCTGACAGCTTTGCGAACGAACGCATCGCGGTGCCAGCGCAACCTCGTTCTGTTCCGCCCAGCGCGCTGGGCTGGCGGACGATGTTCGCGGATCGGCAATTACAGCGCCTGATCGAGCAGGCCTTGGCGCACAACCGCGATTTACGCCTGGCAACATTGAACGTAGAGGCCGCTCGGTCGATGTTCAACATCCAGCAGGCTTCGCGGCTGCCCTCGGTAGCGCTGGAGGCCAGCCGGGTCCAGGAACGGAGCGTGGGCGAAGGCAGTACAGAAGACTCACAGCGCCGGGTCAACAGGCAGTTGGCGGTGAACGTTGGCGTCAGCGCTTTCGAGCTTGACCTGTTTGGCCGCGTGCGGTCGCTGTCGGATGCAGCTCTGGCGCGCTACCTTGCCAGTGAACAAGGCCGCGACGCTGCACAGATCACACTCGTCAGCGCTGTTGCCGAAGCCTATTTCTCGCGGCAAGTGGCCGAAGAGCAACGCCAACTGGCCGAGCGTACATTGGCAGACTGGCAGCAATCGCTCGAGCTAGCGCGACTGCTGCAGGCGTCCAAGCAGAGCAGCAGTCTGGATGTGGTACAGGCAGAGAGTCAGGTCGCCAGCGCCGAGGCAGACTTGCTGGCACGGCAGCGCTCAGTTGCTCGCGCCCAAAATGCACTGCAACTGCTGGTGGGCCAGGTGCCATCTTCTGAGCTGCCACCGGCCCTGCCGCTTGATCACCAACCGATATTGACCGATCTGGCCGTAGGCTTGCCCTCTGAGCTGTTGCTCTCACGCCCAGACCTGCGCCAGTCCGAGCAAATGCTTCGAGCCAGCAACGCGGACATTGGCGCGGCAAGGGCCGCTTTCTTCCCACAGATATCCCTGACCGCGTCGCTCGGTTACGCCAGTACATCGCTGGAGAGTCTGTTCGACCCAAGCCGACAAGTGTGGCGTTTTACCCCGCAAATCACTCAGCCGTTATTTCAGGCAGGGCGCTTGCGTGCTGAGTTGCGGCTGGCCAAAGTACGCAAATCCGAAGCAGTGGCTCAATATGAGCGATCTATCCAGGCAGCCTTTCGCGAGGTAGCCGATGCTTTGGCCGGGACGGCAACTTACGACCGTCAGATTCAGGCGCAACAGCGTGTCGTAAAATCCATGGAACAACGCTTGGCGTTGGCCGACCAACGCTACCGCGCGGGTCTGGACGGTCGCTTGGAGCTGCTCGACGCTCAACGCCAGCTTCAAACAGCACGCCAGGCGATGCTTGAGCTGCGCGGGGCAGAAATCGCCAATCGGGTAGTTCTGTACAAGGCACTGGGGGGCGGTTTGCATGAGGGCGATGTTGAGCCCGGTGGGGTCACCACTGCTGCGCGTTAGCATGAGCGGCTTGCACCTTCCAGAAGCGTTGCATCTGAATAATCAGCTCAAGCCGATGGCTTGGACGCGTTGAGGACAGCACAGGACGCTATGAGCGAAGCGCCAGCTCGACACAGTGAACGTCAAAAGGCGCGTAGAACAGGTGGTCCGAGCAGGCTACGCGCCTTTGGTGAACACCCTGTTAGATCAGGGTATCGCCGCATTTTCTTGGATCAAGCAGCTACCTGAGCAAACACCCGGGTGTATTCGGATGACCCGTCTGCAACATAGGGGCTGCCCAGGAGCGTTCGGACTTGAGTGTGTGGGAATCACCATCGACAACGCGGTGCGGGTCATTTACCCCCTGCCCCAGCGGCACTGACAAAATAGTACACACGGCTTCCTACCTGGAAGCGCTGCATGACAGCAAACGGTGGCAAGGGCTGAGAAGAACGCTCCATGACGGCAACATTCATCGGCGCCGCTTTCAAATAAGCCATCAACTGCAGTTCTGACGTAAACGTGGGCAACAACGTCTGGCTGTAGAACACACTGGCACCGGCCAGGCGTTCACTGGGCTGAAACAAGGCCACGTTGCGCCCTTCTTGCTGAAGGGCATGTATCTTGTCAGTCAGCGGTACGAACGACAATGCGCTGTCCGCCCGCGGGATCAGCCATAGGGCAGCCCCCACGTAGCCCATTGTGATGAGCAATACCGTGGCCGCAATCGGTAACTTGCCGTTGACGAATAAACTGGCCAGGTTGCCCTTCCCGATGCAGCGCTGGCGCACCCGTGAAGCGAGCATGCACCCATATTCTGCCGCTATCACCGCCGCTGCGGGCATGAGCGACATCAGATAGACCATGCGTTTGCTCGAAGCCAGAGAGAGTAGGAGAAACTGCGCAACCAGCCATAGGCTGAAAAACATCAGGTGACGGTTGGCGAACAGTTGCTTGCGAAAATGCCACAGGCCTAGATAGACCAGTAGGTTCCAAGGTAGAAAGGCTTGCGTCAGCTTGACCAGATAATAGTAGAAGGGCTCATGATGACCTGCTTCCACGAATGAGCCACTGAAACGACCGACGCTGTTGCTCCACAGCACGGCCTCAAGCGCTTCCACACCCCGCTGTTGATACAGGAAATACAACCAGACGAATAACGGAATGAGCGCCAGCAGGGTAAACAGCCCTGGCCGCAGCCAATCGCCTATTACCAGCCGTCGATGCAGTACGGATTCGAACATCAACCATGAAAATATCACCACGCCTGGCATCGCCAGGCCCAGAATCCCTTTGCTCAACGTGGCTATCGTGATTCCGAGGGTATAGAGGAGCCATGTAGCGATTGGAGTGGAACCGGATGGCCCACGGTTGAGTGTCTGATAGTACTTCAACAGGGCCATGGTCACGCCCAAGGTCAGCAATGCATCCTCACCCACTTGCCGTGAGTTTGCCCAGAAGCTGGCGGTGGTCGCGAGCATGAAGGCCGCGCACCAAACGACCTCCTTGGGTCGCCTGGAACGCGTCAGCGCGCTGTACAACAGCAAGATGCAGAACAGTCCCGCAAATGCAGACGCCAGTCTGACAGTCGACGGTGATCCACCCCAGATGCGAATCATCGAAGCGTTGAGCCAGACGCTGAGCGGCGGTTTCTCCAAGAAAGGCTCACCGTTCAGCGTTGGTGTTACCCAGTTGTCGCTCAGGTGCATTTCCATGGCGATGCCCGCCACGCGGGGCTCGGTGGAGTTCTGAAGCTGATGATTTCCCAGACCGACGAAGAGCAGGACAGCTACTATAAGAAACAGCGAAAGTTTTCGATTAAGCATTGCGGCGGGCTCACGACAAATAGAGCGCTCAAGAGCGAATGTTCTTGAGCACTCTTTTTTATTGGACACAAGGGCAAAGACAGGCACAACGCTAACTGATTAATGTCGAGATCATGTCAAGGCCAAGTGTTATAGCCAACGGCTGCCTGAGATGATATTGCGTTGAGCACAATCGGCGACAGGTTCGCCCAGTCGGCGGCCAGGAGGAGGCATTACGCCACGCTCACTCATATAGTTTGGCCTCTGCGTTGGAGGCCGGAGAAGTTACTTCTTTCGATCCGCAATCTTCGGCCAGTCTTCAGGGTTGAGTATCCCGCGAAGCGTGGCATTGCCGTGACTATCCACTGCGATGAATAACGCACTGGCGTATTTGCTTTTTGGAGCACTGGGGTAACCGTGTAAAGCCTCGACCTCACTGATACAGCCGCTATGCGTAACCAAAATCATATTTCGCTTGTCTTTTTTTCGAGCGAGGGCTTGATCGATCAGCGTTTCATTGCAATCGTGGAGCCAACGTTCGGCGACCACCGGCTGTCCAAACATCGACTCGGCGGTCTGTACGGTACGGGTCGCAGGGCTCGCGAATACGTCAGTGCGCCCCATTCCCAGTTGCGTGAAGCCCTGACCCACGGCAGATGAGATTGAGCTTCCTACCACCGTGATACCAGCACTGGGCCCCAGGCATTCATTAACCGAACTGTCACAGCGTTCCCCATGCCGAACGAGGACGATTACCTCGCCTGCCGCCCAACGACTGTACAACCCTGAGTGGCTCAAATTATCTTGCAGCGCAAGATTTACGGGCGCGCGCGGCAGATAAAAATAGCCGGCCAACAGCAAAATGAAAACAAGAGTGCCTAGGCCTACAAGCCATCTGTAGCGTTTGAAAATGCTGACGTATACACCCTCAGAGCCCAAGGTAAGTTGGTCCATGTGCTGCCTCATACTTCTACTCCAAGCGAACAATCAATTGACTGGCAAGCACGCCAGCTCATATAACGGGCGAGAGGGTATACATCCAGATGTCATCACTTGGTGAAAAGTCTGTAAAACAATGTAAGCTGAGTTCTTCCACTCGCGTTGGAACGGACGCAACCGGTAACCCAGTGCTGAATGATCGCTTATTCAGGTTACAGGCCGCTGCAACTTCATACATTGGGAACACGGCTCGTGAAGCAACACTGCCCGATAGAGTGACAGGCATTCGTCAATTACCGGCCGATGCCTTTCTCAGCACCTGCGTAGGCTCAATGCCGATAACGGGAAACTTCTTTGGTGCGCGCCGCTGCCTCGTCTGGTGGCAGAGAGAATGGACAACATTGGTATTTCTGCTGGCGCGGTCGAGTTTTTTGGGCTCGGGCCTTCGCTTCTTGGGTAAGAAACGCAAGACCCAGCATTGCCACGGCATTCCAAGAACGGCATTCATCGGCATGGTAAATGCTTTTTCTCAGAAACGAAAAAGCCCGCCGATAAGGGCGGGCTCTTCGTACAAATTTCACACAGAAGCGAACTGACTGGTTCGATTCGTACGGCTGCTGAAGCTGACCAAGTGGACTTACTTCAAGACTCGCAACCGCTGCGAAGATGGTGGGTCGTGTAGGATTCGAACCTACGACCAATTGGTTAAAAGCCAACTGCTCTACCAACTGAGCTAACGACCCGTTGGATGGCGCGTATAATACTGATTTCTATAGAGAAATCAACACCCCGCGCGAAGATTTCTTAAAAATATCGTGTCGGGTCGGCTACGGCAGCTGCCTTGAAGCCGTCAGCCCGCAACCGGCAGCTGTCGCATTTGCCACAGGCACGCCCGTCGTCGTCAGCCTGATAGCACGATACGGTCAGGCTATAGTCGACCCCATGCGCCATGCCGGCCTGGACGATCTGGGCCTTGCTCATGTTCTGCAGCGGCGCCTGGATACGGAAGCCCTGCCCCTCGACCCCGGCCTTGGTGGCCAGGTTGGCCATGCGTTCGAAGGCTTCGACGAATTCGGGACGACAGTCCGGATAGCCGGAATAATCCACGGCGTTGACGCCGATGAAGATGTCCCGTGCTTGCAGCACTTCAGCCCAGCCCAGCGCCAGCGACAGGAACACCGTGTTGCGTGCCGGCACGTAGGTCACCGGGATCCCCTCCCCCGGCGTCTGTGGCACATCGATGCTGCTGTCGGTCAGGGCCGAGCCACCGATGCCATCCAAGTTCAGCCCGATCACCTTATGCTCCACTGCACCGAGGTCTCGGGCAACACGTGCGGCGGCGTTGAGCTCGGCTCGGTGGCGCTGGCCATAATCGAAGCTCATGGTGTAGCAGGCATAGCCCTGCGCCTTGGCCATGGCCACGACCGTGGCCGAGTCCAGGCCACCGGACAGAAGAATTACTGCGCGTTTATCAGTCATGTCTCACTCTCTTGCTCAGCGCCCAGGTTCGTCGTTCCACAACAGCTTGTGCAGCTGGAGCTGGAAGCGGACGGGCAGATTGTCGGCGACGATCCAGTCGGCCAGGTCGGTGGCGCTGACTTGGTGGTGGCTCGGGGAGAACAGTACTTCACCGGCGCGCTCGGCCAGGTTGTACTGGATCAACTTGGACACCGCCCAGTCGTAATCTTCGCGAGAACAGATGACGAACTTGACCTGGTCGTTGCGCGTCAGCAGCGAGATGTTCTCATAGCGATTGCGGTGCGATTCCTCGGAACCTGGGGTTTTGAGGTCAACGACGCGGCTGACACGCACGTCGGTACCGGCGATATCGAGCGCGCCGCTGGTTTCCAGCGAAACCTCGTAACCGGCATCGCACAGGCGTTGCAACAAGGGCAACGCGTTAGGCTGGGCAAGGGGCTCGCCGCCTGTGACGCAAACGTAGCGCGGTTTGAAGCCGGCCACTTGCTCAAGGACCGAATCGAGGCTGCGAAGGGTGCCGCCACTGAAGGCATAGGCGCTGTCGCAGTATTGGCAACGCAGGGGGCAACCGGTGAGCCGCACGAAAACCGTGGGCAGCCCAGCCGTTCGTGTTTCACCCTGCAACGAGTAAAAGACTTCGGTGATGCGTAATGTATCTTGCATGATCGCCACGGGCGTGACAGCAAAACAGGCTGCCCGCCTCCGTCAGGCACTGACTCGGACTCGACATAGCGTTATCCGTGACAGCGTGTTTACGAAAAAAGGGCGCTGAGTCTAACGAAAAAACCCGCGTCAGGCGCGGGTTTCTTTCGAACGGCAGGCAAGCGCCTTAAGCATTCACAGCTTTTGCAGGTCGCGCTGGGCCAATTGCGCGGCCGATGTACCGGGGTACTGGGTCACGACCTGCTGCAGAATGCCCTTCACCTTGTCTGTGTGACCAAGACGACGTTCGACGTCGGCCAGCTTGTACAAGGAGTCTGGCACCTTGCTGTGCTTTGGATACTTCTGGCTCACCTGGGCGAACGCCTGGCTGGCGCCTTGCAAGTCACCCTTGGCCAGGTTCACTTCGCCCAGCCAATATTGGGCATTGCCCGCGTATTGGCTGTTGGGGTACTTGCGCAGGAAGGCATTGAACGCCTGGCTGGCCTTGTCGAAGTCTTTTTGCTTGATCAGGTCGAAGGCAGCGTCGTAATAGAGCTTTTCCTTGGCCGGATCACCGGGCTCGCTATTGGCGGCCGGTTGTTGGGCGGCAGCACCGGCTGCAGCCCCCGAGGTGGCACTGGAAGCACCACCGCCGGAAGAATTGTCAGGGGTCGCGGCAGGCGCGGCGCCACTGTTGATGCGACGGTCCAGGTCCTGGTATCGCTCCAGGTTTTCCTGCTTCATGCGAGACACATCGTTCTGTAACTCTTCGATGATGCCTTGCTGGCGGGAAAGCTGATCCTGCATCTGTTGCAGCTGCATGAACAGCTGGCCCTGTGCAGAGGCAGGGGCCGAAGCCCCTGCCCCGGCATAGGCGCCGCTCGTGCCATAACCCGCAGGCGGATAGCTGCCTGTGTTGTCATCTACTACAGGGACTGCAGCCCACGCCGAAAGGGGCAGGCTGAGTGCGAGGACGGTTACTGCACGGCGGCACTTACGCATAGGAACTTACTTACGCAGTTCTACGCGACGGTTCTGAGCCCAGGACTGCTCGTCGTTGCCGGTAGCAACTGGACGCTCTTCACCGTAGGAAACCACTTCCAGCTGAGCAGGGGAAACGCCCTGCAGAACCAGGTAGCGCTGAACGGCCTTGGCGCGACGCTCGCCCAGAGCCATGTTGTACTCACGGGTACCGCGCTCGTCGGTGTTGCCTTCCAGAACGACACGGTTGCCGTTGGCTTTCAGGTCCTTGGCGTGAACGTCCAGAGCGCGCATGGCTTCTGGCTTCAGGTCCGAGCTGTCGTATTCGAAGTAGAAGGTGGTGATTGCGCGCAGAGCGGCTTCTTCGCTCAGGGAACCGTCGACTGCGCCGGTGTTTGCACCGTAGCCAGCGTTCGGGTCAACGGCGCCAGCGCCTTCACCTGCGTTGTCACCGCCCTTGGAGGAGCAACCTACAGCTACAGCCATGGCCAGAGCCAGCGCAGCGAATTTACCAAACTTCAGCATTTCCATCGTGAAACTCCTAATGAAACCCCAGTGTGTTAAGCAAAGTTATTACGCCGCAATCAGTTCAGGTAGGGGGACCAGGACGGTTCTCTGACTTCGCCTTGAGCGGTAGGAAGCGGGAGCCTCACGCGTCCGTTGAGAGAGACGAGCATCAAGACTCCCCGGCCCTGCTGGCGGGTGGCGTAGATTAGCATGGTGCCGTTGGGCGCAACAGTGGGAGACTCATCAAGACTTGTTTCCGAGAGAATCTTTACACTTCCGCGTTGCAAGTCCTGTGCGGCAACTTTGAAGTTGGTGAAACCCTGTTGGCGATGAATCATCACCAGGGTCTTTTCATCTGCCGAGAGTTTCGGGTTGGCGTTGTAGTTACCCACGAACGTCACGCGCTCGGCGCTGCCGCCACCGACCGACTGTTTATAGATCTGCGGCTTGCCGCCACGGTCGGAGGTGAAGTACAGGGTATTGCCGTCCTTACCCCAGAACGGCTCGGTGTTGATACCGGGGCCGGCAGTCACGCGGCTGATCTGACGCGAGGCGACGTTCATCACATAGATGTCAGGGTTACCGTCCTTGGACAGCACGAATGCCAGGCGCGAGCCATCCGGGGACCAGGCAGGTGCGCCATTGAGGCCTTCGAAGTTGGTGACCTGTTCACGGCGACCGGTGTCGATGTGCTGGATGAAGATGCGCGGGCGCTTCTGTTCGAACGACACGTAGGCGATACGCTTGCCATCGGGCGCAAACCGCGGCGACAGGATCGGCTCGCGGGACTGCAGCAGGGTCACGGCGCGAGCACCGTCATAGTCGGAACGCTGCAGGGTGTAGCGCGTGTTGTTGGTGGAGAAACGCTCGGCCGTCACGTACAGCATGCGCGTGGAGAACGCACCCTTGATGCCGGTGAGTTTTTCGAACGACTGGTCAGCGATGTAGTGCGACATGTCGCGCAACTGATCGGTGCTGCCAGCCACGCTGCCGGTCAGCACCTGCTGCTCGGTCGCGACGTTGAACAGGGCGTATTGCACCTGCAGTCGGCCGCCCGAAGGCACGATGCTGCCGACCATCACGTACTGAGCACCCAGCGCTTTCCAGTCGCGGAAGATGACTTCGCTGGCCTGGGAGGGCTGGCTGATCATGTTCTGGCGCGGGATCGGCGAGTAATAGCCGGAGTTGCGCAGGTCGTTGCCGATGATCTCGGCCATGTCTTCGGGCAGCACACTGCCACCTTGAACTGCAAACGGCACAACCGCAATGGGCGTTGCCCGGTCACTGCCACTGGTGACCAGGATGTTCTTTTCCTCTGCTACGACCATGCCTGCCACGCAGCACAGCATGACCAGCAGTCCTCTCAGACGTTTAATCACAACGCTAGATCCTCAGGTGTAAATGTCATCTTGAACGAGCGATATTGATTGAAATCGCTCGGCTTCATTCCCTGCATCTCAGTCAGGCGACCAATGTTCTTGACTGCCGCCACCGCCGAGCTGTCGTACGGGCCGTCACCGCTGGACCGGGCCACGCTGACACTGATGATGGTGCCATCAGGCAACATGTTGATCTGCAGTACCACCGTCATGCCTTTACGCGCCGATGGCGGGCGAGCCCAACCTTCCGCCGCGCGCATGCGAATCAGGTCGTCGAAATCGCCGGCCACCTGATCACCTTGCTCATCGGCCAGTGCCTGCTGCCGCTCGGTAGTGTCGGACAAGAGCTCGGCCAGGGCCTGTGCTTTCTTGTCTTCAGCTGCCTTGCGCGCCGCTTCCTGTGCCTTTTTCTTCTGGGCGTCCGCTGCGGCCTTTTTCTTGGCGTCTTCGGCTGCCTTCTTCTTCGCTTCTTCGGCCGCTGCCGCCTTCTTCTTGGCGTCCTCGGCCGCTTTTTTCTTCGCGTCCTCGGCGGCCTTTTTCTTGGCGTCCTCGGCCGCTTGCTTCTTCGCCTCTTCAGCGGCCTGCTTCTTGGCCTCTTCTTCGGCTTTTTTCTTCGCTTCTTCTTCGGCTTTCTTCTTGGCGATGTCAGCCTGCTGTTTCTCGGCCGCTTTCTTCGCCTCATCGGCCTTCTTGGCTTCAGCAGCTTTCTTGGCCTCGGCGGCTTTGGCTGTTTCAGCGGCCTTGGCCGCGTCCTCGGCCTTCTTGGCCTCGGCGGCCTCGCGTGCCTCCTGGGCCTTTTGAGCAGCGTCGGCTTTCTTTTGTTCCGCGGCTTTCACGGCTTCCTGCTCAACCTTCTTCTGCTCGAGCTGCTCGACCTCGGTCTGACGCGAAGCGGTTTTCTTCGCTTCCCCGGCAATTTTCTGGTTGGTCTGGGTAGTAGCCTGGCTCTTGGACTTGAGCTGATAGAGCGTAGCCTGAACGATCGGCTTGGACGGCGGCAGTTCAGGCGTCATGGCAAAGCTGACGAACAGCATGCCGAATACCAGCACATGCAGGCCAATGGCCCAGACGCTGGGCCAGAAGTAGCTTTCCGACGCAGAGGGCTCTCGCTGTTGCATCAGGGCGCCTCGGTAATCAGGCCGACGTTACCGACACCGGCTTTTTGCAGCCCGCCCATGGCACCCATGACCGCGCCGTAGTCCACCGCCTTGTCGCCACGGATGAACACCTGGGTCTGCTTGCCCTGGTCGCGGCCGGCCGCGATGATCTTGGTAACGGCGTCGGTCATGGCCGCAAGGGTCATGGCCTTGTCCATCTGCTTGTCGGTATCGACTTCGCTGCCAAGGTTCCAGTAGTAGGTCTTGTCGGCCTTGATGGAAATGGTAAGGATCTGGACGTTGTTGTCCTGCGGCAAGGCTTCGCTGGAAACCTTGGGCAGGTCGACCTTCACGCCCTGGTTGAGCATGGGCGCCGTCACCATGAAGATGACCAGCAGTACCAGCATCACGTCGATGTAAGGCACCACGTTCATCTCGGCGACTGGCTTGCGTTTCTGGCGAACTCGGGCCATGGGCTTCTACCTGATTACTCTTCGCTGGTGTGCACTTTGCGGTGCAGGATCGCCTGGAACTCGTCGGCGAAGGTGTAGTAGCGACCGATCAGCGTTTCGCTGCGGGCCGCGAAGCGGTTATACGCGATGACCGCGGGGATGGCGGCGAACAGGCCGATGGCCGTGGCGATCAGCGCTTCGGCGATGCCTGGCGCAACGGTGGCCAGCGTCGCCTGCTGGGCGCTTGCCAGGCCACGGAAGGAGTTCATGATGCCCCACACGGTACCGAACAGGCCGATGTACGGGCTGGTCGAACCCACGGTCGCCAGGAACGGCAGGCTTTGCTCGAGCTTTTCTTCTTCACGGGAAATGGCGACGCGCATGGCACGGCCCACCCCTTCCATCACCGCGTCAGGATCGACGCCTGGCTGCTGGCGCAGACGGGAAAACTCCTTGAAACCGGCACGGAACACCTGCTCCACGCCCGAATCCGGGTCCGGGTTGCTGCCTGCCTGACGGTACAGCTTGGACAGGTCGATACCCGACCAGAAGCGCTCCTCGAAAGCATCGAGCGCACGACGACCGGCGCGCAGCATGGTGCTGCGCTGGAAAATCATGATCCACGAGGTGACCGAGGCGGCCACCAGGGTCAGCATCACCAGCTGCACCACGACGCTGGCGTTACTGACCAGACTCCACATGGAGGTATGGTCGACGACGTTAGCTTCCACGCTTATTCTCCTGCATTCGATTGAGTACCCGAGCCGTCTGCCGCAAAGGCGTCGCGCAGCTGGGGAGGTATGGCTCGGGGTTTGAAAGTGTCGGCGCGCACGGCGGCTATCAGAAACCGCCCCTCACAGAGCAGCGTGTCGTCCTTTTCACGCCACACTTGCTGCACGAAGCGCAAGCTGGCGCGGTTGAGTTCATGTACGTGCGCGGTCACCCGCAATTCATCGTCCAGCCGCGCCGGCGCGTCGTAGCGCGCTTCGCTGGAATGGACCACGAACAGCAGATTGTCGTCGGCCAGTTGCGACTGGGAAAAGCCCAGGTGCCGCAAGCGTTCGGTACGCGCGCGCTCCATGAATTTCAGGTAGTTGACGTAATACACCACACCACCGGCATCGGTGTCTTCGTAATAGACGCGACAACGGTGTGCGAACGGTTCCAGGCCTTTTTGCGCGCGCATACTCTAGTGCTTACTCCTCGGCTTGCCAATCCGCTCTGGCAACTGTTTTTTCAACATCGGTGTCCGGATGGCGACGCCCCCTGGGCATGCCAGCGGTAGGACCACGAAAAGCGTGTTTCGATCTGTCATTGATCATCTGGTTCGGAAAAATCCGCGCCCTCCCCCAACCGACCGGGAACATTCAGACCGAAGTGCAGGTAGGCATGCCGGGTGACCACTCGGCCGCGCGGCGTACGCATGATGTAGCCCTGCTGGATGAGGTAAGGCTCCAGGACGTCCTCGATGGTGTGCCGCTCTTCGCTGATGGCTGCGGCGAGGTTATCGACACCGACCGGGCCACCGTCGAATTTCTCGATCATGGTCAGCAGCAGACGCCGGTCCGAATGGTCGAAGCCGCGCTCATCGACGTCCAGAAGGTTGAGCGCCATGTCGGCCACGGCCTTGGTGATCTGGCCCTTGCCGCGCACTTCGGCGTAGTCGCGCACGCGCCGCAGCAAGCGGTTGGCAATTCGGGGGGTGCCACGGGCACGACGCGCGATCTCGTAGGCGCCAAGGTCTTCGATGACCAGGCCAAGGATGTTGGCCGAGCGGCTGACGATGGTCGCCAGGTCCCTGTCACTGTAGAACTCCAGGCGCTGCACGATCCCGAAACGATCGCGCAGCGGGTTGGTGAGCATCCCGGCCCGGGTGGTGGCCCCCACCAGCGTGAAGGGTGGCAGGTCGAGCTTGATCGAGCGAGCGGCTGGGCCCTCGCCGATCATGATGTCGAGCTGGAAGTCTTCCATGGCCGGATAGAGCACTTCCTCGACGACCGGCGACAGCCGATGGATTTCATCGATGAACAGCACATCGTGGGGCTCGAGGTTGGTGAGCATGGCGGCCAGATCGCCAGGGCGTTCGAGGATCGGCCCCGACGTGCTTTTGACCGACACACCCATTTCGTGGGCGATGATGTTGGCCAAGGTCGTCTTGCCCAGGCCCGGCGGGCCGAAGATCAGGGTGTGGTCGAGCGACTCGCTGCGCCCGCGCGCGGCCTGGATGAACAACGCCATCTGCTCGCGCACCACCGGCTGGCCTATGTACTCTTCGAGCCGCAGCGGACGGATGGCGCGATCCTGGACTTCTTCGCGGTCGCGGCCGTTGGCAGCGATCAGGCGGTCGGCTTCGATCACTTGGTAATCATCCCCTTGAGGCTGCGACGGATCAGCTCTTCACTGGAAAGCCCGGACTTGTCCTTGATCGCCCCAATGGCCTTGCTCGCCTCCTGGGGCTTGTAGCCCAGGGAAACCAGGGCGCTGACCGCATCTGCCTCGGCGGTGGACTCGCTAGCGGCTGGCAGCGGGCCGTCGGACACCAACGCGAACATGGCCGGGGATGTTTCCCATGCCTTGAAGCGGTCCTTGAGTTCGACCAGCAAGCGTTCTGCGGTCTTTTTGCCCACACCCGGCACGCGCACCAACACCGAGGCGTCCTGGGCCTGCACGCAGCGCACCAGTTCGTCGATTTCAAGCCCCGACATCAATGCCAGTGCCAGCTTGGGACCAACGCCGTTTAGGCGGATGAGCTCGCGAAACAGTTCGCGCTCGCGCTTCTCGGCGAAGCCATAGAGCAGGTGGGCGTCTTCGCGCACCACAAGGTGCGTGTGTACCGTCACCGGTTCGCCGACCTTGGGCAGGCGATAGAGCGTCGTCATGGGGACTTCCAGCTCGTAGCCCACGCCGTTGACATCGATGATGAGGTGCGGCGGCTGCTTTTCCGCCAGGGTGCCGCGCAAACGTCCGATCACGTTCCGATCCTTTTCTCGGGGAGCCGCTCGAAGGCCGCTCAACCCTATCAGCAAATACGGCAGGTGGACGCTCCACCTGCACAAAATGTGTATCAGCGCATGAAGCGCTTAGAGACGCAAGCGCCCGCCGCGTCGCCGCGCCGTCGATAGCCCATGGGGCACCAGGCTCGAGCGGGTGTGGGCATGGCACAAGGCGATGGCCAGCGCGTCGGAGGCATCGATCTGGGGTTTCTGCGTGAGCTTGAGCAGGTGCATGACCATCATCATCACCTGCTCCTTGTTCGCCCCTCCCGTGCCCGCCACCGCCTGCTTGACCTGGGTGGCACTGTATTCGGCGATTTCCAGCCCCGCTTCAGCCGCCGCCACGATGGCTGCCCCTCGGGCTTGCCCGAGTTTGAGGGCAGAGTCGGCGTTGCGGGCCATGAACACGCGTTCGATGCCCATGGTCACCGGGCCGTGCTGGCCGATGACTTCGCTGACCCCACGAAACACGATCTGCAAACGCTCGTGCAGTTCACCACTGCCCGTGCGAATGCAGCCTGACGCCACGTACTCGCAACCACGTGCGGTCTGGCGGACGACGCCATAACCTGTGATGCGCGAGCCGGGGTCGATACCAAGAATCAGAGTCATAGGGCCTGTCGTTGAAATGAAGCGTATGTGCAAACAGTACAGGCCCTTTCGCAGGAGAACCCGCAGGCCAGGGTGTCGAAGCCGTTGAAGCCGGCCGGCACCTGGACAAGCGAGCGCCCTGCGAAAGGGCCTGTCCGAACGCCCGAAGGCGTCAGTATGGAGCGCCAGAAAGCGCTCAGCCGAGGTTTTCCATGATCTCGTCAGAAATCTGCGCATTGGAGTAGACGTTCTGTACGTCGTCCAGGTCTTCGAGCATGTCGATCAGCTTGAGTACCTTCTCGGCACCTTCCTGATCGAGTTCGGCGCTGGTGGTCGGCTGCATGACGATCTCGGCGTCGGCTGCCTTGAAGCCGGCCTCCTCCAGCGCATTGCGCACGGCGTAGAAGCTGTTGAACGAGGTGAACACGTCGAACGAGCCGTCCTCGTGCGCCACCACATCGTCAGCATCGGCCTCCATCGCCGCCTCCATCAAGGCATCTTCCTCGACCCCCGGTGCAAAACTGATCTGCCCCTTGCGCTCGAACAGGTAGGCGACCGAGCCATCGGTACCCAGGTTGCCTCCGCACTTGGTGAAGGCATGGCGCACCGCAGCGGCGGTACGGTTACGGTTATCGGTCATGGCCTCGACCATGATCGCAACCCCGCCCGGTCCGTAACCCTCGTAGCTGAGTTCTTCGACGTTGTCGCTTTCGTTCGTACCGGCGCCACGCGCCACCGCGCGATCAATGATGTCGCGGCTCATGTTGGCACCCAGGGCCTTGTCCAGCGCCAGGCGCAGACGCGGGTTGGAGGCAGGGTCCGGGCCGCCCTGCTTGGCGGCGACCGTCAGCTCGCGGATCCACTTGGTGAATACCTTGCCCCTCTTGGCATCCTGGCGCTCTTTGCGGTGCTTGATGTTCGCCCACTTGGAATGACCAGCCATAACGACTCCGAATTCTTTGAAACGTACAAGGCAGCCCCCGTCCACGGGCGCTGCCGGAAACCTGTCGACCCAATGCAAGACGCGCCCGGTTGGGCGCGTCTCGGGACTGGCTTACTCGACCTTGGTCTGCTCGCGCAGACGGATGTGCAGCTCGCGCAGCGCCTTGGCATCGACCTGGCCTGGGGCCTGGGTCATGACGTCGGCGGCGCTCTGGGTTTTCGGGAACGCGATCACTTCACGGATCGACTGGGCGCCGGTCATCAGCATCACCAGGCGGTCCAGGCCGAAGGCCAGGCCACCGTGGGGTGGTGCACCGTACTTGAGGGCGTCGAGCAGGAAGCCGAACTTCTCCTGCTGCTCGTCGGCCTCGATGCCCAGCAGGCGGAACACCGCCTGTTGCATCTCCTTGCGGTGGATACGGATCGAACCGCCACCCAGCTCGGTGCCGTTGAGCACCATGTCGTAGGCACGCGACAGCGCGGTGGCCGGATTGGCCTCCAGCTCCTGCGGCGAGCACTTCGGCGCGGTGAACGGGTGGTGCAGCGCGCTCAGGCTGCCGTCGTCGTTCTCTTCGAACATCGGGAAGTCGACGACCCACAGCGGCGCCCACTCGCAGGTCAGCAGCTCGAAGTCGTGACCCAGACGAATGCGCAGGGCGCCCAGCGCTTCGCTGACCACCTTGGCCTTGTCGGCACCGAAGAACACGATGTCGCCATCGACCGCACCGACGCGGTCGAGGATCACGTTCAGGTTGGCCTCGGGGATGTTCTTGACGATCGGCGACTGCAGGCCTTCGACGCCCTTGGCGCGCTCGTTGACCTTGATGTACGCCAGACCGCGGGCACCGTAGATGCCGACGAACTTGGTGTACTCGTCGATGCGGCTGCGCGGCATGCTCGCGCCGCCTGGCAGGCGCAGTGCGGTCACGCGGCACTTCGGATCGTTGGCCGGCCCGGCGAAGACCTTGAAGTCCACGTCCTTGAGCTGGTCGGCGACGTCGATCAGCTCCAGCGGGTTGCGCAGGTCAGGCTTGTCGGAACCGTAGCGACGCATGGCCTCTTCGTAGGTCATGTGCGGGAAGTCGCCGAACTCCAGGTCCAGCACTTCCTTGAACAGCTTGCGGATCATGCCTTCGGTCAGGCCCATGATCTCGCGTTCGTCGAGGAAGCTGGTCTCGATGTCGATCTGGGTGAATTCCGGCTGGCGGTCGGCACGCAGGTCTTCGTCGCGGAAGCACTTGGCGATCTGGTAGTAGCGGTCGAAACCGGCGACCATCAGCAACTGCTTGAACAGCTGGGGCGACTGCGGCAGAGCGAAGAAGCTACCGGCGTGGGTGCGGCTCGGCACCAGGTAGTCACGCGCGCCTTCTGGGGTGGCGCGGGTCAGGATCGGCGTTTCCACGTCGAGGAAGCCGTTTTCGTCGAGAAAACGTCGAATGCTGCTGGTGATGCGCGAACGCAGGCGCAGCTTGTCGGCCATCTCGGGGCGACGCAGGTCGATGAAACGGTAGCGCAGGCGGGTTTCCTCGCCAACGTCGGAGTATTCGTTGAGCGGGAACGGCGGGGTTTCGGCTTCGTTCAGCACATTGAGCTGGTAGCCGAGGATTTCGATGGCACCGGAGGCCATGTTGCTGTTCACCGCACCTTCCGGGCGACGGCGGACCTTGCCGGTGATCTGCACGACATATTCGCTGCGCACGCGGTCGGCCGCGGCGAAGGTGTCGGCGCGATCGGGATCGAATACGACCTGGGCCATGCCCTCGCGGTCACGGATGTCGAGGAAGATCACCCCGCCGTGGTCCCGGCGACGATGGACCCAGCCGCAAAGGGTGACTTCCTGGCCGTCCAGGCTCTCGTTCAGTTGGCCGCAATAATGGCTGCGCATCATGATGGTGGTTTCGCTTCTCGTGATTCGTGTATTCGGTGGAGGCCTTGGCCGCCCGGAGGGCTAATACTGCAAGACCCGGTCATAGCATTCAACTCAGTCGGCCTTGTCGCCGCCTGCCAGATTCTTTTTCGCACCGGTCTTGAAGTCGGTTTCGTACCAGCCGTTACCGCTCAGGCGGAAGCCGGGCACCGACAACAGCTTGCTCAACGTCGGAGCCTGGCAGGCCGGGCAGTCGGTAAGCGGCGCGGCGCTGATTTTCTGCAGCACTTCCATACGGTGCTCGCAGGATGCACATTGATAGTCGTAAAGGGGCATGGATGTCTCTCGTCAACCATAACGCTGGCTGCCGGGGCAGCAAAAGGCGGGATTATATATGGTTAGCAAGCGCTGCGCAGCCCGCCGGGCGATCAGTGCGACGCCGGCTGCTGCTGCAACCAGGCAACGCAGATCACCCGTATCAGGCCGCTGAAATTGCGCACGCCGCCCTGACGCAGGTGCACCTCACGGTCCACGTAGGACAGCACCGCGCTGACCGAGCATTGATTGGCAGCGGCAATGCGCTCGAGGATACCCCAATACACGGCCTCCAGGCGCAGGCAGGTGGAAAAACCATTGAGCCGCACCGAGCGCGAAACAGGCTGGGTCTGCAGCATGTCGAAATCTGCCGTAAACGGGTCGACGCATTGCTTGCCGGGCCAGCGCCCCTGACCTGCCATCCGCTTGCCAGACTGAATCATCCGCACACCTCCTCGTGATTGAACCAAGGGGTGTATCAAGCGCCGAACGGGCCAGGCAGAGCAGCGGCAAACCTTTCCTGCACAACGCAAAAGGCCCGCCTGGTTTGCCTGGGCGGGCCTGCCTGCATGGCCTGACTATTTGCCGTCGAGCAACACCCGCAGCATCCATGCGGTCTTTTCGTGCACTTGCATACGCTGTGTAAGCAGGTCGGCAGTCGGCTCATCGCTGACCTTTTCCACCGCCGGGAAGATGCTGCGCGCCGTGCGCACGACCGCTTCCTGCCCCTGCACCAGTTGCCGGATCATTTCATCGGCCGCAGGGACGCCCTCCTCTTCCTTGATCGAGGAGTGCCGGGCGTAGAAGGCATAGGTCCCAGGCGCCGGGAAGCCCAGGGCGCGGATGCGCTCGGCGATGGAGTCCACCGCCAGCGCCAGCTCGTTGTACTGCTCCTCGAACATCAGGTGCAGGGTTCGGAACGAGGGCCCGGTGACGTTCCAATGGAAATTGTGGGTTTTCAGATACAGCACATAGGTATCTGAAAGCAGGTGGGAAAGCCCATCGACGATGGACTTGCGATCTTCTTCACTGATGCCGATATCGATTGCCATAATGCTCCCCTTCGGAAAACTTGAAACCCAAGCGGGTCCGTCCACTCTAGCAACACTGTGAGCGCCGCGCCTCTGACAGGTGGCCGCAGGCATACGGGGCCGGGCGGCAGTTTGAGTAGCCTGCAGGTTTACGGTTAAATAGGCAGTGTGCCATTCGTGCGGACTGCAATTGCCGAATGCATAGGCTGAAAACCACGTGTTCGCGCCAACATTTCATGCGCACCGGGTCGTCAGCTCTTCCCGTGATCAGCTTTAATCAATGTGAGCCAATCCCATGTTCAAGATCGTCCACCTGGTGACGGGCGCGGCAGCCTTGCTGCTAGCGTTCATACCCAGCCTGAAAACCGAGGCAACGCCTTTCCTGCAACAACCTGACGCGGTCTACCTGGCCTTGTTCGGCCTGCTGAACCTGATCCTGGCACCCGTGGTACCCCTGTACTACCGAGGGGCCCGGCAGCAACTGCAATACCTGGCCTGCGCCCTGTTGGTGGTGGCGGCAGTACTGCAAACCCTGACCGTTCTGGCTCGTCCTGAGCTTGGTAATCTGGCGGCGCTGGTGTGCGCAGCCCTGGCCGTAGCCCTGCACCTGGGCGCAGGCTTTGCCCAAGGCTCGCGCAAGACACGCCCCAGCCAACAGCCGTTGACGGATGCGGGCAACCGCGATACCGGCACGGTCAAGTGGTTCAACACATCCAAGGGGTTCGGGTTCATCTCCCGGGACTCAGGCGATGACATCTTCGTGCACTTTCGCGCCATTCGTGGCGAAGGTCATCGCATCCTGGTCGAGGGCCAGCGCGTCGAGTTTTCGGTGATGCACCGCGACAAGGGCCTGCAGGCCGAGGATGTGGTCGCCGTCACTCGCCGCTAATCGGCACCGTCCGCTTCACGACAGGCCTGCCGCTGCCCATCCGGGCGCGGCAGGCTTGAGAGGCAGGCCATCAATAATGAGGTGGCGGCGCCTCTTCACCCTCGCTGCCATACTGGCCTGCCATCTCCTCGTATCGCTTGATCAACTCGGCCATCTGCAACTGCAGCCGCTCGATCACTCGCCCCTGTTCGACCACGACATCGTTGAGCGCCTGCAGGGTGTCATCCTGGAACGCCTGGCGCGTCTCCAACTCGATCATTCTCGGTTCAAGCGACATGGACGGCCTCCTGGAAGCCTTCAAGCTGCAAGCTGCGCACGCGCGCGCGAATTGCCTGCACTTGCGCCTCGGTATAAGTGGCGGCCGGGCATTTGCCCCAGACCGGTGCAGGCCAGGCCACATCATCGCGCTGGCGAACGACCACATGCATGTGCAGCTGGCTGACCACATTACCCAGCGTGGCCACGTTCATCTTGTCGGCCTCATAACTGCGCTTGAGCGCTTGGGCAAGACGCGTGGTTTCCTGCCATAGCTGCTGTTGGTCGGCCGGGCTCAAGTCAAACAGCTCGCTGACCTCGGCACGTCGGGGTACCAGAATGAACCAGGGATAGTTGGCATCCCGGCTCAGCAGCAACTGGCACAAGGCGAAATCACCCAGTATCCAGGTGTCCTGCTGCAAGCGTGAATCAAGAACGAACACCGCGTACCTCCTTCTGGCAATGCGATCCGCACACAGGCGGTAAAGACGGCAGCAAGGATACCCTGCACGATTGCGGTAACACAGCGCTACTTTTCGCACCAATACGGTGCCCGTTCGGCCAAGCCGCTGGCGCTGCTCACCACAATTGACACCGCATGAACATGTTGCGGTAACACATTGAGTTTGTTAGCAAGCTAGCCAACTGAATTCGCCTCACCCCCGATATTTCCGCTCAGCTCGGCGAACGCCCGTAATTACGGCAGTTGCCACCTGCTTCTGAAAATTTTGTGAAAAATTCATCAACTGTGGTGAATGTTGAGCACGCTTGTTGCATTCCCTTCACGCCAAGTCGGCATGCTCACCGCAGGATCTGCTACCTCGGCGCTACCACGCCAGGAAGCGACACTGAAGTGCCCGACAGCGACACGGCCAAAAAGTTCCACGCAGAGTGCTTTGCGCCATATCGCCAACGACCTTCAGCGTGCTATACATTTTCGCCGACATAACAAGAAAGAGCTGCACCCCATAACTAGAACACTTGGATGCAGCGGTACTCTTCCTAAAAAAACCAAAGGAGCAAGTCACGATGCGCGTGATGAAGTGGAGCATGATCGCCCTGGCCGTTTCGGCGGGGTCCTCGCAGATGGCATTGGCCTCTTCGCAGGATGAGTCCAAAGGTTTCATTGAAGACAGCAAGCTGAGCGTCAAAACTCGCATGCTGTATTTCAGCCGTGATTTCCGCAACAACGAAGGTGGCCAGAGCCGCCGTGAAGAAACCGGCCTCGGCTTCGTGGGCACCTACGAATCGGGCTTCACCCAGGGCACCGTCGGCGTGGGTATCGACGCCATCGGCATGCTGGGCCTGAAACTGGACAGCGGCAAGGGCCGTGCCGGCACCGGCCTGTTCCCGAACGGCTCCGACGGCCGCGCGCAGGATGACTACTCCAAGGGCGGCGGTGCGGTTAAATTCCGTATCTCCGACACCGTGCTGAAAGTCGGCGACCAATTCACCGCCCTGCCGGTGTTCGCCACCGACGACAGCCGCCTGCTGCCAGAAATCGCCCAGGGCGCGCTGCTGACCAGCAACGACATCAAGGGCCTGACCCTGCACGCAGGTCGCTTCACCAGCCTGACCGGCCAGGAGCAGACCAACCGTGACAGCCTGCGCCTGAAGGAAGCCGACGTCTTCGGCGGCACCTACGCCTTCACCGACAGCCTGTCCACCAGCCTGTACTACTCCAAAGTCGAAGACTACTGGCGCAAGTACTACGCCAACGTCAACTGGGCGCTGCCGCTGTCCGACAAGCAAGGCCTGGTGTTCGACTTCAACTTCTATGACACCAAGAGCGACGGCCAAGGCCTGCAGCGCGCCGAAAAAGACGGCGTGACCAAGCTCGACAACCGCGCGTTCAGCCTGTCCGGCGCGTACAACATCGGCGCTCACACCTTCACCCTGGCCTACCAGAAAGTGACCGGTGACGGCGACTATGGTTATGGCGTGGACGGTGGCGGCACCGTGTTCCTGGCCAACTCCGTGGCCCGTTCCGACTTCAACGCCGAAGGCGAGAAGTCCTGGCAGGCTCGCTACGACCTGAACTTCGCCGAGTACGGCATTCCAGGCCTGAGCTTCATGACCCGCTACGTGCGTGGCAGCGGCGCCGACACCGGCACCACCAGCAACGGCAAGGAATGGGAACGCGACATCGACATCAAGTACGTGATGCAGGAAGGCCCTGCCAAGGACCTGAGCTTCCGCGTACGTCAAGCGACCTACCGTTCTTCCGATGGCGTCTACTACGGCTCCCCATCGCTGGACGAGCTGCGCCTGATCGTGGAGTACCCGCTGAGCATCCTGTAAGCCTGGCTTGCTACGCTTAGCACCTGAAAAGCCCGGCGACCGCGCCGGGCTTTTTCTTGGCTGACAAGCAGGCCGCCCTGGGGCATCCTGTACGCCTTGGTTTCACCCCCGTACAATGCGGGGCTATTTCAACGTCTTAGGCAATCGACACGGCTAACCATGCGCACCAGTCAATATTTGCTCGCCACCCAGAAAGAAACTCCTGCCGACGCAGTGGTCATCAGCCATCAGCTCATGCTGCGTGCCGGCATGATCCGCAAACTGGCTTCCGGCCTGTACACCTGGCTGCCGATGGGCCTGCGGGTCATGCGCAAGGTCGAGAACGTGGTGCGCGAGGAAATGAACGCCGCCGGCGCGCTGGAAGTGCTCATGCCCAGCATCCAACCTGCCGAACTGTGGCAGGAATCCGGCCGCTGGGAGCAGTACGGCCCCGAGCTGCTGCGGGTCAAGGACCGGCATCAGCGCGACTTCTGCGTGGGCCCGACCCACGAAGAGGTCATTACCGACCTGGCACGCAACGAGCTGTCGAGCTACAAGCAGCTGCCGTTGAACATGTACCAGATCCAAACCAAGTTCCGTGACGAGATCCGCCCGCGCTTCGGCCTGATGCGTGGCCGCGAGTTCATCATGAAGGACGCCTACTCCTTCCATGCCGACCAGGCTTCCCTGCAGGAAACCTACGACCGCATGCACCAGGCGTACACCAACGTATTCACCCGCCTGGGCCTGGACTTCCGTCCGGTACAGGCTGACACCGGCTCCATCGGGGGCAGCTACTCCCATGAGTTCCACGTCCTGGCCCAGTCCGGTGAAGACGATGTGATCTTCAGCGACAGCTCCGACTACGCCGCCAACATCGAAAAGGCCGAGGCCGTGCCACGCGAAACCGTGCGCCCTGCCCCTACCGAGGAGCTGCGCCTGGTCGATACGCCGAACGCCAAGACCATCGCCCAGCTGGTCGAGAACTTTGGCCTGCCGATCGAAAAAACCGTCAAGACCCTGATCGTGCGCGGCGCCGAGGAAGGCAAGCTGGTCGCCCTGATCGTGCGCGGCGACCACGAGCTGAACGAAATCAAGGCGGCCAAGCTTGAGCAGGTTGCCGACCCGCTGGTCATGGCCACCGATGCCGAACTGCGCGACGCCATTGGTGCTGGCGCAGGCTCGCTGGGCCCGCTGAACCTGCCGCTCGAATGTGTGATCGACCGTTCGGTTGCCTTGATGAGCGACTTTGGTATCGGTGCCAACATCGACGACAAGCACTATTTCGGCGTGAACTGGGAACGCGACTTGCCAGTACCGCAAGTGGCCGACCTGCGTAATGTGGTCGAGGGCGACCCAAGCCCGGATGGCCAGGGCACCCTGGTGATCAAGCGCGGTATCGAGGTGGGTCACATCTTCCAGCTGGGCACCAAGTACAGCGAAGCCCTCAAGTGTCAGGTCCTGGGCGAAAACGGCAAGCCGGTCATGCTGTCCATGGGCTGCTACGGCATCGGCGTATCCCGCGTGGTAGCCGCTGCCATCGAGCAGAACCACGACGAGAAGGGCATCATCTGGAACGACGCGCTGGCGCCTTTCCAGATTGCACTGGTGCCGCTGCGCTATGAAACCGACGTGGTTCGCGAGGCCACCGACAAGCTGTACGCGCAACTGTCGGCCGCAGGTTACGAAGTACTGCTCGACGACCGCGACAAGAAGACCAGCCCCGGCATCAAGTTCGCCGACATGGAGCTGATCGGCATCCCGCACCGCATCGTCGTCAGCGATCGCAGCCTTGCAGATGGCAATCTGGAATACAAACACCGTACCGAGCAGGATGCCCAGGTGTTGCCACTCGAAGAAGTGCTGACCTTCCTGCAGGCCCGCGTTCGTCGCTGATAATCAATGCACGAGTGATCATGTCCAAGCGAAGTACCAATAAGCTCAAGGGCGCCGCACTGTGCGGCGCCCTGCTCGTCAGCGGCTGCGCCAACCAGATGCCCCAGCGCAGCGACCATGAGGAGCGCGTCGAGCGCAAGCTGCTCGAGCACACCCTGCAGATCGATGTCGGCGACCCGAAGGTAATGGAGCTGCCGCAACGACGTGTACGCGTGCATGAACAGAAGCGTTTCGAAATCACCGAATTCGAGGTCACGCGCCACTACGATCGCTACACCCCGTATCAGCCCTGGCGGGAAATCTACGAGATTCCGCTGGGCGCCGTGGCGGTGGTGGCAGGCGTGGGCGCCAACGTGGTCAACGTCTTCGCCCTGGGCAACCTGCCTGAGAGCGTGACCCATGACTGGCTCAGCTATGGCGTGGATGGCCTCAATCCGTTCATGAACGTGCCATCCAATGGCCGCGCCCAGCAGAACCTCGCACGTATCAGCGAAGTGCAGAAAGCCAAGCGCGAAGAGGCCACGAGCGTGCCCTGGAGCGAGCGCCTGGTGGAGGTCAAGGCCGGCAAGAAGACGTACGAACTTACCACCGACCGTGCCGGTATCCTGCGCCTGAACCTGCTCGACAGCCCGTTTTCGGAGCAGAACCTGAACCACGTCGGCACTTTGCACCTGCAAGTGGTCGATGAGGACAATGCCGTACGCGGTGACGCCAGCCTGCTGATCAGCGCCACGCTGCGCAACAAGCTGCGCGAAGCTCACGAACTCATCTTCGACGACCTCGAAGATGACGATGTGAGCCAGTGGGTGCATCGGGTCAAGCGTTTGTCCGAGCTGGGCCTCGAAGAGGAAGCCAGTGAACTGGAGCAAAGCCTGATCGAACTGACGCGCAACGATCCTGAGCTGCAACAGGAGTTCTTGCAGTCGCTGACCAAGGCTACCGGCCGGCTGGTTGCCGATCCAGGGCATTGATGCCGCCACCCATTGGCCCGCGCTGAACCTGTAAAGGGCTCGACGCGGGTCAATGCCTTCATACGCCAGGTTAAGCCATGGGCCGTACCTCTAAAAGCCGGCTTGCGGGTGATGAATTGCCAGGCAGCGCCTACAGCCCCGCCTTCCTTTAGTAGCACGGTGTAAAAAGGCCGATCGACAACGCTTGCTTTTCGCAAGCTACGCCGGCGGAAAAAGCTCCAGCTGCTCATGCGCGCCGCGCAAATCACGCAACCTCACCCCTACCCCCAGCAAACGCACAGGTTTACCACCGCGGGCGAATGCCTGCGTCACCAGTTGCCGGTAACTGTCCAAGTCCCTGCCGGCGCCCGCCTGCTCAAGGGTGGTCTGGGTGAAGTCATGGAACTTGACCTTGACGAAAGGCTTTTCCGGGCGGTAGGTGTTGTCCATCCGCTCGATGCGTTCGTTCAGGCTCTGCAACAACTCGGGGAGCCGTGCCAGGCAACTGGCCAGGTCCGGCAGGTCGGTGTCGTAAGTGTTTTCGACGCTAACCGACTGGCGCCGGCTGTCGTTGTGAACCGCTCGATCATCGATGCCACGCGCCAGCCCCCAAAGCCGCTCGCCGAAGGTGCCGAACTCACGCACCAGCGCCAGGCGCGACCAGTCGCGCAACTGCGAGCAGGTCTCGATCCCCAGCCGGGTCAGCTTGTCGGCGGTGACCTTGCCCACACCATGCAACCGGGTGACCGGCAGCGCAGCCACGAACGCTTCTATTTCATCGGGCTTGATCACGAACAGGCCATTGGGCTTGCGCCAGTCGCTGGCGATCTTGGCCAGGAACTTGTTGGGCGCCACGCCGGCCGAGACGGTGATATGAAGCGTGCGGGCCACGCGCCGACGGATATCTTCGGCAATGCGCGTGGCGCTGCCGGCGTACCACTGGCTTTCGCTGACATCCAGGTAGGCCTCGTCCAGCGACAGCGGTTCGATCAACTCGGTGTAGTCACGGAAGATGGCATGAATGTCCCGAGAAGCCTCGCGATAGGCTTCGAAGCGAGGCTTTACGATCAAAAGGTCCGGGCACAGTTTGAGCGCGTGACGGGACGACATCGCCGAACGCACCCCGTATGCGCGGGCTTCGTAATTGCAGGTGGCAATGACGCCACGTCGTTCCGCGGAGCCACCCACCGCCATGGGGCGACCTGCAAGACGAGGGTCGTCGCGCATTTCGATGGCGGCGTAAAAGCAGTCACAGTCGACGTGGATGATCTTGCGCAGGGACATGGATGACCGTAGGCACTGTAAATTCATACAGATAATAGCGCATGGTGTCGTGTTGAAACAGCGTGGGCATGGGTCGGGTAACAGCCCTCCTGATCACCTGAAGGTTTCTGTAGCCCACTCCCTTAAAGGCTAAGAGTTTGAACAAAAAGGGGTTTTCACAGTATTTCCTTGACACAGGGAAATAAATCCGTAGAATTCGATCTCACAGGCGCGGGATGGAGCAGCCTGGTAGCTCGTCGGGCTCATAACCCGAA
>CAURYQ010000013.1:0-57753 GCA_963529135.1 uncultured Pseudomonas sp. | reverse complement strand
CTGTCACACAGCTGCAATAATTCCGTTATCTAATGCGGGGCCAAGACAGCGAATCCAGGAGAGGTTTGAGCATGGCAGGCAGGAACATTCTGATCGTCGACGATGAGGCGCCCATCCGCGAGATGATTGCCGTGGCCCTGGAGATGGCGGGTTACGAGTGCCTGGAAGCAGAAAGCTCCCAACAGGCCCATGCCATCATCGTCGACCGTAAGCCGGACCTGATCCTGCTGGACTGGATGCTCCCCGGCACCTCGGGCATCGAACTGGCCCGACGGCTCAAACGCGACGAACTGACCGGGGACATTCCGATCATCATGCTCACCGCCAAGGGCGAAGAGGACAATAAGATCCAAGGCCTGGAAGTGGGTGCAGACGACTACATCACCAAGCCGTTTTCACCGCGTGAACTGGTGGCACGCCTCAAGGCAGTCCTGCGGCGCACGGGCCCCAGCGATGGCGAATCACCGATCGAAGTCGGCGGGCTGCTGCTGGACCCTATCAGCCATCGCGTCACCATCGATGGCAAACCGGCCGAGATGGGCCCTACCGAGTACCGCCTGCTGCAATTCTTCATGACGCACCAGGAGCGTGCCTACACCCGCGGCCAGTTGCTGGACCAGGTATGGGGCGGCAACGTCTACGTCGAAGAACGCACGGTAGACGTCCACATTCGCCGCTTGCGCAAAGCGCTGGGTGAGGCGTATGAAAACCTGGTACAAACCGTTCGCGGCACAGGTTATCGTTTTTCGACCAAGGTCTGAGCTGACACGCAGCACCCGGCCCAAGGCCATCGAATGGACGTGAACGCGCTACCGATCCGCTTCTGCCTGCAGGCATGCGCCTGCCGTTGGCTGCTGGATTCGAAGGATTCCAATTGAACCAGAACTGGCATGCGACCCTGATTCGGCACCTGCTGCTGTTGATCACCCTCTGCCTGATCGGTGGCTTGGTCAGTGGCTATTATGGCTGGAGCCTGGCTATCGGACTGGCCCTTTACCTGGCCTGGACGCTCAAGCAGCTGCTGCGCCTGCATGCCTGGCTGCGCAACCACCAACCCGACGAAGCGCCGCCCGACGGCTACGGCCTGTGGGGTGAGGTGTTCGACAGCATCTATCACCTGCAACGCCGCGACCAGCGCGTGCGTGGCAGGCTCCAAGCGGTGATCGACAGAGTGCAGGAGTCCACGGCGGCGTTGCGTGACGCCGTGATCATGCTCGACAGCCATGGCAACCTGGAATGGTGGAACCGCGCAGCCGAAACGCTGCTGGGCTTCAAGACACCTCAGGACGGTGGCCAGCAGGTGACCAACCTGGTGCGGCACCCGCGCTTCAAGGAATACTTCGAGGCCGAAAACTACATCGAACCTCTGGAGATTCCTTCCCCCATCAACGATCGCCTGCGCGTGCAGTTGCACATCACCCGTTACGGCAACAACGAGCACCTGATGCTGGTTCGGGACGTCACCCGCATCCACCAGCTCGAACAGATGCGCAAGGACTTCGTTGCCAACGTATCCCATGAACTGCGCACGCCGTTGACCGTGATTGCCGGCTACCTGGAGACCTTGCTGGACAATGTGGAGGACGTGAACCCCCGTTGGCGCCGTGCATTGCAGCAGATGAGCCAACAGGGCTCGCGCATGCAAACATTGCTCAACGACTTGTTGTTGCTGGCCAAGCTGGAGGCCACCGACTATCCCTCAGACAACCAGCCCGTGGCCGTTGTTGACCTGCTCAACGCGATCAAGCAGGACGCGCAGGCGTTGTCTGGGCCACGCCATCAGCGCATCACCCTGGACGCCGCGCCAGACGTATGGCTCAAGGGCAGCGAGTCGGAACTGCGCAGCGCTTTCTCCAACCTGGTGTTCAATGCCGTCAAGTACACGCAGGATGAGGGCAGCATTGCCATTCGCTGGTGGGCCGATGCCCAAGGCGCCCATCTGTCGGTGCAGGACTCAGGGCCTGGTATCGATGCCAAGCACCTGCCACGGTTGACGGAGCGCTTCTACCGGGTGGATTCGAGCCGCGCGTCCCATACCGGTGGCACGGGGCTGGGGCTGGCAATCGTCAAGCACGTGCTGATGCGCCACCGCGGGCGGCTGGACATCAGCAGCGTGCCAGGCCATGGCAGCACCTTCACCTGCCATTTTGCAGTGGCGCAACTGGCCACCGCCAAGGCGTGAGGCCGTTCGAGCCACTTTGCAGCACCGATCATGTGCCTGCCCTTTGCTTTTGCGCCCCTAGCCGCTACATTTGATCCCTTGCGCCGGCTGGAGCCGGCACTCTTCTCATCTTCAAGACGGATCCCGTAAAAACTCCATCATGGACCCTTCCCCTGGTATTAGCCTCACCTCCCTGTTCGCCGATTTCGGCATGATCATTTTTGCGTTGGTCCTGGTGCTCCTCAACGGCTTCTTCGTTGCCGCCGAGTTCGCCATGGTCAAGCTGCGCGCCACCCGTGTGGACGCAATAGCCGAGCAGCACGGCTGGCGAGGCAGCATCCTGCGCAAGGTGCACAACCAGCTCGATGCCTACCTATCGGCCTGCCAGCTTGGCATTACCCTGGCCTCGCTGGGTCTTGGCTGGGTGGGCGAGCCGGCTTTCGCGCACTTGCTGGAACCATTGCTGGCCTACTTTGGCGTCGACACACCGGAGTTGATCAAGGCCGTTTCCTTCTTCGTTGCCTTCTTCGTGATCTCGTACCTGCACATTGTGGTCGGCGAGCTGGCGCCCAAGTCGTGGGCCATTCGCAAGCCAGAGCTGTTATCGCTGTGGACCGCGGTGCCGCTATACCTGTTCTACTGGCTGATGTATCCGGCCATCTACCTGCTCAATGCCAGCGCCAACACGATTCTGCGCATTGCCGGCCAAGGTGAGCCGGGCCCGCACCACGAACACCATTACAGCCGCGAAGAGCTCAAGCTGATCCTGCACTCCAGCCGTGGCCAGGACCCTAGCGATCAAGGCATGCGCGTGCTGGCATCGGCGGTGGAAATGGGTGAGCTGGAGGTCGTGGACTGGGCCAACTCTCGGGAAGACATGGTCAGCATCGACGCCCATGCCCCGCTCAAGCAGATACTGGGCCTGATTCGCCGTCACAAGTTCAGCCGCTATCCGGTGTACGACACGGTGCGTGAGGAATTCACGGGCCTGTTGCACATCAAGGACCTGTTGCTCGAACTGGCCGAGCTCGAGCACCTGCCCGACACCATCGACCTGGAAGACCTTGCACGCCCACTGGAGCGCGTTTCCCGGCATATGCCGCTGTCCCAGCTGCTGGAGCAGTTCCGCAAGGGCGGCGCGCACTTCGTGCTGGTCGAGGAGGCCGATGGCAAGGTCATCGGTTACCTGACCATGGAGGACGTGCTGGAAGTGCTGGTAGGCGACATCCAGGACGAACACCGCAAGACCGAGCGCGGCATCCTGGCTTATCAGCCAGGGAAACTGCTGGTGCGTGGCGACACTCCGCTGTTCAAGGTCGAGCGCTTGCTGGGCGTGGACCTGGACCACATCGAGGCAGAGACACTGGCGGGCCTTGTCTACGAAACGCTCAAGCGCGTACCGGAAGAAGAGGAAGTGCTGGAGGTCGAGGGGTTGCGCATCATCGTCAAGAAGATGAAGGGCCCCAAGATCGTCCTGGCCAAGGTGCTCAAGCTGGACTGAGTATCCCGAAGTGCTGACGCGAACCAGCGTTGATCAGGGGTTGCCTGCGGTGTAATCGGGCAACCCGCTGATCGGTCGGTCGAACCGATAGGGAATCGACTCGAGCGCCAGCCCCACGTTGCGCTGAACCACGAAATGCAGATGGGGCCCGGTGCTGTTGCCGGTATTGCCCGATTTGGCCAGTACCTGCCCTTGACGCACGCGTTGCCCGGAAGCGACTTCTATCGACCCCCGCATCAAATGCAGATAGACCCCCATGGTGCCGTCGGGATGCAGAATGCGGACGAAGTTGCCTGAGGGGTTGTCACCGCGGCCGCTCTGGTCGCTGCGGGTGCTCACCACCACCCCCCCGCGAGCCGCCACGATGGTGGTGCCTTCGGGCATGGCGATGTCCATTGCATAGCGCCCCTTGGGCCCGAAATGGCTGAACCTGCCATTGGGGCCCTGAGTGACGCGAAACGGCCCCCCTACCCATGGGAACGCGTAGCGATAGCCCTGTGGCCGCTTGCCAGGGTCGCCCATGGCCTGCAACAACGTGGAACGGTAGTTGAGCAGCTTGCCTGGTCGCCCCCGGACAATGCTGAGCACCTGCGTCGAACCCGGCGGCAACAGGCGCCGCACGGTGCGCGGGGCATCGCCGCCTTGCGCGTTCACCAGGTTGTCCAGGCGCAGTTCCACCTGTACAGCGACTGGCAGCTCGTTGCGAGCCGAGAAGCTCACGCCGCCCTGGAACACGATCGCGTTGAGGCGCACATCGTGTTCGTTGATCTCGACGGTGGACTCGTCCACGACCGTGGGCTTGATGCCGGGGCCAGGCCGCTCCGCGTAGGCCACCCTCCCCGTTTCGTCGGTGACAGGGTGCAGCGTCACGCCCAGGCTTGACGCACTCACCATGGTTAACGCACAGAACAGCAACAGGCGCGGATGCATAATAGTGGCTTTTTGACAGTGGACGACCTGTCGAAGCCTAGCATCAGGCGACCCGATCACCATGACAGTTGGTCGGATGCTGCAGGCCAGCGCTCGGCCTCAAGGTGGCTGGTCACGCGCCTGGTGTGAAATGCTTCTGGGCGGTGCCGCGGGCGATCAAGCGGGACAGATAATCAAGTTTCTGGGCATCTTGATCGACGAATTTGAACGTCAATTGCAGCCAGTCACTGTCAGGTTTCGGCTCGAATGCCGCCACCGCGTGCAGGTAGCCATTCAAACGGGCAATCTCGGCGTTTTCGCCCTGCTCCAGGTTCAGTACAGCGCCTTCTAGCACTTGCGGCAAGGTTTCACTGCGGCGCACTACCAGCAGCGCTTCTTTCAGGCTCAACGCCTTGATCACGCATGCTTGCATGCCACTGGCCAAGCGCAACTGGCCTTGACCTCGACCGCTGGGCGCAGGTGTCGGTGCACCAGCCCTGACAGGGGTGGCTGGCGTCTGGGTAGGGGCAGGTGTCGGTGCGGCTACCTTGACGGCTTCGGGTCGGCCAGCGGTCAGGGCATTGAGCGAATCGTTGGCGAAGGCCGCATTGGCACGCGCAGGGCCAGGACTCATCAGGCTGTCGAGCTTACCGATCTTGGCCAAGGCCTTCTTTACCTTGGTCAGCAACTGCTCGTTGGTGAATGGCTTGCCGACGAAGTCCGACACCCCGGCCTGAATCGCCTGAATCACGTTTTCCTTGTCGCCACGGCTGGTCACCATGATGAATTGAAGGCTTTTCAGCTCTGGCTGTTGACGGCACCAGGTCAGCAGCTCCAAGCCAGACATTTCCGGCATCTCCCAGTCGCACAGCACCAGGTCGAACGCTTCCTTGCCCAGCAGGGCCATCGCTTTGCGACCATTGACCGCGTCATCCACGGTCATGCCGGGGAACGCATTGCGCAGGCACTTGCGGATCAGGTCACGGATGAACGGCGCGTCATCCACCACCAGCACATTCACTTTACTCATCGATACTCCTTCTGAACCCGACTAGCCTACTGCCATTTACTGGCCACTTGCTACCACCTGTGTCACGCCGGGTCGTTTACAGCCGGTCGATGGTGTCTGACGCCTCCATGCTTATTAACGAAAACGCCCGGCACAAGCCGGGCGCCAATGCTCGGAGGGAACTTTATTTATCGTCCGCTTCGGCTGGAACATTAGGCATTTCGCCATCGCCGATGGCCCGGCCCTGCACTTCCGCCGTCATGCGCTTGAGACCCATGTGACGCACATCGGTACCGCGCACCAGGTAGATCACCAGTTCGGATATGTTGCGTGCATGGTCGCCGATCCGCTCCAGTGAGCGGAGTACCCAGATCACACTGAGCACACGGGAGATCGAACGAGGATCCTCCATCATGTAGGTCACCAGCTCGCGCAGTGCTGTCTTGTACTCGCGGTCGATGGTCTTGTCGTATTGAGCCACCGACAAGGCCAGGTCGGCATCGAAGCGAGCGAAGGCGTCGAGTGCATCGCGAACCATGTTGCGCACCTGATCGCCGATGTGCCGAACCTCCACATAACCGCGCGGCGCCTCACCCTCTTCGCAGAGCTGAATGGCCCGCCGGGCGATCTTGGTCGACTCGTCGCCAATACGCTCGAGGTCGATCACCGACTTGGAGATGCTGATGATCAAGCGCAGGTCCGAGGCCGCCGGCTGACGACGGGCCAGGATTCGCAGGCATTCCTCGTCGATGTTGCGCTCCATCTGGTTGATCTGCTCGTCGACCTCGCGCACTTGCTGGGCCAGGCCCGAATCGGCCTCGATCAGCGCAGTGACCGCATCGTTGACCTGTTTCTCGACCAACCCGCCCATGGCCAGCAGATGGCTGCGCACCTCTTCGAGCTCGGCGTTGAACTGCTGGGAAATGTGATGGGTGAGGCTTTCTTTGTTGATCATGCTGTGGCTCCGCGAAGCTGCTGGCTGCAAGCTTCAAGTCGTTCGAGTCGTGCCCTTGCGCTGCACCCATTGTCTTTACGCGGCGTGCGGCGGTGCGCGGTGCGTCTTCAGCCGTATCGGCCAGTGATGTAGTCTTCGGTCTGCTTCTTGGCGGGGTTGGTGAACAGGGTGTCGGTGTCGCCGAATTCCACCAGTTTGCCCATGTACATGAATGCGGTGTAGTCCGAAACACGGGCCGCCTGCTGCATGTTGTGGGTCACGATGACGATGGTGAACTTGGTTTTCAGTTCGTAGATGAGCTCTTCGACCTTGAGGGTCGAAATCGGGTCCAGGGCCGAGCAAGGCTCGTCCAGCAGCAGCACTTCAGGCTCCACGGCGATGGTGCGCGCGATGACCAGACGCTGCTGCTGCCCACCGGACAGGCCTAGTGCCGACTCGTGCAGACGGTCCTTGACCTCATCCCACAACGCCGCCCCTTTGAGCGCCCACTCGACGGCTTCATCCAGAACGCGCTTTTTGTTGATTCCCTGAATCCGCAGGCCGTAGACCACGTTCTCGTAAATGGTCTTGGGGAACGGGTTGGGTTTCTGGAATACCATGCCGACACGGCGACGCAGCTCGGCCACATCCTCACCTTTGCGGTAGATGTCATGACCGTACAGGTTGACTGCGCCTTCTACACGGCAACCGTCGACAAGGTCATTCATGCGGTTGAAGGTGCGCAGCAACGTGGACTTGCCACAGCCGGACGGGCCGATGAACGCCGTGACGCGCTGCTTGGGGATGTTCATGCTGACGTCGAACAGGGCCTGCTTGTCGCCGTAGAAAAGGCTCAGCCCAGGCACTTCGATGGCTACCGTTTCCTCGGCCAGGCGCAGGCCTTGTTTGCTGCGGCCCAGGGCGGACATGTCGATGCCGTGGGTAGGCGGTTGTTGCTGCATGGTCTCACTCCAGTTGTAGCTGCCGGCGTATGACCGCCAGCTGCACATAGGGACGAAGCGGCCGCCTCGAATCGGCTGTGCCGCTTGAACGCTCGACGGCGGGTCAGCTGTCGAGTGCCTTGTATTTCTCGCGCAGGTGGTTACGGATCCACACTGCCGACAGGTTCAGTGTCGCGATGACCAGCACCAGCAGCAGCGCGGTGGCGTACACCAACGGCCGCGCCGCTTCCACGTTCGGGCTCTGGAAGCCCACATCGTAGATGTGGAAGCCAAGGTGCATGATCTTCTGATCCAGGTGCAGGTAGGGATAATTGCCATCCACCGGCAGCGATGGCGCCAGCTTGACCACGCCGACCAGCATCAGCGGCGCGACTTCACCGGCGGCCCGGGCCACAGCCAGGATCATGCCGGTCATCATGGCCGGGCTGGCCATGGGCAGCACGATCTTCCACAGGGTTTCGGCCTTGGTGGCACCCAGGGCCAGGGAGCCTTCGCGGATGGTGCGCGGGATGCGCGCCAAGCCTTCTTCGGTGGCCACGATCACCACTGGCACGGCCAGCAACGCCAGGGTCAGCGACGCCCACAACAGGCCCGGGGTGCCCAGGGTAGGCGCCGGCAAGGCCTCGGCGAAGAACAGGCGGTCGATCGAGCCGCCCAGCACGTACACGAAGAAGCCCAAGCCGAACACGCCGTAGACGATGGCGGGCACACCGGCGAGGTTGTTGACCGCGATGCGGATCAGCCGGGTGACGGGCCCCTGCCGGGCATACTCGCGCAGGTAGACCGCCGCCAGCACGCCGAAGGGGGTGACGATCACGGCCATGATCAGGGTCATCATCACGGTGCCGAAGATGGCCGGGAAAATACCGCCCTCTGTATTGGCCTCGCGCGGATCGTCGCTGAGGAACTCCCAGACCTTGGCGAAGTAGGCTCCGAGCTTGGCGACCACCGACATGCCGTTGGGCTGGATGGCATGCACCACCTTGCTGAGGTTGATCTCGACTTCGCGTCCGTTGCCATCGCGCGCCACCAGGCTGTCGCGGGCAAAGTCTCGGTGCAACGAGGTCAGGCGCTCCTCGATGGCCTTGTAGCGGCTCCCGAGCTCGGCACGATCAGCCTCGATGTCCGCCTGAGCCGCAGCGTCCAGCTTGCCTTCGAGCTCCAGCTTGCGGGCGTGCAGGCGCAGCCGCTCCAGGCCATGATTGATGGCACCAATGTCCTTCTTCTCCAGCGCCTGCAGGGTCTTGTTGAGCTGACTGGCGCGCGTCAGGCGAGCCTGCAACTCGCCCCAGGCCGCCGTACCTTCTGCTACCACCCGGCCTTGTTCCTTGACGCTCACCAGGTAGCCATAGAAGTTGCCCCATTCGCGCCGTTCAAGGGCCATCAATTGTTCAGGCCGCTGCTGATCGACAAGCCAATCGCCCACGACCCAGGTGAAGTCGCTGCCATTGAGGTCGCGGTTGCCGACCTTGATCAGTTCGCGCGTCATGAACTCCGGGCCCTGGTCAGGTACCGGCAAGCCGGCACCCTTGAGGCGCGCACGCGGTACTTGTTCTTGCTGCACCACCTCGCCGATGACCGTCTGCTGGGGCTGGCCTGGCACAGCGTAAGTGGCCTGGATCAGGTCGGCCGGCCAGAAATGACCCAGGCCACGCACGGCGATCACCGCCAGCAGGCCAACGGTCATGATCACCGCCATGGCCACCGCGCCGCCGCTCATCCATACGCCGGGGGCACCGCTTCTGAACCAGCCTTTGAGGGAATCCTTTTTCACGGATCGCTACCTTTCTATCAAAGCGACGAGTATTTCTTGCGCAGACGCTGGCGAATCAGCTCGGCCAAGGTGTTCATCACGAAGGTGAACATCAGCAACACCAGCGCGGCGAGGAACAGGACGCGATAGTGGCTGCCACCGACTTCCGACTCGGGCATCTCCACCGCGACGTTGGCGGCCAGGGTGCGCATGCCTTCGAACAGGTTCATCTCCATCACCGGGGTGTTGCCGGTGGCCATCAGGACGATCATGGTCTCACCGACTGCCCGGCCCATGCCGATCATCAATGCCGAGAAAATGCCAGGGCTTGCGGTGAGGATGACCACACGGGTGAGGGTCTGCCACGGCGTTGCCCCCAGCGCCAGGGAGCCCAGTGTCAGGCTGCGCGGCACGCTGAAAACGGCGTCCTCGGCAATCGAGTAGATGTTGGGAATCACGGCGAAGCCCATGGCGATACCCACCACCAATGCATTGCGCTGGTCATAGGTGATACCCAGGTCATTGGTGATCCACAGGCGCATGTCGCCGCCGAAGAACCAGCTTTCCAGGTAAGGGCTCATGCTCAGGGCGAACCAGCCGGTCAGCAGAATGACCGGGATCAGGATCGCGGCCTCCCAGCCATCCGGTACCCGCAGGCGAATGGATTCTGGCAGCCGACTCCAGGTGAAGCCTGCCAGGAGGATACCGACCGGCATGAGCAGGAACAGGCTGAACACCCCGGGCAAATGGCCTTCGAGGTAGGGCGCCAGGAACAGGCCCGCGAAGAAACCCAGGATGACCGTGGGCATCGCTTCCATCAGTTCGATCACCGGTTTGACCTTGCGGCGCATGCCGGGGGCCATGAAATAGGCCGTGTAGATGGCAGCGGCAATGGCCAGCGGCGCGGCCAGGATCATGGCGTAGAAGGCGGCCTTGAGCGTGCCGAACGTGAGCGGTGACAGGCTCAGCTTGGGTTCGAAGTCGGTATTGGACGCCGTAGACTGCCAGACGTACTTGGGCGCGTCATAGTTCTCGTACCACACCTTGCCCCACAACGCGCTGAAGGACACCTCCGGATGGGGGTTGTGCAATTTCAGCGGCAGCAACCTGCCCGCTTCTTCGATCATGATGCGGTTGGCCCGCGGCGAGAGGGCAAGAACACCTGGGCCCTGGGCCACCGGTTCGATCAGCAGGGTACGGTGCGCCGTACTGTGGAAAACACCCAGTTGGCCTTCTGCGTCCAGGGCGACGAAGCCCTTGCGCCGCTCCTCGGCGTCGATCTGCACGATGGGCGCCTTGCCCAGCTGGAAGGTACGAATCTGCTTGAGGCGAGACTCTCCGTCCGGGTCGCGGGCCATGAACCACTGGGCCAGCCCACCCTGGGAGTCGCCCACGATCAGCGAGATACCGCCCACCAGCTGAGCGGTGGCCGTCACCTCGGCGCTGGCGCTCTGCAAAAGCGTATAGCGCCCGTTCAGGCTCTTGTCGCGCAGGCTGAACACGTCGGCAGTGGCGCGGCCGTTGATCACATACAGCCATTGCTGGCGCGGATCGATAAAGATGTTCTTGACCGTCTCGGTCATCTGCGGCAGATCGATGCGGCTCTGCTCGGTGGTGACTTCAGCGGTCATCATGTTTTCGCTGCGCGTCAACGCGATGACCTGCAGGTGCGCCCCCGTGGAGCCTGCCAACAACAGCGTGTCCCCATTGACACTGGCGCTGACGTGCTCCAGCGCCCGCCCCTGCTCGTCCAGCGCGAACGGCTGGTCGCCATAGGGGTAGTCGATGCCTGGCGTGATGGTTTTTTTGTTGCCTGGATAGGTGATCTTGTAGGTGTGGTTGAAAATCAACGCCTGGCCATTGGACAAGCCCAGCACCACCAGCGGGCTGCCAGGCTGGTCGGTACCGATCGAGGTCACTTGCGCGCCAGCGGGAATAGGCAGGCCGACGCGCTCAAGTGCGTCACCCGTCTTGGTGTCGAAGAACAGCACCTGGCCCTTGTCCGAAACCCGCATGCCAACCAGGTTTTGCTCCTCGAGGGCGAGCATCAGTGGCTTGCCGGCGTCCTCGTTCAGCCACGCTGGCTGCAACGCCTGCCTGCTGGTCAACTCAGCACCCTGGAACAATGGCAACACCACGTATGCCAGGTAGAAGAAGATCAGGGTAATGGCTGCCAGCACCGCAAGCCCGCCCACCAGCACGTACCAGCGCGTCAGGCGGTCCTTGAGCGCACGCATGCGTCGCTTGCGCTGCAACTCCGGCGTGTTGAAATCGATGCGTGCAGGCTGGGAATCTTGGGTCATTGTGGAATTGGCCAGATCATTCATGGGGCACACCCTAGCGGTCCCGTATGACAAAAACATGACAATGCAGTGACGCACGAAAGCCCGAAGCTCAGTAAGGCTGGCCCCGGGCTGGGAGTGCTGAAGAGGCTAGCCCAACGGCCCGCCCCTGCAGGGTACGATTACTGCTTGGCGACGTTGCCGGCGTGGGACAGGCCCAGGTCAGCCAAGGTCTTGTCGACCACTTTGGCGGGCAGCGGGATGTAGCCATCCTTCACCACCACCTGCTGGCCTGCTTGTGACAGTACCAGCTTCACGAACTCGGCCTCCAGCGGAGCCAACGGCTTGTTCGGGGCCTTGTTGACGTACACGTACAGGAAGCGCGAGAGCGGGTAGCTGCCGTTCAGGGCATTGGTCTCGTTGTCCTCGACGAACTCGCCGCCGTCTTTCTTGGCCAACGGCACGGTTCTGACACTGGCGGTCTTGTAGCCAATGCCCGAGTAGCCAATACCATTGAGCGACGAGCTGATGGACTGCACCACCGACGCTGAGCCGGGTTGCTCGTTGACGTTGGGCTTGAAGTCACCTTTGCACAGCGCTTCTTCCTTGAAGTAACCATAGGTGCCGGAGACCGAGTTACGGCCGAACAGCTGGATCGGCTTGTTGGCCAGGTCGCCGGTTACGCCAGCGTCCCCCCAGGTCTTGATTTCGGCTTTGGCGCCACACAGGCGGGTCGAGGAGAAGATGGCATCGACCTGAGCCATGGTCAGGCCCTTGATCGGGTTGTCCTTGTGCACGAACACGGCCAGGGCGTCGACGGCGACCGGGATGGCGGTCGGTTTGTAGCCGTACTTCTGCTCGAACGCTTGCAGTTCGACATCCTTCATCTTGCGGCTCATTGGACCGAGGTTGGCGGTGCCTTCGGTCAGCGCAGGTGGCGCGGTGGAGGAGCCAGCTGCCTGGATCTGGATGTTGACGTTCGGGTATTCCTTTTTATAGGCCTCGGCCCACAGGGTCATCAGGTTCGCGAGGGTATCGGACCCGACGCTGGAGAGGTTGCCCGACACGCCAGTGGTCTTGGTGTAGGTCGGGATAGCAGGATCGACAGCGGCCACTGCGTTGGCCGTTGCAACGCCAGCGGCGGCAAAGGTAAGGGCCGCCATCAAACGCTTCAGTTTCATGCCTTGCTCCTAGCTGGAATAGGGTGTGCAGAGAGAGAACGGGGGCCAGTATCTGCAGCGCCCATGAACACGATATGACTTGATTGTGACAATTGGATGAAATGCCATCATCGGTTCGCCGCGCGCTCTGCAAGGAGCAAGGCCATTGATCAGTGCCATTCAACGCTTGTTGGCGAGCAAATACAGCCCCACCAACAAGCCGACAGCGCACAGGCCTGCCACATAATAAGCGGGCGCCATGGGGCTGACTTTCAGCAGACCAGTCACCGCCATCGGTGTCAGGCCGCCAAAGATGGCGTAGGCGACGTTGTAGGAAAACGACAGCCCACTGAAGCGCACGGCGGCCGGAAACGCCTTGACCATCACATAGGGCACCGCACCAATCACGCCCACGCACAAGCCGGTGACCGCATACAAGGGGAACAGCAGGTCGGGACGCGTGGGCAGGCTGTGGTAGAACGCCCAGGAGCTGATCAGCAGCATCAGGCTGCCGATTACGAACACACGGCCTGCGCCGAATCGATCGGCCAGGCTACCGGCGCCAATGCAGCCCAGGCTCAGCAGCACGATGGCCAGGCTGTTGGCCTTGAGCGAGTCGGTGGGGCTGATGTGATAAATGCTCTGCAGCAATGCCGGCGTCATGAGAATCACCACCACGATGCCTGCCGACAGCATCCAGGTCAGCAACATCGACAGCACGATCGGCCCGCGGTGATCGCGCAGAACCGCACGCAGCGGCAGTTCTTCGGCCAGGGCCTTGCGTTGCTGCATTTCCGCGAACACCGGGGTTTCATGCAGCCACCGGCGCAGGTAAACCGAAAACAGACCGAATACACCGCCCAGCAGAAACGGGATCCGCCAGGCATAGCTGGCCACTTCTTCGGCGCTGTAGACGCTGTTGATCAAGGTCGCGACCAGCGAGCCCAGCAGGATGCCCGCCGTCAAACCGGCAGTGAGCGTGCCACAGGCATAACCGGTATTGCGCGCCGGGACATGCTCCGAGACGAAGACCCAGGCGCCAGGCACTTCCCCACCGATAGCAGCCCCCTGGATGACCCGCATCAACAGCAACAGGATCGGCGCCCACAGGCCGATCTGCGCATAGGTCGGCAGCAAACCCATGATCAGGGTGGGCAGTGCCATCATGAAGATGCTCAGGGTAAACATCTTCTTGCGGCCAAGCAGGTCGCCGAAGTGGGCCATGATGATGCCGCCCAGAGGCCGCGCCAGGTAGCCGGCGGCAAAGATGCCGAACGTCTGCATCAATCGCAGCCATTCAGGCATGTCGGCCGGGAAGAAAAGTTTGCCCACCACCGTGGCGAAGAACACGAAAATGATGAAGTCGTAGAACTCCAACGCACCGCCCAGTGCAGACAGCGAAAGGGTCTTGTAGTCACTGCGGGTCAGCGGCCGCGGGGCCTGCTCGATACTGCTCGGCGCGGAAGTCATCACGGTTGTTCTCTTTATAAGGCAAGGCCACACGGGATGCGGCTTGTTCAAGGCGAAGGCGAAGATAGCAAATTGCCGGACACAGCTGAAAGCGACACGCAAACCTTACCGACCTGCATGAACGCATGGTCGTCGCTGACGGAGATGCTCTATATACTGGCGTTTCGTATGAAAAGTGTCCTGCTAGCGTGGGATATTGTGCGAAAACGCCGGTCACTATACTCAGGCGGTTTCAAAGCGTTTCCCACGGCCGTCCCGTCATACGAATCGGCGTAGTATGGTGTCAGCTGAATCGTTTACCGGCCTAAGCGCCACTTCCAAGAAAAAGCGTCACGGGTCAGAGGCCCCACCGCATGATTGAGCTCGAACAAGAAGATCCAATTCCGCAGGGCGATCTTGCATTGCAGATCACCGCACTGCCTCGCGAAACAAACGGCTTCGGCGATATCTTCGGCGGCTGGCTGGTCGCCCAGATGGACCTGGCGGGTACTGCCATGGCCAGCCGTGTTGCTGGCGGCCGCGTAGCCACCGTGGCGATAGATCGCATGGCGTTTCTGGTACCGGTGGCCGTCGGCGCGCAGTTGTCCTTCTATACCCAGACGCTGGAAATTGGTCGCAGCTCCATCCAGATGATGGTGGAGGTATGGAGCGACGATCCGCTGTCCAGTGAATGGCGCAAGGTAACCGAAGCCGTTTTCGTCTTCGTCGCAATCGATGGCAGTGGCCGTACCCGTTCCGTCCCTCGTCGCTGAGCACCGCCGGCGGTAAACTCATTGCCTGTGCCCGGGTCCAAGGCCCACTGGCAATCAATGGGATTACGCAATGGCCACCTTTCAGGTAACGACCGAGCAACATGGCGAACTCCACTGCTGGCGTGTCCGCAGCAGCTGCGCCGAACTACTGATCGCCCGCCAGGGCGCACAAGTCCTCAGTTACCAGCGCAACGGCGAGCCACCGCTGTTGTGGCTGAGCGAGCAGGCCATTTTCCGCCAGGGTAAATCGGTAAGGGCCGGGGCTCCGGTGTGCTGGCCATGGTTCGGCAACCTGCAACGCAACCCCGACGCCGTGCAGGCCATGTACCACGGTGAGCAAGCCCCTGCCCATGGGCTTGTCCGGGCACGGGACTGGCAGTTGCTGGGAGTGGAGGAAGTGGGCGAGACCTTGCGGATCGCGTTCGAGCTGCCTGAGGCGCAAGGTGGGCTCGCCGGGTGGCCGCACACTGTGGAGCTGAAACTGGTGGTCGTGCTGGACGAGGCGCTGACGCTGCAACTGACCAGCCGAAATCTGGGCGATAGCTCGGTCACCATCAGCCAGGCCCTGCACAATTACTTTGCGGTCAGCGATGTCCGCAAGGCACGGGTCGACGGTGTCGAGGGGTTGGCTTACATCGAGACCCTGGCTGATTGGGAGCAGCGTCAGCAGCATGGCGACCTGGCGTTTGCCGGTGAGACGGACCGGATCTATCTCGATACCCCACCTACGCTGAGCATCGTCGACCCGGACTGGGGCCGGCGGATCATCTTGGCCAGCAGCGGATCACGCTCGGCGGTGATCTGGAACCCCTGGACAGAGCGCGCCAGGGAGTTGCCGGACATGGCCGACGACGGTTGGCAGCGCATGCTGTGCATCGAAACGGCGAACGTCTGGGATGACGTCGTGACGTTGCAACCTGGGGCGAGCAGCTCGCTGGGGGTGAGGATTGATCGTGAAGTGATCCAGCAGGCGTAGCATCTGCACCGGCCTCATCGGCGGCAAGCCGGCGCCTGCACGGTTACGGCAGGCGCTACGTCAGCGTGGCGGTAACCACGCTGGCTGGACGACGCTGACCTGGGTACGCCTCAAAGATCGGCGTCCACCACTACCCTCACCTCCCCCGCGTTCATGGCATAGGCTGCATCAGCCAGATCGTTGCTGACTTTTTCCACTTTCAGCGTGCCGCTGACCCACAGCGGTGTGTAGATGTCGTCGATCTTCAGCCCTTTCGGATACCGCACCAGCACCAGCTGGTTTGGCGGCGGCGGGGGTACATGGATGCATGCGCCCGGGTAAGGCACCAAGAAGAACAAGGTGCTGTTGCCCTTGGCGTCACTTTCCAGGGGTACAGGGTAACCGCCGAGACGAATAGCCTTGCCGTTCATGGCAGGCACGGTCTTGGTCGAGTACATGACCGCTGGCAAGCCCTTGCTCTGCTTCAGGCCACCCTTGGCCGTGAAGGTGCCCATCGCTTCAGGCGAGTCATGGTCGATGTCAGGCATCTGCTCGAGCGCCTTCTGATCCGACTTGGGCATCAGTTCGAGCCAATCGGTCTCGGGCAATTCGGCATGGGCCAGAGAACTGGCCGACAACAGCAAGGCAATGAGAAAGGCACGCATGGAATGCTCGGCAACTCGGATGAATTGCCGGCATTCTAACCAGTATTCAGCGTTTCTTGATGAATCCGTAGATCACCAGAAGAATGACGGCGCCTACCAGTGCACCGAAGAAACCGGCTGCCTGACCTGCCTGATAGATCCCAAGCGCCTGGCCGCCATAAGTGGCCAGCAACGAACCAGCGATACCGAGCAGGATGGTCATGATCCAGCCCATGCTGTCGTCGCCCGGTTTGATGAAACGCGCCAGCAGGCCGACGATGAGGCCGATGAAGATGGTTCCGATGATACCCATGGCAATCCCCTTGCAGTAAAGATGGAACAAGCCAAAGCCTAGGTAGCGCTTTGGCTTGTTGCCATTTCAGAGGGCCAGCCGGCTGCAGAAGTTCGAAATGGCGCGCGATCAGTTGCCGATCAGCGCTTGCACTTGCGCAATCTTGCGCTCGAGCGTGACCATGTCCTGGCACCGCAACGTGGCATGGCCGACCTTGCGTCCGGCCTTGAATGCCTTGCCGTAGTGATGCAGATGGCAATCGTCGATGGCCACGACCTTGTCCACCGCAGGCACTTGGCCGATGAAGTTGAGCATGGCGCTCTCTCCAAGCTTGGCGGTGGAGCCCAGTGGCAGACCGGCGATGGCACGCAGGTGGTTTTCGAACTGGCTGCACTCGGCGCCTTCGATCGTCCAGTGCCCGGAGTTGTGTACGCGCGGTGCGATCTCGTTGGCCTTGAGCCCACCGTCGACCTCGAAGAACTCGAACGCCATGACACCGACATAATCGAGCTGCTGCAGCACGCGACCGACATAGTCCTCGGCCAGCGCTTGCAACGGATGCGCCTGACTGGCGACCGACAGGTGCAGGATGCCGCTGTCGTGCGTGTTGTGCACAAGCGGATAGAAGCGCGTTTCACCGTCGCGGGCGCGCACGGCGACCAGCGATACTTCGCCGGTGAAAGGCACGAAGCCTTCCAGCAGGCACGGGACGCTGCCCAGTTCGGCAAAAGTGCCTACCACGTCTTCCGGCGTACGCAGGACTTTCTGGCCCTTGCCGTCATAGCCCAGTGTGCGGGTCTTGAGCACCGCTGGCAGGCCAATGCTCGCCACGGCGGCGTCCAGGTCAGCCTGCGACAGGATGTCGGCGAACGCTGGGGTGGGGATACCCAGGTCACGAAACATGCTTTTCTCGAACAAGCGGTCACGGGCGATACGCAGTGCCTCGGCACTGGGGTAGACCGGCACGAACTGCGAGAGAAAAGCCACGGTCTCGGCCGGAACGCTTTCGAACTCGAAGGTGACCAGGTCTACCTGGTCGGCCAGCTGACGCAGGTGCTCCTGGTCGCTGTAGCCCGCACGCAGGTGTTCGCCCAGGGAGGCGGCACAGGCGTCTGGCGCCGGGTCGAGGAAGGCGAAGTTCATGCCCAGCGGAGTACCCGCCAGAGCCAGCATGCGGCCCAGTTGACCGCCACCGATTACACCGATTTTCATGGGTTGAGCCTCACGCCTGACGCGGGTCTGGGTTGTCCAGTACGGTGTCGGTCTGTTCCGTGCGGAACTGCTTCAACGCCGCGTGGTACTGCGGATGCTTGGCGCCCAGGATGCTGGCCGACAACAGCGCGGCATTGACGGCCCCTGCGCGGCCGATGGCCAGCGTGGCAACCGGCACACCGGCAGGCATCTGCACGATCGACAGCAGCGAGTCGACGCCCGAAAGCATCGACGATTGCACAGGCACGCCCAGCACCGGCAGGTGGGTCTTGGCTGCGCACATGCCGGGCAGATGGGCTGCACCACCGGCACCGGCAATGATCACCTCGATGCCACGGCCATCAGCTTCTTCGGCGTACTGGAATAGCAGATCCGGCGTGCGGTGCGCGGAAACCACCTTAACCTCGTAGGGAATGCCGAGTTTTTCCAGCATATCGGCGGTGTGGCTAAGGGTGGACCAATCGGACTTGGAGCCCATGATCACGCCAACCAGTGCACTCATCGTCGAGCCTCTCCTGCAAGCGCCTTCTGGCGCGCTAAAAGCAACAAGCCACGCGGGTGGACCGGCGTGGCTTGTCATACGGATTATGAATCGACCGGGTCGGCCGAAGGCGCAGGATTGTAGCGTATTCATGAAGGGAGCGCCCACCCCCATAAGCACATGCCGGATCAAAGGGCAAGCTGTCTCGCGGGACAAGTTTTGCCCGATTCAGGCAGGAGGCTGGCGCCGGTCCTGGAGTTGAGTGAGTCACGCCGCCAATCAGCTCAAACCGATGCCTCACCCTGAACGCTGGTGGACTCCAGTTTGCGCCACAGCAGACGGACGTTGGCCTTGCGGACCAAGGCGCAACGGTACAGGCGAATTTCCAGCGGCACGTGCCACTGGCTGCCCCCACAGATTGCCAGCTCACCGCGCTCCAGTTCGCCGCGCATGGACAGGCGCGGCACCCATGCGACCCCCATGCCCTCCAAGGCCATGCTCTTGAGGCTGTCAGCCATGGCGGTTTCGTAGACGGTGGTATAGCGCAGGTTGCGCTGGCGCAGCAGCAGGTTCACCGAACGGCCAAGGAAGGCACCGGCGCTGTAGGCCAGTAGCGGCACGCTGGTTTCCCCGTCCAGGGTAAACAAGGGTTTGCCTTCGGCATCCACCGCACACACTGGAAGCATCTCGGTGGTGCCCATGTGCAGCGATGGGAAGATCTCGGCATCCATCTGCAAGGCTGCATCAGGGTCGTAGAACGCCAACATCAAGTCACAGCCGCCTTCCCTCAGGGCATGCACGGCGTCCCCGACGTTGGTGGCGACAAGGCGGGTGGCGATGTTCAGCCCATCGTTGCGCAGCTGGGCTACCCAGCGCGGGAAGAAGCCCGAGGCGAGCGAGTGCGCAGCCGCCACCTGGATCACTTCGCCCTGGCCACCTTCGAGATGATGCAGGTGGCGCAGAATTTCACTCAGTTGGTCGACCACCGTGCGGGCCGTGACCAGAAACAACTGTCCCGCTTCGGTCAGTTCGATAGGCGTGCGTGATCGATTGACCAAGGTAAGCCCCAACGCCGCTTCCAGGCTGCGGATACGCCGGCTGAAGGCCGGCTGGGTCACGAAGCGCCGCTCTGCCGCCTGGGAAAAGCTGCGGGTCGAAGCCAGGGCGCTAAAGTCCTCCAGCCATTTACTCTCAAGGTTCATCAGGCCGCTCCGCTATCGTGCACCAAAATGGAACACGCTCGAATTCCAATCGGCGTCACATCAATCACTATGCCGTTTGTGCATAGGTTAGCGTGCAACAGCATTGGCCGCAAAAACACCTTAGGGCCTAGGATTGGCGCCATTCCGGCATGTGCCGGGTCAAACTCGAGATGATATTTATCATGTCCGCTGCTGCATCGTTCCGCGTCGAAAAAGATCTGTTGGGCACCCTTGAAGTTCCTGCCGATGCCTACTACGGCATCCAGACCCTGCGCGCTGCCAACAACTTCCACCTCTCCGGTGTACCCCTGTCGCACTACCCCAAGCTGGTCGTGGCGCTGGCCATGGTCAAGCAGGCAGCTGCCGACGCCAACCGTGAGCTGGGGCACCTGAGCGATGCCAAGCACGCTGCCATCAGCGCAGCCTGCGCCCGTCTGATCAAGGGCGACTACCACGAGCAGTTCGTGGTCGACATGATTCAAGGTGGTGCGGGTACCTCCACCAACATGAACGCCAACGAAGTCATCGCCAACGTTGCGCTGGAGGCCATGGGCCACCAGAAGGGTGAGTACCAGTACCTGCACCCCAACAACGACGTGAACATGGCGCAGTCCACCAACGATGCCTACCCGACGGCCATCCGCCTGGGCTTGCTGCTGGGTCACGACGCCCTGCTGGCCAGCCTCGAAAGCCTGATCCAGGCCTTCGCCGCCAAAGGCAAGGAATTCGACCACGTACTGAAGATGGGCCGTACCCAGCTGCAGGATGCCGTGCCGATGACCCTGGGCCAGGAATTCCGCGCCTTCGCCACCACCATGACCGAAGACCTGCAGCGCCTGCGCTCGTTGGCACCGGAGCTGCTCACCGAGATCAACCTGGGTGGCACCGCGATCGGTACCGGCATCAACGCCGACCCAGGCTACCAGGCCCTGGCTGTACAGCGCCTGGCAACCATCAGCGGCCAGCCACTGGTACCGGCTGCCGACCTGATCGAAGCCACCTCCGACATGGGCGCCTTCGTGCTGTTCTCCGGCATGCTCAAGCGCACCGCGGTCAAGCTGTCGAAGATCTGCAACGACCTGCGCCTGCTGTCCAGCGGCCCACGTACCGGCATCAACGAGATCAACCTGCCGGCTCGCCAGCCAGGCAGCTCGATCATGCCAGGCAAGGTCAACCCGGTGATCCCGGAGGCCGTGAACCAGGTGGCCTTTGCCATCATGGGCAACGACCTGGCACTGACCGTCGCGGCCGAAGGCGGCCAGCTTCAGTTGAACGTGATGGAGCCATTGATCGCCTACAAGATCTTCGACTCCATTCGCCTGCTGCAACGCGCCATGGACATGCTGCGCGAGCACTGCATCGTCGGGATCACCGCCAACGAACAGCGCTGCCGTGAACTGGTCGAGCACTCGATCGGCCTGGTCACCGCCCTGAACCCTTACATCGGCTACGAAAACGCCACCCGTATCGCCCGCGTTGCCCTGGAAACCGGCCGCGGTGTACTTGAACTGGTGCGTGAAGAGAAGCTGCTGGACGACGCGATGCTCGACGACATCCTGCGTCCGGAAAACATGATCGCCCCGCGTCTGGTTCCCCTGAAGGCGTAACCGGACCGTTGTAACCGTCTCACCAGGTCGAGGGACTAGACACCTCTCAACCTTTCCTAAGCCCGGGCACATGCTTCGGGCTTTTTTTTGCCCGCTCGATGCTCGAAAGCGGCCTTTGGCGACTATCGGCATACAACTTGCTCTGTAATGCGTCCCAGACCCACGGGACTACCCAGCATGCTGCACAGTCACCTGACCACACTGAATGCGGTTTCGCTGATTCTCAACGTATTCCAGGCCCAAGGCTGCGAGGCTTCTGAGCTGCTGGCCGGCAGCGGCATTGGTCCGGCGGACCTTGGCCACGCCGATGCCCGCATCACGACGCAGCAGGAACTGCAGGTGTGCGCCAACGCCGTGGCGCGCCGTGAAGACATCGGCCTGGAACTGGGCCAGCGCATGCACGTGTCATCCTACGGCATGCTTGGGTACGCGCTGTTGTCCAGTGCCACTTTGGGTGACGCCTTGCGCCTGGCACTGCAGTATCCGGCACTGCTGGGAACAGTTTTCACCCTGCGCCTGCTCGACGACGGCCAACGTGTCTGGCTCAGCGCCAGTGAGTACCAGGACAGCCCTGCACTGGGCGCTTTCAATGCTGAGTTCTGCCTGGTGTCGTTGAAGGTGATCTGCGACGACCTGCTCGGCCAAAGCCTGCCGTTGCTCGGAGCCCGCTTCGAACATCACCGCCCGGGATACCACGAGCGCTACACGAGCATCTTCCACTGCCCAATCACCTTCGCTTCGCACCACAATGCCTTCGCCTTCGACCGTAACTGGCTCAACACGCCGCTTCCTTTGGCCGACCCAATCACCCACAAGGCCATGAATGAGCGATGCCGTCGCCTGAACCTGGAATTCACCGGGCGTCAGGCCTGGCTTGGGCGCGTGCGTCAATTGCTGGCCCATCAACTGGAGGCGGCGCCGGGCCTGGAAGGCCTGGCACGGCAGTTGAACTGCTCGTCACGAACCCTGCGCCGGCACTTGCAGGCTTTAGGTTGCAGCTATCAGCAACTGCTCGATGAGCTGAAATTCGAGCGCGCCAAGGAACTGCTTGCCGACGAGCAGATGCCGATCTACCGAATTGCTGAAGCGCTTGGGTACAGCGAGACAGCCAGTTTCCGGCATGCCTTCCTTCGCTGGAGTGGCATGGCGCCGAGTCAGTATCGCGGATGATCTTCAATCCGTGCAGGAGAGGTTCCAAGAAGAGATTACGCTTCACGTTGGCCACATCTATCCCCTTTTGGCCGGCTGGGACGTTTAGCGGGTTAGCGGCGTTCGTGACAATGAATGCACGCCAGTACTCACCGGAGAACAACAATGCTGACGATCTATTCCGATGATCACCGCTTGCATCATGGCCGTTGCGAGCTGATCGATGGCAAGCTGATGCCCTGCTTCGAGATGCCTTCGCGGGCCGACCACGTGCTGGCCCAAGTCAGGTCACGCGCATTGGGGGAGGTCAGAGGCCCTGATGACTTTGGCCGTGCTCCGTTACTGCGCGTGCACAGCGCCGATTACCTCGATTTCTTCGAAGGTGCCTGGGCGCGCTGGGCAACCATGGGCCAGGAAGGCGACCTGCTCCCCTATACCTGGCCTGCCCGTACCTTACGGGCCGTGAAGCCCACCGGGTTGCACGGTGAGTTGGGTTACTACAGCTTCGATGCAGGCGCCCCCATCACTGCGGGAACCTGGCAGGCGGCCTACAGCGCAGCCCAAGTCGCCCTGACGGCGCAAGCGGCCATCCAGGGGGGCGCCCACGCGGCGTTCGCCCTGTGTCGCCCGCCGGGGCATCACGCAGCAGGCGATGTCATGGGCGGCTACTGCTACCTCAACAATGCGGCCATCGCTGCTCAGGCTTTCATCGATCAAGGTCGAGCGAAAGTTGCCATCCTCGATGTGGACTACCACCACGGCAATGGCACCCAGGACATTTTCTACAGCCGCGCAGACGTTTTTTTCGCCTCCATTCACGGTGACCCTCAAGACGAGTTTCCCTTCTTCCTGGGCTATGCCGATGAAACCGGTGCAGGCGCTGGCGAGGGCTGCAATGTGAACTATCCACTCCCAGCCGGCAGCGACTGGTCGAGCTGGTGTGCAGCCCTGCAAGACGCTTGCGAACGCATTGCCTCGTATGAGCCCGAAGTGCTGGTGGTCTCGCTCGGTGTGGACACGTTCAAGGACGATCCGATTTCCCAGTTCAAGCTAGACAGCCCTGATTACCTGGAGATGGGCAAGCGCATCGCGCAACTTGGCAAGCCCACCCTGTTCGTGATGGAAGGCGGCTATGCGGTGGAGGAAATCGGCATCAACGCCGTCAACGTGCTGGAAGGCTTCCAGCGCGCGCAACCCGGAGCTCGATAATGGCCACGATCAAACGCCTGCTCGCCTCCTTCGTCGCCGCTGTACTGTGCGCATGCACGCTGCCTGCCCAGGCCGAGCAACGCACGTTGCGGGTTTACAACTGGTTCGATTACATCACCCCGCAAACGCTGACTGACTTTCAGAAGGACAGCGGCGTGAAGCTGGTGTACGACATCTTCGACACCAATGAAGCGCTGGAGGCCAAGTTGCTGACCGGTAACTCCGGTTACGATGTGGTGGTGCCGTCCAACGTGTTCCTGGCCAAGCAGATCGAAGCCGGGGTGTTCCAGCCGCTTGACCGCAGCAAATTGCCCAACTGGCAACACCTGGACCCAGCCCTGATGAAGCTGATCGAGGCCAACGACCCCGGTAACCGCTTTGCCGTGCCGTACATGTACGGCACCATACTGATCGGCTTCAACCCTGCCAAGGTCAAGGCAGCGCTGGGCGAAAACGCCCCTGTGGACAGTTGGGACCTGATATTCAAGGAAGAGAACATCGCCAAGCTCAAGCAGTGTGGCGTGGCATTGCTCGACTCACCGTCCGAGATCATGCCGCTGGCCCTACAGCACTTGGGCCTGTCGCCCAACAGCGACAACCCGCAGGACTACAAGAAAGCCGAAGCACTGCTGCTCAAGATCCGCCCATACGTCACCTATTTCCATTCCTCCAAATACATGGCGGACATGGCCAACGGTGACATTTGCGTGGCAGTGGGCTACAGCGGCAGCTTCTCGCAAGCCGCCAACCGCGCGCGCGAAGCCAATAACGGCGTGGTGGTGGACATGCGCCTGCCCAAGGAAGGCGCGCCGATATGGTTCGACATGCTGGCGATCCCGAAGAATGCTGCCAACCCGCAGGACGCCCACGCATTCATCAATTACCTGCTCAGGCCCGAAGTGATTGCGCCCATCAGCGACTTCGTCGGTTATCCGAACCCGAACAAGGACGCCACGGACATGGTAAACCCCGCGATTCGCAATAACCCCAACCTGTATCCAACAGCCGATGCGATGACCAAGCTCTACACGCTCAAACCACTGGCCCGTGATGCAGAGCGGGCGCGGACACGGGCATGGACGCGCATCAAGTCCGGATCATGACCCCCCGCGGCTGGTGGCCAGGGCCGCAGCCGCTTTGGAGAACCTGCGGCACGCGCACCTTCACGATTTCCAGGCCCTGCGCAACTTCATCAAGGCCTCGGCAATTTCATGCTCCGGTACCGCAGCGAAGCCCACTACCAGCCCTGCCCGTTTATCCACAGGGCAGTCGCTGTCGTCCAGCCAGAAATTGCTCAACGGCGTAACCTCCACGCCGACCGCTTCGGCCTTGGCCACCAATGCTTGCTCAAGGCTGAAGTTATCCACATCCACCTTGGCATGCAGGCCAGCTGCGATGGGTGGCATGGCGCCCAATCCCGGAATATCTGCTGGCCAACCGGCCACCAGTACATTGCGGCGCTCAAGGGCGGCTTTGCGCATGCGCCTGATATGTCGCTGAAAGTGCCCGCGGGCCATGAACTCGGCCATCACGCATTGGCTGCTGATCTCCGAATGCCGCGTGGACAGCGCCCTGCCCTGGCTGAAGGCTTCGGCCAAGTGCGGTGGCAACACGATATAGCCCAGGCGCAAGGCTGGAAAAGCAATCTTGCCAAAGGTGCCGACATACAGGACACGTGCGTGCTGATCCAGCGCAGCCAATGGCGCCAGGGGTGCACCGCTGTAGCGATATTCGCCATCGTAGTCATCTTCGATGATCCAGCTTTGCGAGCGGCGAGCCCAATCCAGCAGTTGCAGGCGTCGGGCCAGGCTCATGGTGACGCCTGTTGGGTATTGGTGGGCCGGCGTGACATAGACCAGCCGGCATGTATCCAACCGATCAAGCTGCGCGCAGTCCATACCCTGTGCATCGACAGCTATGCCCTGGACCCGGGCCCCACTCAGGGCGAAGGCATGACCGGCTGCTCGATAACCCGGGTTTTCCACAGCCACGGTATCGCCAGGGCGTATCAGCAACTGTGAACAAAGGCTAATGGCGTCCTGTGCGCCATGGGTGATCACAATTTGTTCAGCTGTGCAGTCAAGACCGCGCGAGCGCCGCAGGTACGTGGCGATCAGCTCACGCAGAGTCGGTTCGCCGGCTGGGTCGCAGTAACCCAACCTGGAAGGGTGCGGCTTACGCCAGAAAGCCGCTTGCAGCTTGGCCCACACGTCGAAGGGAAACAAATCGAATGCGGGTAGGCCTACCCGAAATGCTCTGGGAACTCCATTTCTGGGGGGCTGTAAATGATGTTTTTTGAGGCGCTGCAGAGGCGCGTCAGTTGTGTGCGAGCTGGATAAATCCCCAGTATGAAAAGGTGGTTTTGTGGATAAAGCTGTGGGTAACCCAGGGTATAAGCCTGTGGATAGTTGTGTGGACAGTTTGGTCGAGGCTGCTACGTAGGTCCCATCACCTACCCGTGTCTCGATGAACCCTTCTGCATAGAGTTGCTCATACGCCTGCATGACACTGTTGCGCGAAATCGCCAGCAACCTGGACATTTCACGGGTTGCTGGGAGCCGGGTACCGCCATCCAGGCGACCCTCCAGAATCCGATCGCGCAGGGCCTGATACAGCTGTTGACTCAGCCCGAGACGGCGGTCGAGCGATAGGCCGGCAGGGTCGAACGTGAGGTCATGACGCGGCGGGTTCATGGAATTGGCTCTATGAAAAGCGGCTTGAATGGCTCTTAACGCAAGCCAATCTTCTGCATAGCATCTCATCGTTGCTGCCGAAAACGCACGCAGCGCGCGCATGCGCCAGACCTGAAGGGATAGAACCATGACCAAGATTACCCTGCGCCCGGTAGCGGCCCACGATCACGCAGCCTGGCTTGCCTTGTGGCATGCCTACTTGCAGTTCTACAAGACCGAACTGGCGGATGAGGTCAGCCTCGCGACTTGGCAACGCCTGCTCGATAAACACGAGCCCACACATTCGGTGCTGGCCTGGCTCGACGGGAAAGCGGTGGGCATGGTCAACTTCATCTACCATCGTTCGAACTGGAGCATCGAGAACGCCTGCTACCTGCAAGATCTCTACGTGGCGGGCGACCAGCGTGGCCTGGGTATCGGCCGTGAGCTGATCGAACATGTATACCAGGCGGCAAGGACGGACGGTTGCACCAAGGTGCACTGGTTGACGCATGAAACCAACACCACTGCCATTGCTCTCTACGAGCAGGTAGCCGAGCGCTCTGGGTTCATCCAATTCCGTAAAGGGGTGTAGGCCAAGCATGAATGACACATTGAACTGGACGCCGGCCCGCATGCCTGCGGCGCAGCCTATCGACGGCCGTTTCATTCGCCTGGAGAAACTCGACCCGGCGCGCCATGGCGACGATCTATGGGAGGTGCTGCAAGGTGCGGCTTCCGACCCAGCACTATGGGATTACCTGCCATACGGCCCATTCGTCGAACGCACAGCATTCGACCGATGGCTGCACGGCAACGCTGCCAGTGACGATCCGTTGTTCTTCACCGTCGTCGACCGCGCCTCAGGCCAGGCGCAGGGCATACTCAGCCTGATGTCGATCGTGCCCGACCATGGACGCATCGAGATTGGACACATCGCCTTCGGTGCCGCGATGCAGCGAACGCCCAAGGGCACCGAGGCGGTATACCTGCTGGCCAAGCTTGGCTTTGCGCTTGGCAACCGTCGCCTGGAATGGAAGTGCAACAACGCCAATGCTCGTTCCAGACGTGCAGCTGAGCGGTTCGGGTTCGTGTTCGAAGGCGTGTTCAGAAACCACCTGGTGGTAAAGGATCGTAATCGCGACACCGCCTGGTATTCGATTACCGATGACGAATGGCCAAAGGTCGCGGCCGGTTTCGAGCGCTGGCTCAGCGCAGACAACCAACGGCCAACAGGTCAGCTGCGCACGCTCGAAGACTGTCGCCGCGGTTAGGTAACGGGAAATCGAAAGACTCGGCGCGCCTGATAAAAAAGGGGAGCATTGCGCTCCCCCGAGGTTAACCATTGGTCAATGGAGTCGAGATCAGCCCTCGATCTCGATCAGGATTTCGCCAGGCGTGACGCGATCGCCCTTGGCCACGTGGATGGCCACGACCTTGCCTGCGACAGCTGCCTGGACTTCGGTTTCCATCTTCATCGCCTCGGTGATGAGCACGGCCTGCCCCGCCTTGACCGTGTCCCCTTCCTTGACCAGGACGTCGACGATGTTACCAGGCATGGTGGTGCTGACATGGCCAGGGGCGCTGGCCTGCTTGCGCTTGCTGCTACCGCCGCTGACGAACTCGTTGAGCGGTTCGAACACCACCTCTTCCGGCATGCCATCGATCGACAGGTAGAAGTGGCGCTTGCCCTCGGCCTTGACGCCGACACCGGTGATGTCCACGCGGTAGGTTTCACCGTGCACGTCGATGACGAATTCAGTCGGTACACCTTCGCCGCCCGGGGCAGAAACGGCGCCGGCTTCCGGGATCGGCAACAGCGCTTCGGGAGCCAGGGTGCCGGCTTCGCGCTCTTCCAGGAACTTGCGCCCGATGTCTGGGAACATGGCGAATGTCAGCACGTCCTCTTCGCAGCGCGCCAGCGCCCCGATGTCGGCGCGCAGCTTGGTCATTTCCGGCTTGAGCAGGTCGGCTGGACGCACATCGATCACATCCTCGCTGCCAATTGCCTGCCGGCGCAGTTGCTCGTTCACCACGCCAGGCGCCTTGCCGTAACCGCCTTGCAGGTAAAGCTTCACTTCGTTTGTGATGGTCTTGTAGCGCTCACCGGCCAGCACGTTGAAGAATGCCTGGGTGCCGACGATCTGCGAAGTGGGCGTTACCAGCGGTGGGAAACCCAGGTCTTCGCGTACACGCGGGATTTCCGCCAGCACTTCATTCATGCGGTTGAGCGCGCCCTGCTCCTTGAGCTGGTTGGCCAGGTTGGAAATCATGCCGCCTGGCACCTGGTTGACCTGCACGCGGGTATCTACGGCGGTGAACTCGCTTTCGAACTGATGGTATTTCTTGCGCACGGCATAGAAATACAGACCGATTTCCTGCAGCAGTTCCAAGTCCAGCCCGGTATCGAACTCGCTGCCTTTGAGCGCGGCAACCATGGATTCTGTACCTGGGTGGCTGGTGCCCCAGGCAAAGCTTGAGATGGCGGTATCGATGTGATCGGCACCGTTTTCCACTGCCTTGAGCTGACACATGGCAGCCAGACCCGCCGTGTCATGCGAGTGAATGAACACTGGCAGTGACTGCTCGGCTTTCAGCGCCTTGACCAGCTCGCCTGTGGCGAATGGGGTCAGCAAACCCGCCATGTCCTTGATCGCGATCGAGTCGCAACCCATGGCCTCCATCTGTTTGGCCTGGTTCACGAACGCTTCGATGGTGTGCACCGGGCTGGTGGTATAGGCAATGGTCCCTTGGGCGTGCTTGCCCGAAGCTTTCACCGCCTCGATGGCCACGCGCAGGTTCCGCACATCGTTCATGGCGTCGAAAATGCGGAATACGTCGATGCCATTGACGGCGGCCTTGGCGACGAACGCCCTTACCACGTCATCACTGTAATGACGGTAGCCCAACAGGTTCTGGCCGCGCAGCAACATTTGCAGGCGCGTATTGGGCAGTGCTGCACGCAGTTTGCGCAGTCGCTCCCAGGGGTCTTCCTTCAGAAAACGCACACAGGCATCGAAGGTTGCCCCGCCCCAGACTTCCAGCGACCAATAGCCAACCTTGTCGAGTTTTTCGCAGATCGGCAGCATGTCTTCGGTGCGCATGCGGGTGGCCAACAGGGACTGGTGGGCGTCGCGCAGGATCGTATCGGTTACGTGAATCTTCTTGGACATTGTTATCTCCTCGTCGCGGCAAGCTTCGCACCTTGGTTCGCCAGCACATGCGTGTTCGCGCTGACTGGCAAGCAGGGCTTGGCAGCTTGCAGCTGTATTCAAATACCTGCGTGGGCGGCGATGGCGGCAGCGATGGCCAGTGCCAGCTCTTCGGGTTTGCGCTTGATCGAATAGTTGGTGAGTTCCGGGTGGGTCTCGACGAAACTGGTGTTGAACTGGCCGCTACGGAATTCCGGGTTGCGCAGGATTTCCTGGTAGTACGCCGCGGTGGTCTTGACTCCCTGAACACGCATGTCGTCCAAAGCCCTCAGGCCGCGATCCATGGCTTCTTCCCAGGTCAGCGCCCACACCACCAGCTTCAGACACATTGAGTCGTAAAACGGTGGAATGGTATAGCCGGTGTAGATCGCCGTATCGGTGCGCACACCCGGCCCACCCGGCGCGTAATAACGCGTGATCTTGCCGAAACTGGGCAGGAAGTTGTTCTTCGGATCTTCGGCGTTGATCCGGAACTGCAAGGCGTAGCCACGGTGCTGGATGTCTTCCTGCTTCACCGACAAGGGCAAACCCGATGCGATACGGATCTGTTCCCGTACGATATCGATGCCGGTGATTTCCTCGGTGATGGTGTGCTCGACCTGCACGCGCGTATTCATTTCCATGAAGTACACTTCGCCATCGGCCAGCAGAAACTCCACGGTGCCGGCGTTCTCGTAGTTCACCGCTTTGGCCGCCCGTACGGCCAGGTCACCGATGTAAGCGCGTTGCTCCGGGGTAAGTTGCGGGCTTGGCGCAATTTCGATGAGCTTCTGGTTTCGCCGCTGAATGGAGCAGTCGCGCTCGAACAAGTGCACCACATTGCCGAAGCTGTCACCGAGAATCTGCGCCTCGATGTGCTTTGGGTTGACGATGCACTTTTCCAGAAACACTTCTGCGGAGCCGAATGCCTTGGTGGCCTCCGAGATCACCCGCGGGAAGTTCTGCTCCAACTCCTCGCGGCTGTTGCAGCGGCGAATACCACGGCCGCCACCGCCCGAGGTCGCTTTGAGCATTACCGGATAACCGATGCGGTCGCCTTCACTGAGTGCTTCGTGAATGTCGGCGACGTTGCCTTCTGTGCCAGGGGTGACCGGAACGCCTGCGGCGATCATGGTGCGACGGGCTTCGGTCTTGTCGCCCATGCGGCGAATGACGTCGGCAGCAGGCCCAATGAACTTGATTCCACGCTCGGCGCAGATCTCGGCCAATTCGGCGTTTTCCGAAAGAAAACCGTAGCCAGGGTGCAAAGCGTCGCAGCCTGTTTCCACCGCCAGATTCACCAGCTTGCGCGGGTTCAAATACCCGGCGAGCGGCTCTGCGCCAATGCTGTGGGCTTCGTCTGCACGCTTGACGTGCAGTGCATGCCGGTCGGCGTCAGAAAAGATCGCTACCGAGCGGATGCCCATCTCGGCGCAAGCACGCACGATACGAACTGCAATTTCACCTCGGTTGGCGATCAGGATTTTTTTTATCACTGGATTCTTCCCAAAGCCGTATGAACAGTCGACGCGGTTCTACCGGTCGGCGCGTGACCCGTTGTTATTGGCCAGTCGCACATTCACCCTAGCGCTGTAGGTCGATAAACAAAAATCAATATTTGTTAGGGGCAGTATTAGCAAAAGCTTATAGTGAAGTTACAAGGTATTGCCGATGAGTCGAATAAAATGCGTAAGTCCTTGATGCGTATGACATTGCGTCAGCTACAGATCTTCAATGAGGTGTGCGACCTGCGTTCGTACAGCCGGGCAGCAGAAGAAATGGCGCTCACGCAACCCGCCGTTAGTCTACAGATCCGTCAACTCGAAGAGCTGATAGGGCAGCCGTTGTTCGAGTACGTGGGCAAGAAGTTGTACCTGACCGAAGCTGCCGAAGCGTTGCAACGCGCCAGCCATGACATCTTCGGGCGCCTGGAGAGCCTGGACATGCAGTTGTCGGACATGCAGGGGTCGCTGCAGGGGCAGTTGAAACTGGCTATCGAGTCCAGTGCGAAATACTTCGTGCCGCATCTGTTTGCCGCTTTCAAGCAGCGACATCCGGAGGTGAACCTGACGTTGACCGTGGTGAACCGCGCGCAGGCCATACGACGGCTTTCCGATAACCGCGATGACTTGATCATCATGTCCATGGTCCCGCAGGACATGGGCCTGGAATTCCTGCCGTTTTTGAATAATCCGATCATTGCCGTTGCGCCGCCCGAGCATGCCTTGTGCAAGTTGCCACAGCTGCGGTTGCAGGACCTGGAGCCTCACACCTTGCTGGTCCGTGAACAAGGGTCGGGAACACGCAAGGCCTGCGAGGAATACTTCAAGGAAAAGCGCGTGCACTTCACACAAACCCTTGAAGTGGCTTCGGCCGATGCGCAGCGTGAATGCGTGATTGCCGGGCTGGGCATCGCGTTGCTGACCCGCCATGCCGTGAACATGGAACTGGCTACGGGAAACTTGGTGGAGCTACCCGTCGAGGAGTTGCCGCTATACCGAAGCTGGTGCGTGGTCCAGTCCAAGGCCAAACGGCAATCGCCCGTGGCCCTCGCCTTTCAGGCATTCATACGCAGCGAGCGATCACTGATCAGCGCACTGGTCGAGCGTTTTTCTGGTCGGTTGGTGCAGATGCCTGCCAGGCAGTGAAGCCATCAAGGTCGGGGTAATCGGCCACATCACGCAGCAACTGGCGTTGGTCACAGTAGCTTTCGATGGCGCGGCGATACTCCATGCGTCGCTGATCCTTTTCCTGCTGCTTGCGAGCCTTGGCGTTGGGTTGGTAGATGCCGTCGTGGTCACGAGCCATTGCCTGATTCCCATGAGAGGATGCGGGAGGTTCAGACTGGCCGAAGGGTTTTACCGTTTGGAGGCGCAATGATGACAGCGCCGTGAACGATGAGGGCACCGCTGCGCCGAACGAAGCAGGCTTCAGTCGTCGCTGGCCTTGATCGACTTGGGCGACAGCCGCAGGCTGCGCAAGCTGCGCTTGACGCTCTTCAGGTGATTGACCAGGCTTGGCCCACGGGCCATGGCAACGCCCATAGCCAGCACATCGATGACCACCAGGTGGGCGATGCGTGAGGTCAAAGGCGTGTAGATCTCGGTGTCTTCGTGCACGTCTATCGCCAGGTTGACCGTGGACAGTTCGGCCAGCGGGGTCTGACTGGGGCACAGCGTGATCAGGTTGGCACCGCTTTCACGGACCAGGTTGGCCGTGATCAGCAGGTCTTTCGAGCGGCCTGACTGCGAAATGCACACCGCTACATCGCCTGGCTTAAGGGTGACGGCCGACATGGCCTGCATGTGCGGATCGGAATAGGCAGCGGCGCTGAGCAGCAAACGGAAGAACTTGTGCTGGGCATCTGCCGCCACGGCCCCGGAGGCGCCGAAACCATAGAACTCCACACGTTGCGCCTGGGCCATGGCGCTCACGGCCTGCTGCAAGGCCTGTGGGTCGAGGTGCTCGCGCACCTCCATCAGGGTGTGCAAGGTCGTGTCGAAGATCTTTAGGCTGTAGTCGGCGACGGAGTCGTCTTCATGGATGGCGAACTGCCCAAAGCTGGCCCCTGCGGCCAGGCTCTGCGCCAGTTTCAACTTCAGATCCTGAAAGCCCGAACACCCGATGGCCCTGCAAAAACGCACAATGGTCGGTTCACTGATACCGACACTGTGTGCCAGGTCTGCCATCGAGCTGTGCATGACGGCAGCTGGGTCCAGCAGCACGTGGTCGGCCACTTTGAGTTCCGATTTGCGCAGCAGGTGGCGCGATTGGGCGATATGTTGCAACAGATTCACGGGCTGGACTCGGTTATGATCGGCTGGCCGGGTTGTAGCTTTCTTGTAGTTATACTACATGGACGGCAACCCGCCCAGTTAAACGAACGTGGAGCGTGGTGGTTTGACTATTCCTTGCGACATCCTGGTCTTTGGCGGCACGGGCGATCTGGCCCTGCACAAATTGCTGCCGGCGCTCTACCACCTGTTTCGTGAAGCTCGCCTGGACCCTGCCGTCCGGGTAATCGCCCTGGCTCGACGTCCACTGCCCCGCAATGACTACCTCAAACTTGCAGAGCGGCATTGCCGGGCACAGATCGCGCGTCGCGACTTCGATGAAGAGATCTGGCGTCGGTTCTGCGCGCGGATCGACTACTTCGCCATGGATGCAACCCAAGGTGCTGATTTCGTTCGACTGGCACGCTACCTGGGCGAGCCCGGGGGCCTGACGCGGGTCTTCTATCTGGCCACCGCGCCATCACTGTTCGCTCCCATCGCCAGTCATCTGCGCATTGCAGGTCTGGCCGACGGTGAAGCGCGCATCGTGCTGGAGAAACCGATCGGCCAGTCCTTATCCTCGGCCACTGCCATCAATGAAGCGGTCGGTGCAGGGTTCGAAGAGCGGCAGGTTTTCCGTATCGACCACTATCTGGGCAAGGAAACCGTACAGAACCTCATGGCCCTGCGCTTTGCCAACGCCTTGCTCGAACCCGTCTGGCGCAATGGCCAGGTCGATCACGTGCAAATCAGTGTCGGCGAAACGCTGGGCGTGGAAAACCGAGGCGCCTACTACGACCGTGCTGGCGCAATGCGCGACATGCTGCAAAATCACTTGCTGCAGCTGTTGTGCCTGGTGGCCATGGAGCCTCCGGCGCAGTTCGAAGCCGAAGCCGTGCGTGACGAGAAAGTCAGGATTCTACGGGCGCTTCAGCCAATCAACGGGCAGGACGTCCAGGAGAAGACCGTGCGTGGGCAGTACGGCGCCGGGCATATTGGCGGTCAGGAAGTGTGTGCGTACTACTTCGAAAAAGACGTCGATAACGACAGCGATACCGAAACCTTCGTCGCCCTCGAAGTGCACATCGATAACTGGCGTTGGGCCGGCGTGCCGTTTTATCTGCGCACCGGCAAGCGCATGGCTCGCCGCTCCTCGCAGATCGTCATCCAGTTCAAGCCGGTACCCCACGCGCTGTTCGAGGGCGGTCAGGTGAACCAACTGCTCATTCAACTGCAGCCAGACGAACGCATCAGCCTGCGGATGATGACCAAGACCCCCGGCAGGGGCATGCACCTGGAGCCGGTCGACCTGGACTTGAACCTGGCCCAGGTATTCAGCCAGACGCGCCGCTGGGACGCATACGAACGCTTGCTGCTGGACATTCTGGAGGGCGACTCCACCCTGTTCATGCGACGCGATGAAGTAGAAGCCGCCTGGGCATGGGTCGACCCGATCATCGAGGGCTGGGGTGAGCATTTCCAGGCGCCGCGCTCTTACCCTGCCGGAAGCAACGGCCCCGAGCAGGCCAACAGCCTGTTGGCCCGCCACGGCAGAAACTGGCACGGGTGAAGCGGTGCCCAATCGCAGTCTTGCTTGGGGACAGTGACAGTAGCGACGCGCTTTTGCGCTACTTCATCATCAAGGAGACTCACATGAGCACACTCAAGAACTTCGTTGCTTACAATCAGACCGCTGGCGGCCAAACGTCTTTCAGGGTGCACGGTGTCGTTACCGTTCCGAGCCCAGCCTTCGAGCCGGTCCTGATCGAACCAGGAATTCGCCACCGGGGTGGCTGGGAAGTGCTGCAACTCAAGCTGGTGGACACCGGGGTGATCGCCAATGCAGTGTTGACCGAGAAGACTGTCGAATATCGCCGTGATGGGGCATGTGTCTATGACAGGGTGGAGATCCTCCACACGGATGGCAGCCTGCTGGTCGACATCGAAGCCATTGAGGCGGCGGACTGAACCAATTCGCCAGGGTGCCGAAGAGGGTACCCTGGCCTGGTCTTGAGGCCCTTGCGCGATGAACGGGTGGCGTTGAAGGTGAATATTCATACAGTAGATGTTTGCCCCTGGCCCGGCCTCCCCCTAGAATGACGGGATGAGCACAGATGACCTCTCCCTCCTGCTGAATTCCCTCAATGATGCCCAACGCCAGGCTGTAGCGGCCACGGTCGGGCGTCAACTGGTGCTTGCTGGCGCCGGTTCCGGTAAAACCCGCGTGCTGGTGCACCGCATCGCCTGGCTTATCCAGGTGGAACAGGCATCGCCACATTCGATCCTGTCGGTGACGTTCACCAACAAGGCGGCCGCTGAAATGCGTCAGCGGATCGAACAATTGCTGGGGATCAACCCTGCCGGCATGTGGGTGGGGACATTCCACGGTCTGGCGCACCGCCTGTTGCGCGCCCACTGGCAGGAAGCGGGGCTGGTTCAGAACTTCCAGATTCTCGACAGCGACGATCAGCAGCGCCTGGTGAAACGGGTCATGCGCGAACTGGGGTTGGACGAACAAAAATGGCCGGCACGCCAGGCACAGTGGTTCATCAACGGCCAGAAAGACGAAGGCCTGCGCCCGCAGCACATTCAGCCAGGCGGCGATCTGTTCCTGTCGACCATGCGCGATGTCTATACGGCCTACGAGCAGGCCTGCGAGCGGGCGGGTGTGATCGATTTCTCCGAGCTGCTGTTGCGCGCCCTCGATCTGTGGCGTGATCACCCAGGGTTGCTGGCACACTATCAGCGTCGCTTCCGCCACGTGCTGGTCGATGAGTTCCAGGACACCAACGCCGTGCAGTACGCCTGGCTGCGTCTGCTGGCCCGGGGTGGCGACAGCCTGATGGCGGTGGGCGACGACGACCAGTCGATCTACGGCTGGCGCGGGGCGAAGATCGAGAACATCCACCAGTACACCGCCGACTTTCCCGATGCCGAGCTGATTCGCCTGGAGCAGAACTACCGCTCTACCGGTGGCATTCTCAAGGCCGCCAACGCGCTGATTGCCAACAACAGCGGGCGCCTGGGCAAGGAATTGTGGACCGACATGGGCGAAGGCGAGCCCATTACCCTGTACGCCGCCTATAACGAGCACGACGAAGCGCGCTACGTGGTCGAAACCATCGAAGGCCTGATCAAGCAAGGCAGTGCGCGCGACGAAATCGCAATTCTCTATCGCTCGAACGCCCAGTCGCGGGTGCTGGAAGAAGCCTTGTTGCGCGAGCGCATTGCCTACCGTATCTATGGAGGGCAGCGCTTCTTCGAGCGGGCAGAAATCAAGAACGCGATGGCTTATCTGCGCCTGATAGAAGGTCGCGGTAACGATGCTGCACTGGAACGGGTCATCAATGTGCCGCCACGCGGCATCGGCGAGAAGACCGTAGAGGCCATTCGCGAGCATGCGCGTCACAGTCAGGTCTCGATGTGGCAGGCAATGTGCCAACTGATTGCTGCCAAGGCGCTCAAGGGCCGGGCTGCAAGCGCGCTGGGTGCGTTCATCGAGTTGATCGAGGGGCTGGCAGCGAAGGTCGAAGCCATGCCGCTGCATACCATGACGCAGACCACCATCGAGCAATCCGGGCTGATCATCTATCACCAGGAAGAAAAAGGTGAAAAGGGCCAGGCGCGGGTAGAAAACCTTGAGGAACTGGTCAGCGCAGCGCGCAACTTCGAATCGACCGAGGAGGACGCCGACCTGTCCCCGCTCTCGGCCTTCCTGGGTCATGCCTCGCTCGAAGCCGGCGACACGCAGGCTGACGAGCATGAAGACAGTGTCCAGCTGATGACCTTGCACAGTGCCAAAGGCCTGGAATTCCCCTATGTGTTCCTGGTGGGCATGGAGGAAGGCCTGTTCCCCCACAAGATGAGCCTGGAAGAACCAGGGCGTCTCGAAGAAGAACGCCGGCTGGCCTATGTGGGCATTACCCGGGCCATGCGACAGCTGGTCATGACCTATGCCGAGACACGGCGACTTTACGGCAGCGAAACCTATAACAAGGTTTCTCGCTTCGTACGCGAGATCCCGACTGGCCTGGTGCAGGAAGTCCGCCTGTCAAACAGCGTCAGCCGTCCATTCGGCACGCCCAAGACTGCCCTCAACAGCCATTTGTTCGCCAATGCAGGTATTCCCGAAACCGCGTTCACCCTCGGCCAACGCGTGCAGCATTCGGTGTTCGGTGAAGGCGTGATCCTCAACTTCGAAGGTTCCGGCGCCCAGGCCCGTGTACAGGTCAACTTCGCCGAGGGCAGCAAATGGCTGATGGTGGGCTACGCCAAGCTTGAAGCCATCTGAAGACACGGACATGGAGGGGGCGTGCTCAGGCCTGAACCCTCGCGTCGCGGCGTGCTCTGATGAGTAATACCAAGCAAAAGCTCGAAACATTATGTCGCTGGTCATATGCTTTGGAACATGTGCACCATGACGCGCGTGCAATCCACAACAGGGGATATCCCATTTATGCAACGTTTTCTTAGCATCGCACTGGCGCTCTGCGTCGGCCTGACGCTGAGCCTGGACGCCAACGCCAAGCGGTTTGGCGGCGGCAAGAGCGCTGGCTCCGCGCCCATTCACCAGACCCGTCAAGCTACGCCGAACACGCCTGCCGCCGCGCCGACCGCTCCTGGCCGCGCTCCGGCCGCCGCCAGCGGTGCTTCGCGCTGGCTTGGCCCTCTGGCGGGTCTTGCCGCCGGTGGTCTGCTGGCCTCCATGTTCATGGGTGACGGCTTCGAAGGCTTCCAGATCATGGACTTCCTGATCATTGCGCTCATCGCCTTCCTGGTGTTCCGCTTCATTGCCGCACGGCGTCGTCAGCAACAGCCGCATATGGCCATGCCTGGCAATGCCCCCATGCAGCGTGAAGCCCATGGTCAGGCTGCTCAGCCAAACATCTTCGGTGGCTCGGCCGCACCTGCGCCAGCGCCGGTGATCAACGCGCCGGCCTGGTTCAACGAGCAAAGCTTTCTGGCAGCAGCCCGCAACCACTTCCAGTCGCTGCAGCAGCACTGGGATGCCAATGAAATGGACAAGATCGCCGAGTTCGTGACCCCGCAGATGCTCGAGTTCCTCAAGCGCGAGCGTGCCGAGCTGGGTGATGGCTTCCAGTCAACCTACATCGATAACCTCGACGTGCAGTTGGACGGCGTCGATGAGCGTGACGATCGCACTGACGCCACCCTCACCTTCCGTGGCCTGTCCAAGAACTCGCGTTTCGACCAGGGCGAGCAGTTCAGCGAAAGCTGGCACATGGTACGCGCCAAAGGCGAAAACCAGCCTTGGCTGGTTGCAGGTATCCGTCAAAACGGATAACCACATCCTGTTGTCCAAAAAACCCCGGGGCTCTCCTCGGGGTTTTTGCTTTTGCCATAGCGCACTACTAGGGTATAACCCGCAGCGTTGTCATCTAGGTCAGAGGAAGTGAATCGTGGAAGAAGTGATCGAACAACTCCGTGAAGCCAACGAGCCCGTACCGGTCCCTCTGGAGCTTCCCGACGAGGATCAGTTGGTCGAGATCGAAGAGCAGCTGTTCATCAACATTCCGTTCGTGTTCAAGGAGTTTCTGCTGAGCGTCAGTGATGTGGTTTACGGCTCACTGGAGCCGGTCACCGTGACTGACCCACAATCGCACACGTACCTCCCGGACGTAGCCGCGAACGCCTGGGACGCCGGGGTACCTCGGGAACTGATCCCGCTGTGCCAGGATGGCGACAATTACTATTGCGTCGAGGAAGATGGCACCGTGGTGCTGTGGGATGCCGATGAGGAACTGGTCGGTGAGGACAGCTGGGAGTCGGTCTGGCATTGGGCCCGGGACGTCTGGCTGGAGAGCTGATCGCGCGCGCCCTGGCGTGGCATGATCCCGGTGCGATATCACGGGCCGTGAGCACGGCCCTCCTGCAAAATGCGCCAGTTGAATCAGTGGCCGTTGTCCCGATTGTTCTCCAGCGTCTCCAGCAGGGCGATCTGCATCCGTGTGTGTACCCGGATGAACCAGCGCCACAACAGCGCGACCACCACCGCTGCCACCACGGCAATGATCAGCAGTAGCTCGTTGGTGGGCAGAATGCTTGCCGACAGTGCGGACAACAGCAGGAAGATCACCAGCAACGAAAGCAGCGGTATTACCTCTGCTATCACGCGGCGTACGCGCTGGGTATGACGCCCAGCCATTTCCGGCTTGACTCCCATTTCGGCCAGAAGCATCGATAGCGCCTTGAGTTTGCGGTAGGCCGCTATCAGGAAAGGTAACGAGAGCAGCAACGCAATGCCCCAGATCACGGCTTTCTGCTGGCTGGCATCGCTTACCCACTCGCTGAGCCAGTTGCCAAGCCGCTCTGCAAAATAGCCGCCACTGAAGAATATGGCGATGACCAATGCCAGGTTCACACCTACCTGCAACAAGATGCGCCGAATCATCGCCGCCACCATGGCACTTTCGCCTTGAGGCTGGATGCTGCGTAGCCACTCCCCATACAACGAAAGCACACGAGCCAGCCGCCCGGGCATCATGTTGCCTAGTTTTATCGACAGCGGATCAGCGGCGCGAATCAGGTAGGGCGTCAGCAGTGTAGTGATGGCCGAGACAGCGACCGCGACCGGGTAGAGGAAATCACTGGTCACCTGCAAGGTCATCCCCAACGCCGCGATGATGAATGAGAACTCGCCAATCTGAGACAGGCCCATGCCCACGCGCAACGACGTGCGCCCGTCATTCCCGGCGATGAATGCGCCCATTCCGCAGGACAGCATCTTGCCCAGTACGACAGCCAGAGTAATGACCACGATGGGCCAGGCGTAATCGACCAGTACCTGCGGATCGATCATCAAGCCGATGGCAACGAAGAATATGGCGCTGAACAAGTCCCTCACAGGCTCGATCAGACGCTCGATCTTCAGCAACTGCCGCGACTCGGCCATGATGGCGCCAATCAGGAATGCGCCAAGGACCATGCTGTATTCGAGTTTAACGACCAGCAAACAGAAACCGAAACACAGGCCCAACACGGTGATCAACAGCATTTCGTTGCTTTCGAACTTGGCCACGTAGGCCAATATACGGGGCACCAGAAGAATGCCTATCACCAAAGCCACGATCATGAACAAAGACAGTTTGCCAACGGTCGAGAACACTTCCCCCGAACTGACCGTGCCACTGACGGCAATCCCCGAGAGCAAAGCGATGATGCCGATACCCAGGATGTCCTCCACGATCAGCACGCCGAATATCAGTTGCGCGAACCGTTCATTTTTCATCTTCAGGTCATTGAGGGCCTTGACGATGATCGTGGTCGATGAAATGGCGAGGATGGCGCCCAGGAACAGAGAGTCCATGGTGTTCCAGCCGAACCAACGTCCTATTTCGAAACCGATCCAGATCATCAGTACGATTTCCAGAAAGGCCGCTATGAAGGCTGTGGCGCCAACCTTGAACAGCTTGCGCAAACTGAATTCGAGGCCCAGGCAAAACATCAGGAAGATGACCCCAAGCTCGGCCAGTGTCTTGATGGTGTCTTCGTCGTGAATGAGGCCGAAGGGAGGGGTGTGAGGGCCTATGAGGAAGCCGGCAACGATGTAACCGAGTACGACCGGCTGTTTGAAGCGGTGAAACACGATGGTGACCACGCCTGCAACCAGCATGATGACCGCCAGGTCCTGAATGAAGCTGATGGCATGCATGACGTGATTCTCCTTCTCTCGTCGTGGGCTGTAGTACCAGGCAGACCGTGCCTGCGCCGAGGCATGCCCAAGCAAGCAGCAAGTACACGCTGTATTCAATGAGTGACGGCCCATGTTGCATGAGCGTACTCAGGTTAACATCGCACCTTCAGACGAATCGTCGATGCAATATGATGAAACAGATCGGCTGCTCTAGGGCCGCGACCGGCATAAACCGCGTGACGCCGCGGGGTATCAAAGCGTCCCGTAAGATCAGGCTGATCTTTCGTCAGAAAAGAGGCCTGCAAGCCCTTGGCCCGATTCAGCGCAACCTTACCGTGAGCATTCTATGGAACCTGGAAACGCCCAGCTGAGCATGACCGTCCTGATGACGCCAGACATGGCGAACTTCTCTGGCAACGTCCATGGCGGTACGCTGCTCAAGTACCTCGACGAAGTCGCTTATGCCTGCGCCAGCCGCTATGCCGGCTCGTATGTCGTGACATTGTCAGTCGACCAGGTAATCTTCCGCGAGCCAGTGCATGTGGGCGAGCTGGTCACTTTCCTGGCCTCGGTGAACTACACCGGCAACACATCCATGGAAGTCGGTATAAAAGTGGTTACCGAGAATATCCGTGAACGCTCGGTGCGCCATTCCAACAGCTGCTTTTTCACCATGGTGGCCGTGGACGACAATCGCCGGCCGGTCTCGGTGCCCCCACGCCAACCGCAGAGCAGTGAAGAAAAGCGCCGATTTCTGCAAGGTCAGCAGCGTCGCCAGATACGCCAGGAACTGGAGAAACGCTATCAGAACCTGAAGACCGACGCCGTCTAGACGCTGAGCAGCCTGGCTTCGAACCGCACGCGCGGGTGGGCAATACGGTCCTGGGCGCGTATCAGCTGCAGCTCGTAACTGGCGCAGGCTTGGGTTTCCAGCAGCACCTCATGTACCGCTGACGCGGCAAACTCGAAGGCCTGTTGCCAGCTGTCGCCGAGCAGTACACGCGCCATGAACAAACCGGATGTGAGATCACCCACGCCTACCGGCTGTCTTGGGAAAGCCAGCAACGGGCGGCGCAGATGCCAACTGTGCTCGGCGGTCACCAGCAGCATTTCGAACTGATCCTCGCCCCGCCCTGGGTAGGCCAGATGCTTGACCAGCACCACCTTCGGCCCTTTCAGCAAAAGGCTGCGAGCCATGGCGACGCAATCGTCCAGGGAATCGGCACGCCGCCCGCAGAAGCTGTCCAGTTCCAGCTGGTTGGGGCACAGGATGTCAGCCTTGGCCACGGCTTCTTCGAGCAGAAACTGGCTAACCTGCGGCGACACGATGCATCCTTTTTCAGGATGGCCCATAACTGGATCGCACACGTACAAGGCCCTTGGATTGACAGCCTTGATTCGTGCCACGCCGGCTAGAATCGCACGCCCCTGTTCGGCACTGCCGAGGTAGCCGGAGAGCACGGCATCACACTCCCCCAGCTCACCGATGTTGGAAATGCCTTCCACCAACGCTGGAATTTGCGCTGGAGCAAGCACTTCTCCTGTCCACTGGCCATACTGAGTGTGATTGGAGAACTGCACCGTATTGAGCGGCCACACATTGATACCAATGCGCTGCATGGGAAAGACCGCAGCGCTATTGCCAGCGTGGCCGAACACCACGTGGGACTGGATGGCGAGCAAATGCGGAGTACGTTTCATGCGAGTCATTTCCAAAGCTGTTCGAGAATCATGCGTTGCGCAGTATGAACGTGATTGCCACCTGTACGACAGGCCAGGGACGCAGTTAAGCTGAATCGATCTGTTTGGAGCCTAGACACATGTTGACCCTGGAGAACCTGTTCGTCCTGATGGTGGTGGCCACGGCGGGCGCTTGGCTGTGGCATAACCACGGCTTGCGCGAGAAAGCATTGGAAAGGGTCAAACAGCACTGCGCCAAGCTTGACCTCGAACTGCTGGATGACGCCGTTGCACTCAAACGTATCGCCTTCGTGCGGGATGCAAGCGGTCGCAAGCGCCTGGCGCGCATCTATGGCTTCGAGTTCACCGTGACGGGTGAGCAACGCCACCCTGGCACCGTCACGCAATTTGGTGCCCACAGTGTGCAGATTGAATTGGCACCCTACCCCTTCGAAATCAAAACCCCACCGCGCACCGACAATGTGATCGAGATGCAGCAGTGGCGCCAGCAACACGATCGCTGGCACAACTGATCATCCGACCAGGCAATCCCGTAAGCGGGCGTCAATGGCGTCCACAGGCTGCGCACGTTCAAAAATCAGTTCCAGGCGACTGTCGGCTCTCCATTCACTTGACTGCCAAGGGCCCACCACGCCTCCAACAGCGTTAAGCGAGCGCCATCCCTCTGTGGTGTGGATAACACCCTTCGCACGCTGCCAGCCAAGAGCCCCCAGCAACTCACGCATACCCTGTGGATAAAACTGCTGGGCGGGATGCCATCGCCACCCGATGCTCCACCCATTTATATCCTGCCGAATCTGGCGGATCGGCTCACCTTGGCTTTTCCAGAGCGTGGGCGTGGCGCTGAATGGATTGTCGACAATCTCGATTACCTCATCAGGGCTGTCAACAATCCCTTTTTCCCGGACTGGCAACTGCTCCAGGGTGCAATGACCCTGTTTGGTCCACACCAGCCTCTTTCCTAAATACTTTTTATTTATCAACAGCTTGAGATTTTTATCCACATCCTCTGCTTTGTTGATGATGAGCGTTTCACAGGCTTCCAAAGCCTGAATCTGAGCGGTCGGCAACCCCTCAGGGCCTTGCAGATAGGCAGGTGTGCTCACCATCACCAAAGGCTGAATTGTCAGCACATCTCGCCATGGGGTTTTAGTCAGCTGGTGGAGCAATTCAAGCGGATGTCCGAGCCCTGACGGCTCTATGAACAGCCGATCCGGCTTGCACTGACGCAGAAGCCGCCCCAGGCCCACCTGAAAGGGAACGCCTGTGACACAACACATGCATCCTCCGGCCACCTCGGCGATTGAAATGTCTTTCTGGCCTGTGGACAAGAGCGCCGCGTCCAGCCCGACAGCCCCGAACTCGTTGACCAGCACGGCCCAGCGTTCATGAGGGGGCTTCTGCGTTAACAGATGATGGATCAAGGTAGTCTTGCCGGCACCTAGCGGCCCCGCAATTACATGAGTGGGAATGTTGCGAAGCATGGCGATTCTTCAATCAAGCGGTTTGCTTCACTATGCGCCGTCAAGCAAGCCAGTCAAGCGTCAGGAGCAAGCGTGGCTGCGGCGCTGGTGGAGAGCGGTGGACAACCCCAGCGCCCTCATTGCCCAGCCAGCGCTCACCTTTGAACAGCGCAACATCCCCAGCAGCCAAACGCGTGACCTTATCCACAGGACTTTCCCCTGTGGACAACGCCAATTTGGCGCAGGCTTGCCCCGAGATATATTCACTGCCCGGCCCTGCATAGGTTGTAATCAGCCTGACCGGAACGTTATCCACATGAAAACGGGGGCACATGGGCCTGTGCAAAACCTGGATGCGCAAGCCAACCCGTCTCGCCCCCATCAGGCATGTATAAGCCGAGAGCAGCCAGGTGACATCAGCGACAAAAGCCTCGTAGCCATGGATATCCACAGCCATGGGTAGAAGGTCGCTGAATTCAGGAGGGTGATGCTCATCAACTTCGATGATCCGCTGTTCCGCCATCGATGAACCTAACCCTGCCACAACCTGGGCGAAATCCTCCAACTGAGGCGGCAGTCGCCGCTGCCATACAGCCAGATTCACACCGTCTTGCAACACCTGCGCCATTATCTGCGGGGTATGCCCAACGACTTGACGGATATCCACAACTGCCGACTCGCTCATGCCGCTACCTGCTCATCCCAGGGACCGAACGGATCAGGCAGCCGCAGCCATCCCAAAGGCTCCAACGCCATTTCCTCATCCGTCAACAAGCACTCATCAAGGGCTGTGGATAATGCTTCGACATCCAGATTCTGGCCTATGAACACCAGCTCCTGTCTGCAATCGCCAGTTTCTGCCGTCCAGTGATCGAGAATAGCGGCGACGTTATCCACATCCTCCGGCCACTGTTCCCGCGGTACAAATCGCCACCAGCGACCGGCAAGGCCGTGGCGCATCATGCCGCCAGCCTGAGACCAACTTCCGGCCTCCTTGTACTTACTTGCCAACCAGAAAAAACCTTTGGAGCGCAGTAACCGGCCGTTGCTCCAAGGCCTGTGGACAAATTCATGGAAGCGCTGAGGGTGAAAAGGCCTGCGTGCTGTCCACGTTGTAGCCTCAATGCCGTATTCGTCGGTTTCCGGGGTGTGCTCACCGCGTAATTCCTTGAGCCAGCCAGGCGCTTGTGCGGCCTGGTCAAAGTCGAACAAACCGGTGTCCAGAATCCTCGCCAATGGCACCTGGCCCATCACCATGGGGACGATTTGAGCTCTGCTGTTCAGGCTACGCAGGATGGCTGAGAGCTCCTCCCGCTCGGCCTGGCTGACCAGATCAATTTTGCTGAGCAGCAAGATGTCAGCAAATTCCACCTGCTCGATCAACAAGTCGCTGATCGAGCGCTCGTCGTCCTCACCCAATGTCTGACCCCTGCTTTCCAGGCTTTCCGCTGCTTGATAGTCACGCATGAAATTCAATGCATCCACGACGGTGACCATGGTGTCGAGGCGTGCCAAGTCAGACAGGCTGCGGCCTTGCTCATCACGAAATGTGAATGTTTCAGCCACCGGCAAAGGCTCTGAGATGCCGGTCGATTCAATCAACAGGTAATCGAAGCGTCCCGCCTCGGCCAGTTGCGCCACTTCTTCGAGCAGGTCTTCGCGCAACGTGCAGCAGATACAACCATTGCTCATTTCCACCAGCTTTTCTTCAGCCCGGTTAAGGGTGACGTCGCGCTGCACTTCGCTGGCATCAATGTTGATCTCACTCATGTCATTGACGATAACCGCGACGCGAAGGTTTTCCCGGTTTCGCAAAACGTGATTAAGCAGGGTGCTCTTGCCGGCGCCTAGAAAACCGGAAAGCACAGTGACTGGAAGGCGGTTGGACATGGCGATACCTCATCACACAGACGCATTCGAAACGATGCATTGCACAATGTTATAAAGTAACAATACAATTTAGCCAAGCGATTCCTGACGAGTGCTGAGTTCAGTGATGAAAACCACGTTTCATTCCACAAGCGGGATTCCGAGAACGGTCTTGGCCAGCCCAATCGTTACGGCTGAACGCTGTGGGAATAGAACAGCAGCACCGATGCTCCCTCTACAACCCTCATTCTGGAAACCTCATGTCGCCATCTCAGTCCCAGCTCCCTGATGTTGCTGCGCAGCACTTGAACTACACCACACCGTTGGACTGGGTAGGCATGTGCGGTATAGCAGTGCCGGTTCATATCGACGGCCGTCAGGTGGCGGCCATGGTAGATGCAGGCGTGAGTCTGGTAGACGGCAGTTCGCGTGGCATTCATATGTCCCGCCTTTACCTGGCTTTGGAAACACTTGAGCGAGAAACCTTGTGCCCACTGGCACTGCGTCGTCTGCTCGCCCAATTCCTGCATAGCCACGAACGGCTTTCCTCTGCGGCATATGTCCGTCTGGGCTTTGATCACCTGCTGAAGCGACCTGCCTTGATCAGCCCTTTAGCAGGCTGGAAAAGCTACCAGGTTGAGGTCGATGCACGGATAGAGCGCGAAATGTTCCACGTGGAACTATCGGTTTCCGTGCCCTACTCGTCCACATGCCCATGCTCGGCAGCGTTGGCTCGACAGCTGATTCAGCAACGGTTTGCTGCCAGATTTGAGGCAGACACGGTGGATACACAAGAGGTAGGTGCTTGGTTAGGGTCCGCGGAAGGTATCGTCGCAACCCCGCACAGCCAACGAAGCATGGCAAAAGTAACTGTGAGGCTCGAGACTCATCATCCAAAGCTGCCCATAACCGAGCTGATCAATCGGGTGGAAAAGGCCTTGGGTACTGCAGTTCAAACTGCAGTTAAGCGCGCGGACGAACAGGCGTTCGCATTGGCCAATGGGCAAAACTTGATGTTCTGCGAGGATGCCGCCCGACGCTTGCATGAGGCGCTAAGGGCAGTGACCTGGAGTAAGGCGTTTAAAGTGCGCGTGGAACATGCGGAAAGCCTACATGCCCACGACGCCGTAGCCACCTCTCACTGGCGATGGGATATCAGGTCCGAGGTTTGACCGTACCGCAATCATTGCCCAGCCATACCGCACGGGTGTTCATGCTGCCCTGCTGCTGGACCCCTGATGCATTGAAGGTGCCGCTCACTTGAGTGGTGAACTCTTTATCGCTCAGGAAAGTAGCCTGACCACTACCCTGCGCTTTGGGGCAGCTGAACTGGAATTTCCAAACGTTGCCGGTGCGGTCGGTAATCTTCTGTGTACAGCCAGACTTTGGGTCCTGCAAAGGAATGTCATTGGTTGCCACCTGTTGTTGTGTCAGGCAAGAACGTACCCCTTTACCACCCACCGTCACACCCTGCTTGGCGAGCATGCCTTCCATCATCGCCCGCTGATCAGGCGGAAGATTCTTCAACTGGCTGAGCATGAAGTCCATGTCAGGTAGCGGCTTACCGTCCACTTGCATGTTGCTGGTTGTCAGCTCCCACAAACCGGGTTGAAGCATTTGAGCCTGGGCCGTAACGCTACCTACGCTCAAGGCCAGCGCCAGCAACGGCGTATGAATCTTCATGGAAAAAATACTCCTGGAAATGCCGGGCATCCCGACGATGTTTGGGTTAGACGTTGAAACGAACCGCTTGTTGCAGACGAACCACGGTCGTGTTCTGTTACCTAAGGTGTATTCGACGAGCAGGATGCATATGGATTACCACAGCCCACTATTTTTTGGTTACTTACTTGGCGTGATTCATCTGCTGGGTATTATCGCCGCGCTGCATGCGTTGTTCACCGTCAGGACCGCTCAAGGCGCCATCGCCTGGGCCATGCCGCTTTTCTTCATTCCCTACCTGACGCTCATTCCCTATCTGATCTTCGGTGCGCGATCGTTCAATGCCTATATCAAGGCCAGGCGCCAGGCCAACCAGGAAATGCACGTCGCCATGGCTAGCTTGAATTGGCGACCTTGGGTCGAGGAGGCCCTCGCCGCTCGAGCATCGGAGAGCTATACGGCACTGCGGGCGATGCCCAAGCTCAGCCGAATGCCGTGCCTGGCGAACAATCAAGTGCAGCTTTTGATTGATGGCAAGCACACATTCGAAGCGATCTTCGACGCCATTGAAAAAGCAAAGAGCGTCGTGCTGGTCCAGTTTTTCATCATTCACGACGATGAACTTGGAAGGGCCTTACATCAGTTATTACTGCGCAAAGCAGCTGAAGGTGTTCAAGTGTTCGTGCTGTACGACGGCGTGGGTAGCCATGCTTTACCACGCCGCTATAGTCAGCAGCTGCGTGCCGGTGGTGTGCAGATACACGCATTCGCCACGCGCCGAGGGTTGTTCAATCGTCTACAGGTGAACTTCCGTAACCACCGCAAGATCGTGGTGGTGGATGGCCTAATCGGTTTCGTGGGCGGGCACAATGTCGGGGACGAGTACCTGGGCGGTAATCCCAAACTCTCACCCTGGCGTGACACTCATGTGCAAATAAGCGGGCCCGTGCTGGCGTGCCTGCAAGAGTCGTTTGCCGAAGATTGGTACTGGGTGACCCGCCAATTGCCTCCGCTGATACTTCAGGACAACTATCCAGATAACGGAGTGCTATGCCAGGCGCTGGCTAGCGGGCCTGCAGATTCAAAGGAAACCTGTTCGTTGTTTTTCCTGGAGGCCATTCATTCGGCCAAACACCGGGTGTGGATAACCAGCCCGTACTTCGTCCCTGACGAAGCCGTGTTCGCTGCCCTGCGCCTGGCCGCATTGCGAGGTGTGGATGTGCGCGTGCTGATCCCGTCGCGCCCAGACCACAAGATCGTCTACGCCGCTTCCAGCTTGTTCGCTTTCGAAGCAGTGCGTGCCGGTGTGCGCATGTTTCGGTATCAACCGGGGTTCTTGCACCAGAAAGTCGTCTTGGTGGATGACGACATAAGCGCCGTCGGCAGCGCCAACCTGGATAACCGCTCGTTTCGTCTCAACTTCGAAATCACGTTGCTCACCATCGACAAGGCGTTTGCCGATACGGTCGAACGCATGCTCAACCGTGATTTTTCCAACGCGCGCGAGATCACGGTTGAGGAAACCGAAGCCACGCACCGATTGCAGCAGGTAGGGATGCGCATCGCACGGTTGATTTCACCTGTGCTGTAACCGGCCACTATGGTTAAGCGACCTCGCTCGAGAAGTGAGGTCGCTGGGGCGGCTCGCCTGCGCATCAAGCATTAGCGGTAAAGGTGCTCACGTGTCCATGGCAGATCGTGGTGGCCATCGGCATAGGGCTTCACCGCCAGGATCTGATGCAGGTTGATCCAGCCCTTTTCGAACGCATAGGCACATCCGGCCAGATAAAGACGCCAGATACGAAGCGTCTTTTCAGGCACCAGGGCAGCGGCATTGTGTAATTGGTTTTCAAGATTCTCGCTCCAGTGATGCAGCGTCTTGGCGTAGTGCAGACGCAGACTTTCCACGTCGACCACTTCCAGACCGGTTTCACAGACAGCGGCGCTGATCATCGACAGATGGGGCAACTCCCCATGGGGGAACACGTAACGGTCAATGAACTCCCCTGCCCCTCGACCCACCGGGCGCCCATCCACATGCTTGGCCGTGATGCCATGGTTCATCACCAGGCCGCCTTCACGGACTGCTCCGAACAGCGTCTTGCAATACAGCGGCAGGTTGGCATGACCGACATGTTCGAACATGCCCACGCTTACGACCTTATCGAAGCGACCATCTTGTGGCAGGTCGCGGTAATCGAGAATCTGCAAGTCCACGCTGTCGCCCAACCCTTCGGCCTCCACCCGTTCCCTGCCCAGCTTGAGCTGTTCTTTGCTCAGGGTGATGCCAAAGACTTTCGCTCCATACTCGCGCGCAGCGAAGCGGGCCAAACCTCCCCACCCACAGCCAACGTCCAGCAAGTAATCCCCAGTAGCCAGGCGCAGTTTGCGACACAGATGATCGAACTTGTCTTGCTGGGCCTGCTGCAACGTATTGTCAGGCTCGCGGAAATAGGCGCAGGAATAGACCATGTCCTGGTCTAGCCACAATTTGTAGAAGTCGTTGGAAACATCATAGTGGTAGGAAATGGCTTCGGCGTCGGTTCGCTTGTCATGCGCCAGGCGCTGCGGCAGATGCTCGACATCATCGGCCAGCAGTGCCTCGCTGAGCTCATCGCACACACGGATCGCTTCGCCGATGTCGCCTTCGAGCTCGAGCTTGCCTTCCACGAAGGCGGTGCCCAACTCATCCATGCTTGGATGGGTAAGTTGGGAGATGAGCTGAGGTTCCTTGACCAGGATAGTCACCTGGGGGCTGGGCCCCAGGTCAAAGTGGTTGCCATCCCACAGTTTGAGGCGCAATGGCAGATGTAGACTCTGCAGAGCCGGCGGAAGCTGAGCGAGCATGTAACCCTCCCTTCCCATGTATGGGGACAGACCCAAGACATTTCGAAAGCCACCGGTTTAGCGTAGTCCATCTGTAGGAACTGTCTGTAAAACGAAAGATGAGGTAGGCCTACAGCTTCACGTTGAAGGAAACGAACGCGGAGCGCCCGGGTGCTGGCGAGAACATCGCCTGGTCTTCACCACCCCAGAAAAAGTTGTCATACCAGACGTATTCGTAGCGACGGTCCAGCAAGTTCTTGACCTGCACATCGACGCTGGCAGCAGGCGTGATACGGTAGCTGACACTGGCATCCGCGACAACGAACCCGCCGTATTTGCCTTGCTCGTTGAGCTCGTCAATGTAGTAGCTGCCTTGGGCCCTGCCCTGCAGGCCGAACTTCCAATCGTCGTTATAGCGATAGTCGACGCCCACGGTGCTGACGTACCGCGGCGTGGAAAATACCTCTTTGCCCGCCAGTGACTGGCCAGTGGCAGAGAACGCCTTGACTACCTTTGCCTCTTGGATGGCGTGGGAAGCCCAGACAGCCCACTGCTCATCCAGCTGGGCGTTGATCTGCAGATCAACGCCGCGACGGCGAGTTTCGCCCAGGCCAACCGTGGTGCCGGTGCTGGGCATGTTCGCCACTTCATCGGTCGCGTCTTGCTGCCAGACTGCCACCCGCGCTTGGGCGCCCTCGAACGGGCGGAACTTGATGCCCACCTCTTTGCCGGTGTTGATCGATGGATCGTATGACGGTTGCCCAGGGGTCAGGTAGGCCGGCTCGGAAGAACCGGTGAGTATCTGGAACGTGCGCCCCCAGTTGGCGTAAAGGTCGACATCAGGAGTAACGCTGTAGATGACGCTGAGCTTTGGCTGCCTGATCCAGCCGTAGTCTTGCAGCGGCGCTTTGACCCCGCCCAATAGCTGCGTATTGCCGGTAAACTTGTCCACCCGCATGGCCGGTATGATCTTCAGTGAGTCGACAGGCTGGATGACGGCCTGAACGTAGGCACCGGTGTTGCGCAGCGTATAGCGATCGTCATTCTGCACGCGTGCCGGCGCACGGTCGAAATCAGTCGGGACGCTGAAGCTGTAGCGCAGGCGACGGTAGCTGTTGTCCTGCTCCTCGTAGTTGACGCCACCTTCCATGGTGAGCAGCTCATTCACGCGCCACGTCAAGTTATTGAGAATTCCGGTCTGCTGCTCATCCCACTGACGGCGCTGGCGCGGCGCATTACCCGGACGGAAGTCCGTGAAGGTGATGGTGCGGTCATCGTTGTAGCCGTTGTAGTAGAGCTTGCTGCTCAGGCTCAAGTCATCAGCCAGCTGCCAATCCGCATGAAGGCTCAGGTGCTTCATGTCGCGGTCATCACCGTCATTGGCATTCTTCGCCGGTGATTGCGTACGGCTGGCACGCATCTCGTCCCGCGTCAGAAACCCCGACTCCTGGGCCTGATGATGATAAAGCCGCGCGATCAGGCCAAGGCGCAAGGTCTGCTCGTCATTGCTGACGAACCATTTACCACCCAGTGCGTACTTATTCGAGTTGCTATGGTCGCGGTAGCCATCGCTGTCCTGCTTGGCAAGGATATAGTTCTGGGCGAAGTTTCCTTCTTCGTGCCCGACCGCCAACTGCACTTCACGGGTATTGAAACTGCCATAGGTCAGCCGACTGTCGACATAGTTGCCACCCTGACGCGTCGCGAAATTGATGTTGCCCGCAATGTTGTGCAGGCCGTAACGCGCGTCGTTCGTGCCCCGGACCACTTCGATGTAGTCGATGTCCAGTGGAAAGATCATGTCGATGAAACGCTGATTACCGCTGTTGACGTTGCTGGGGATCCCGTCGATCAGCGTCTTGATACCGTTGATGTAGCCCTCACCATTGAAAGCACGGAACGTTACCTTGCCCGACTCGGCCCCCTGCCCTGTTTCGGTAAGCTGAATGCCGGGCATCTGCCCGAGCAGTTGCCAGCTGTTCATGACGTTCTTGTCCTCCACCTGATCCCCGCCCAGCACATCGACCGAGGTGAGTACGTGCTCCGTGCTCAGTGCCGGCTTCGCGTCTTGCGTGATGTTCACGGCGCCGAGGGTGATTGTGGAGCTGCCGGGTTGGTCGGCGAACAGTTCGGGGGTGACCATTACCGTGAACATGGCTAGGGAGGCCGGGGTGAATCGCATGGGTGCTCCTGGATGACAGGCAGGGAGTGGGATCGGGCGCCGGGTGGCGCAGCAGACTCGTACATTAAATATGTTATACCATAACATATGAAAAATGCCCTTTCTTCTGTCATGTACGACGGCCCCGTTCTCGATGAGCCTCTTCATCGGTTCAGTGGGTAGAGCACCTTATGGCCTGGCATTGAGAAGATCTATTCCAAGCCGTTTCAAAGCAATGTGGGGACTTGGTTCAAGATACGAACCAAGAGATTCATCAGGTTGGCTTCGCGACAGTATGCCTGGCCAGTCGCGCGCTGGAGGGGATGGGATCGGGCGAGGGGGGAGTGATTGCAGGAGCGGATGAGGGGGACCTTACCAGCTCCTGCGTCAGTTTTATTTCTTTAACTCTGAGCAGCTCTAATGCCCTGCACTTACTCCACAGTCACCGACTTGGCCAAATTCCGCGGCTGGTCCACATCAGTACCCTTGAGCACAGCAACGTAGTACGACAGCAGCTGCAAAGGAATGGTGTAGAGAATCGGAGCCAGGGCATCTGCAATGTGCGGCACTGGAATGACATGAGTGCCTTCGCCATTGCTCAAGCCCGCCTGTTCGTCAGCGAAGACGACCAGTTCCCCACCGCGCGCGCGCACCTCCTGCAGGTTGGACTTGAGTTTCTCCAGCAGTTCGTTGTTCGGCGCAACGGTGACGACGGGCATGTCGTTATCCACAAGCGCCAGCGGGCCATGTTTGAGCTCACCCGCTGGGTAGGCTTCGGCGTGGATATAGGAAATTTCCTTGAGTTTGAGCGCACCTTCCATGGCGACCGGGTATTGAGCGCCCCGGCCCAAAAACAGGGTGTGGTGCTTGTCAGCGAACAACTCGGCGATTTTCTCGACGGTCCCGTCCATGGCCAATGCTTCGCCAAGACGCGTCGGCAAGCGGCGCAATTCGTCGACCAGCTCAGCCTCTACGCCTGCATCCAGCGTGCCGCGCACTCGGCCCAGCGCCAGGGTCAGGAGCATCAGCGACACCAGCTGAGTGGTGAAAGCCTTGGTCGAAGCCACGCCGATTTCCGGACCGGCAAGGGTCAGCAGCGTCAGGTCGGATTCGCGTACCAACGAGCTGATGCCCACGTTGCAGATCGCCAGGCTGCCAAGGAAGCCCAATTCCTTGGCATTGCGCAGCGCAGCCAGGGTATCGGCCGTCTCGCCTGACTGGGAGATCGAAACGAACAGCGTGTCGGGCTGAACGACTACCTTGCGGTAACGGAACTCGCTGGCCACTTCGACCTGGCACGGGATGCCGGCCAGGCTTTCCAGCCAGTAACGTGCAACCATGCCCGCGTGATAGCTGGTACCGCAGGCCACGATCTGCACATTGCGCACCTTGCCGAACAGCTCGGCTGCTTGAGGTCCGAATGCCTGAACCAGCACGTGGTCGTTGCCCAGGCGGCCTTCCAATGTACGTTGCACCACGCGCGGTTGCTCGTGGATTTCCTTGAGCATGAAGTGACGGTATTGGCCCTTGTCAGCAGCCTCTGCGCCTTCGTGATACTGCACGGTTTCACGCTGCACGGGTTGGCCATCATGGTCCCAGATGGCCACGTGGTCGCGGCGGATCTCGGCGATGTCCCCTTCTTCGAGGTACATGAAGCGGTCAGTCACCTGCCGTAGCGCCAGTTGGTCGGAGGCAAGGAAGTTTTCCCCAAGTCCCAGGCCAATGACCAATGGGCTACCGCTACGGGCAGCAACCAGGCGATCAGGCTGGCTTTTGCTGATCAGCGCCAGGCCGTAGGCGCCGTGCAAGCGCTTGACCGCAGCCTTCAAGGCGTCTGCCAGATCGGGGATGCGCTTGAGCACATGGTCGATCAGGTGAACGATGACTTCTGTGTCGGTCTGCGACACGAAGGCGTAGCCCAGCCCCTTGAGCTCCTCGCGCAGCTCCTCATGGTTCTCGATGATGCCGTTGTGCACAACGGCCACGTCATGGCCCGAGAAATGCGGGTGGGCATTGGTTTCGGTAGGTGCGCCATGGGTTGCCCAGCGAGTGTGTGCGATACCAAGACGCCCAGCGATAGGCTCGTGCGCGACAGCTGCTTCAAGCTCGCTGACTTTGCCAATACGACGACGGCGTTGCAATTCACCTTCCGGCGTCAGCACCGCCAGGCCGGCACTGTCATACCCACGGTACTCCAGGCGTTTGAGGCCTTCGATGAGAATGGCGGTGATGTTGCGTTCGGCGACGGCACCTACAATTCCACACATGCTTGATTACTCCTGGCTGATAGCGGCGCAGATCAGATTGACGCCGCGTGCTTTGATTTGTTCGCGTGCCTGCTCGGACAGGCGTTCGTCCGAGATGAGGGTGTGTACCCTGCCCCATGGCAACTCAAGGTTGGGGATCTTGCGCCCGACTTTGTCCGACTCCACCATCACGATTACCTCACGGGCAACTTCTGCCATCACGCGGCTCAGCCCTAGCAACTCGTTGAACGTGGTGGTGCCACGTTCCAGATCGATGCCATCGGCCCCGATGAACAACTGATCGAAGTCATATGAACGCAGGACCTGTTCGGCCACTTGACCTTGGAAGGACTCGGAGTGCGGGTCCCAAGTACCGCCAGTCATCAGCAACACCGGCTCATGCTCCAGTTCGCTAATGGCTCGGGCAACGTTGAGGGAATTGGTCATCACCACCAGGCCGGGCTGGCGCCCGAGTTCAGGGATCATGGCAGCGGTGGTGCTGCCACTGTCGATGATGATCCGAGCATGTTCCCGAATCAGGCTGACGGCTGCACGAGCGATGGCGCGCTTGTAGGCCGATACCGGCTGAGCCGGCTCGACCAGCAATTCTTGCGGGACGGGGACCGCCCCGCCATACCGGCGCAATAGCAGACCATTGCTCTCAAGGGCCGCGAGGTCCTTGCGTATGGTGACCTCTGAGGTGTCAAAACGCTTGGCCAGCGCGTCCACGCTAACCTCCCCTTGCTCAGAGAGCATGGCCAGGATGTTGTGCCGGCGTTGTGGCGTATTTCGTTTCGACATCGGGGCTTTAAGTTTCGTTTCGAAAGATAATGGTTGCAATCAAAACCTAAAGCCTTCTGTTCGTCAACCCCTGTTCGTCACTGTGGATAACTACCCCGTACGGTAATACTGAAATAAAAAGGCCGGCTTGTTATGCACAAGGCCGGCCTCGATGTACCTGTGAGTAAGTCAGGGCTTCTTGATTTTCTCTGGACGCTTCCAGCCGGAAATATTGCGCTGGCGCGAGCGTGCTACCGCCAACTCACCTGCTTCCACGGACTGGGTGATCGTCGAACCCGCGGCAGTCGTGGCTCCAGCCTTGATTTCCACAGGCGCGACGATGGCACTGTTAGAGCCGATGAAGACGTCTTCGCCCATCACGGTCTTGAATTTGTTTGCCCCATCGTAGTTGCACGTGATGGTGCCCGCACCGATGTTGGTACGCGCCCCGATCTCGGCATCGCCCAAGTACGTCAGATGCCCTGCCTTGGCGCCCTCACCGAGGTGGGCATTTTTCAGCTCGACGAAGTTACCCACATGCGCTTTGGCTTCAAGCACGGTGCCTGGGCGCAAGCGCGCAAACGGACCTGCATCACTGCCTTCGCCCATGACCGCACCGTCCAGATGACTGTTGGCCTTGATCACCGCGCCTTTGCGCAGCGTGCAATCCTTGATCACACAATTGGGACCAATCTGAACGTCATCTTCGATGACGACCTTGCCTTCCAAAATGACATTGATGTCGATTATCACATCGCGGCCGACAGTCACTTCGCCACGCACATCGAAACGCGCAGGATCACGCAAGGTCACGCCCTGCGCCATCAAGCGGCGACCTTCACGCAACTGATAGTGGCGCTCCAGCTCGGCCAGTTGACGACGGTCATTGGCGCCCTGCACTTCCATGGGGTCGTCAGGCTGCTCGGTGGCGACCATCAACCCATCAGAGACTGCCATGGCGATGACATCGGTGAGGTAGTACTCGCCTTGGGCGTTGTTGTTCGACAAGCGGCCCATCCAGTCTGCCAGGCGGGCGCCGGGGAGCGCCAGAATACCGGTGTTACCCTCACGGATCGCCTTCTGTGCATCATTGGCATCTTTGTGCTCGACGATGGCTGTAACCTGGCCTTGAGCATCACGCACAATACGCCCATAACCAGTTGGGTCTTCGAGCGTAACGGTAAGCAGGCCAAGTTGCTGATCGCTAGCCTTGTCCAACAACCGCTGCAAGGTAGGTACCTCGATAAGCGGCACATCGCCGTACAACACCAGCACAGTGTCTGCGGACAACGCTGGCAATGCCTGCGCCAACGCATGCCCAGTACCCAGTTGCTTGTCTTGCATGACGAAGTTCAGGTCGTCACCTGCCAGCCTTGCCTGAACCAGCTCTGCACCGTGCCCCACTACTACGTGGATACCTTGAGGCTGAAGCTGGCGCGCGCTGTGGATAACATGGCCGAGCATGGAATTGCCAGCAACCGGGTGCAATACCTTGGGCAACGACGAGCGCATGCGAGTGCCTTGGCCGGCGGCAAGAATAACGATATCGAGGGACATGACTGGCTACCAATCCTGGGCGGTCAGTTGCGTGACCGAAAGGGGAAATTCGAAAAAAGAAAAAGGGTAGCCGAGGCTACCCTTTTACTCAATCGCAATACAAATGATGGCCTGAGCCGATCACTTGCCTCTGCGCATTTGCTGGACAGTACGCAGCTGAGCAGCAGCCTCGGCCAGACGTGCGGCAGCAGCGCCGTAGTCGAAGTCCGAGCCTTTAGTGTTCAGCGCGTTCTCGGCAGCCTTGAGGGCTTCCTGAGCCTGAGCTTCGTCCAGGTCGGCAGCACGTTGCACGGTGTCGGCAAGAACCTTCACCATGTTTGGCTGCACTTCGAGGAAGCCACCAGAGATGTAGTACACCTCTTGAGTGCCACCCTGCTTGGTCAGCGTGATCGGACCCGGCTTGAGATTGGTGATCAGCGGGGCGTGGCCTGGTGCGATACCCAGATCGCCCAAGTTGCCGTGCGCTACTACCATCTCGACCAGGCCGGAGAAGATTTCTCCTTCCGCGCTGACGATATCGCAATGGACTGTCATAGCCATCTGCTTGCCTCAAC
>CAURYQ010000012.1:0-60024 GCA_963529135.1 uncultured Pseudomonas sp. | reverse complement strand
GTCAAAACAGACCCAAAAGGTAAATAAGCGTCGCCACGGCAAATGGACCATGCGCGCTGTCAAAACAGACCCAAAAGGTAAATAAGCGTCGCCACGGCAAATGGACCATGCGCCCTGTCAAAACAGACCCAAAGGGTGACTAAGCGTCGCCACCGCAAATGGACCATGCGCGCTGTCAAAACAGACCCAAAAGGTAACTAAGCGTCGCCACCGCAGTCGATAGAACTTAGAACCGGTCGCCAGGGAACGCAAAGGGCCCAAATGTTGCGTCCTGCATCACAGATCCCTGGCGCCCCGCACGGCCCCAAATGCCAGCCTCGCAATTACTGACACACCAACCAAATGTTTAGCCAACCTCAATCTAAAGGTTGCCATTCACTGCTTTAAGCGCCCTCGACCGGCATGTGAGTATCAAACGCATGACCCCCGCCCAACCCAGCACACCACCGCCCAGCCGCCCTTCGCCCTCGAAGGCCAGAACGTTGTGCGGCGAAAACCCGCTGGTGCACATCATTCTCGCCTTCTGGGCTCTGTGGCATTGCCGTCACGCACGCCCGCCCGACACCTCGCTCACGCCTGCATGACCTCACCCGGCCGCGCTTCGGCCGTTTGACCCAGCCAGGTCGCCTGCTTGCGCAGGGGCCTGGGCGTTCGCGAGCGAATAAACCATGCACTTTGCACCTGTAGAGCAAGCCACCGCGTTTCTGGCTGCCAACCCTGATATCGAGCTGTTCGAGCTGTTCATCCTCGACGCCAACGGTGTGCCGCGCGGCAAGCTGCTGCACCGTGATGAGCTGCTGGCCGTGTATGAAACCGGCCGGCCGTTGCCTAGCACCATCCTCGGCCTGACCATCAACGGCGACGACGTGGAAAACTCAGGGCTGGTCTGGGACGTCGGTGACATCGATTGCCGCGCCTACCCACTCGACGGCAGCCTGGTACGCCTGCCCTGGCGCCGGGTGCCGACCGCCGCGGTGCAGGTGAGCATGCACCCTCGTCAAGGCCTGCCCGCCAGTGTGGCCGACCCGCGCCATGTGCTGCTACGCACCGTGGAGGCCTTGAAGGCCGACGGGTATCACCCTGTGATGGCCTGCGAACTGGAGTTCTACCTGCTCGATCAAAAGCGCGATGCCCACGGCCACCCTCAACCGGCGCTCGACCAGGACGGCGGTCGTCCTCGCAGCACACAGGTCTATGGCCTGCGGGAGCTGGAACAGATCGAGCCGTTTTTGGCAGACCTGTACGCAGCCTGCAAGGCGCACGGCATCCCGGCGCGGACGGCGATTTCGGAGTACGCCCCAGGCCAGGTGGAAATCACCCTTGAACACGGCGATGCCCTGCAAGCGATGGACCAGGCAGTGCGCTACAAGCGCCTGGTCAAAGGCATTGCCCACGCCCACGGCATGCAGGCCTGCTTCATGGCCAAGCCGTTCGGCCACCTGGCAGGTACCGGCATGCACATGCACGTGAGCCTGACCGATAGCGCTGGCCACAACCTGTTCGCCAGCGAGGACCCGGCCGGCACCGCGCTGCTGCGCCAAGCGGTGGCGGGCATGTTGCAGCATCTGCACGAGTCGCTGCTGCTGTTCTGCCCCAACGCCAACGCCTTCCGCCGCTTTCAGGCCAACAGCTATGCGCCACTTTCGCCTACCTGGGGTGTGGACAATCGCACCGTCAGCCTGCGAGTGCCGGGCGGGCCGGCCAACAGCCGGCACGTGGAACACCGCATCTGCGGCGCCGACGCCAACCCGTACCTGGCGGCCGCCGCCATCCTGGCTGCCAGTCACTGCGGCATCCGCGAGCAACTGGACCCCGGAGCGCCCATCCAGGGCAACGGCTATGCCCAGGCGACCGAACACCTGCCCACCGACTGGCTCACTGCGCTGCAGGCACTGGAGCAGTCCACCTGGGCACGGGAAGCGCTAGGCGATGGGTTTCTTGGCGTGTACCTGAAGGTCAAGCGCGCCGAATACCGTCAATTCATGGCCGAAGTCAGCGAACAGGACTGGCGGTGGTACCTGCACCAGGCCTGAACCCCACACAGAACAAGGAATACCCATGAACGCAGCAGTGAACAGAGGCCCGGCGCAACGGGCCCCGTCCTACTACACCGCCAGCCTCAACGACCACACCGCCTACCCTCAGCTCAAGGGCACCGTGCAGGTGGACGTGGCGATCATCGGCGCCGGCTTCACCGGGTTGGCAACGGCCGTCGAGCTGGCCGAACGCGGCCTCAAAGTCGCGGTGGTCGAGACCAACCGTGTGGGCTGGGGCGCCAGCGGGCGCAACGGTGGGCAAGTGACCGGCAGCCTGTCCGGTGATGAGGCCATGCGCGCGCAGATGCGCAACCGGCTGGGCAGCGAAGTCGACGATTTCATCTGGCACCTGCGCTGGCGGGGTCACCAACTGATCGAGCAACGCGTGGCCCGCTACGGCATCGACTGCGACCTCAAGCACGGCCACCTGCACGCTGCCATGAAACCCTCGCACCTGGACGAACTGCGCGCCTTCGAGGCCCAAGCGCAGCGCCATGGCATGGGCGATCAAGTCGAGCTGCTCGACCGCCAGGCGATGGCCGAGCACCTGCAAAGCCCGTTGTACCTGGGCGCCTTGAAAAACCGGCGCAACCTGCACCTGCATCCGCTCAATCTGTGCCTGGGCGAAGCCCGCGCCGCCCATAGCCTGGGCGCGCTGATCTTCGAGCATTCCGAAGTGCTGGAAATCGTGCACGGGCCCCGCCCGGCCGTGGTGACCGCCCACGGACGTGTAGAAGCACATCAGGTGATGCTGGCCGGCGACGTTTACCACAAGCTGGAAAAGCGTCAGCTCAAGGGCAAGATCTTCCCGGCCATGGGCGGCATCGTCACCACCGCGCCGCTGGGCGAACTGGCGGCGCAGATCAACCCGCAGGACCTGGCCGTCTACGACTGCCGTTTCGTGCTGGACTACTACCGCCTGACCGCCGACAAGCGCCTGCTGTTCGGCGGTGGCGCCAACTATTCAGGCCGCGACTCGCGGGATATCGAAGCTGAACTGCGCCCCTGCATCGAGCGCACCTTCCCTGCCTTGAAAGGCGTACCCATCGAGTTCCAATGGAGCTGTGCGATGGGCATCGTGGTCAATCGCATCCCTCAGCTGGGGAAACTCTCGGACCATGTCTGGTACTGCCAGGGCTATTCCGGGCACGGCATCGCCACCAGCCACATCATGGGCGAGATCATGGCTGAAGCCCTGATGGGCACCTTGGAGAAATTCGACACCTTCGCCCAGTGCAAGCATGTGCGTGTGCCGATGGGGGACGTGCTGGGCAACCCGCTATTGGCAGCGGGCATGTGGTACTACCAGATGCTGGAAAAGCTGCGCTGAACCCAAGGCCCGCCTCCCCCGTGCAGGCCTCATCGACGAGGCTGCGCGGGGGTTACGGCCAGGGCGCGGCAGGTCAGGCGCTCTTCTTGAGGTTCAGTTTCTTGAGCTCTTCGTCACGCAGCTCGCGACGCAGGATCTTCCCGACGTTGGTGGTCGGCAGTGTGTCGCGGAACTCGACCTGACGCGGCACCTTGTAGCCGGTGAGGTTGGCGCGCATGTGCTCCATCACCTGCTCCTTGGTCACGGTCATGCCAGGCTTGACCACGATGAACACCTTGATGAGTTCGCCGGATTTTTCATCAGGAATGCCGATGGCTGCACACTGCGACACGCCTGGCAGGGCCGCCAGCACGTCTTCCAGTTCGTTGGGGTAGACGTTGAAGCCGGACACCAGGATCATGTCCTTCTTGCGGTCGACGATGCGCATGTAGCCGTCGGGCTGGATCAAGGCGATGTCACCGGTCTTCAGCCAGCCGTCGCTGTCGAGGATCTCGGCAGTGGCCTCCTCGCGCTGCCAGTAACCCTTCATGACCTGCGGGCCTTTGACGCAAAGCTCGCCCACTTCGCCCAGCGGCAGCTCGTTGCCGGCGTCATCGACGATCTTGCACAGCGTAGACGGCACCGGAATCCCGATGGTGCCCACCTGGTTGGCCTGCGCCGGGTTCACCGCAGCCACCGGGCTGGTTTCGGTCATGCCGTAGCCTTCGCAGATGGCGCAGCCGGTCACGGCACGCCAGCGTTCGGCCACGCTCAATTGCAGCGCCATGCCGCCGGACAGGGTGATCTTCAAGGCCGAGAAGTCCAGGGCGCGGAAAGCGTCGCTGTTGCACAGCGCCACGAACAGCGTATTGAGGCCCACGAAGCCTGTGAACTTCCACTTGCCCAGCTCCTTGACCATGGCAGGCAGGTCGCGAGGGTTGCTGATCAGCACGTTGTGGTTGCCGATCAGCATCATGGCCATGCAATGGAAGGTGAAGGCGTAGATGTGGTACAGCGGCAGCGGGGTGATGAGAATTTCGCACCCTTCCTGCAGGTTCGAGCCCATCAGGGCCCGGCATTGCAGCATGTTGGCCACCAGGTTGCGGTGGGTGAGCATGGCCCCCTTGGCCACGCCGGTGGTGCCGCCGGTGTACTGCAACACGGCCACGTCATCGGCATGCGGGTTGGCTTCGGTCACCGGCTGGCCCTTGCCCAGAGCCAGGGCATCGTTGAAGCGCACGGCGCTGGGCAGGTGATAGGCAGGTACCATCTTCTTGATGTACTTGATCACGCTGTTGATCAGCAGCCGCCTGAGCGGGGGCAGCAAGTCGGCCACCTCGGTGACGATGACGTGCTTGACCTGGGTCTTGGGCACCACCTTCTCGGCCAGGTGCGCCATGTTCGCCAGGCACACCAGCGCCTTGGCGCCGGAATCCTTGAACTGGTGCTCCATTTCCCGCGCGGTGTACAGCGGGTTGGTGTTGACCACGATCAGGCCGGCGCGCATGGCGCCGAACACCGCCACCGGGTACTGCAGGACGTTGGGCAGTTGTACCGCGATGCGGTCACCGGGCTTGAGGTCGGTATGCTGTTGCAGCCAGGCGGCAAATGCACCGGAGAGCGTGTACAGCTCGCCATAGGTGAGGGTCTTGCCCAGGTTGCTGAAGGCCGGTTTGTCGGCAAAGCGCTGGCAGGATTGCTTGAGTACCGCCTGGATATTGGGGAATTCGTCGGGATCGATCTGCGCCGCGATACCGGCCGGATACTTGTCCTTCCAAAAATGGTCGATCATGCAAGCCCACTCCTTCAGCAACAGCGAAGTTCGTTTCACGCGTCGAGGCGTTTATTATTGATATGAGATGACGGCATGATGCAAACCGGATCATCTGAAAGCGGGCCGAGAGTAGCAGCTTTGCCAGGGGTCTACTAGAGCCCAAAGTGGGCTGAACAGTCACAAAAGTGACTAAAAGAATATTATGGGTCACGTTTAGAGTATTTGACTTAACATTCCCGTTTACCGAAGCAGAATGTGCTGTGCCAGAGCCTCTGGTGCGCAGCACATCCCTTTCCATGCCGTCGGAGCCTAACCGGCGTCACGCAGTTCGCGGCGCAAGATCTTGCCCACCGGGGTCATCGGCAGCGCCTCTCGCAGCACGATATGCCTGGGCACTTTGTAACCGGTAAGGTTGGCCTTGCAATAGGCCTTGAGCTCCTCGACATCCACCCCACCCTCGCGCGGCACCACGAACAGCTTTACCGCCTCGCCCGAGCGCTCGTCCGGCACACCGATGGCTGCGCAGTTGGCCACCTTGGGATGGCTCATTACCACGTCTTCGACCTCGTTGGGGTACACGTTGAAGCCCGACACGATGATCATGTCCTTCTTGCGATCAACGATACGGGTGAAGCCGTCGGGGTCGATCACCGCAATGTCGCCGGTCTTGAACCAGCCTTCGGCGTCCAGCGCCTCGGCGGTGGCCTCGGGTTGCTGCCAGTAGCCCTTCATCACCTGCGGGCCCTTGATGCATAGCTCACCGGGTTCACCCAGCGCCAGCTCGTTGCCGTCGGGGTCGATCACCTTGAAGGCCGTGCCCACCACCGGGATGCCCACCGTGCCCAGGCGCGCCAGCTTGCCATAAGGGTTGGTACTGGCCACCGGGGAGGTTTCGGTCAGGCCATAGCCTTCGACGATGCGACAGCCTGTCATTTGCTCCCAACGCTCCGCGGTGGCCTTGACCAGGGCGGTGCCGCCGGAGTTGGTCACCTTGAGTGCCGAGAAATCCAGTTGACGGAAACCCGGGTGGTCCATCAGCGCGACGAAGAGGGTATTGAGGCCCAGCAATGCGGAAAACCGCCACTTGCCCAGTTCCTTGACGAACCCCGGTATGTCCCGCGGGTTGGTGATCAGCACGTTGTGATTGCCTGTGACCATCATGCACATGCAGTTCGCGGTAAATGCATAGATGTGGTAAAGCGGCAACGGCGCGATCATCACCTCTTCGCCGTCCTTGAGCAGCTTCTGCCCGTCCGGCCCATGCTGGGAAAAACAGGCCAGTACCTGCAGCATGTTGGCCACCAGGTTGCCATGGGTAAGCATGGCGCCCTTGGCCAGGCCTGTCGTGCCGCCGGTGTACTGCAGCACGGCGATGTCGTCCAGGCCCAGGGGCACAGGCTTTGGCTGCCCCTTGTGGCCCTGGCGCAGCACCTGCTTGAACGAGACGGCCTGGGGCAGGCTGTAGCCCGGCACCATCTTCTTGACCTTGTCGACCACGGTGTTGACCAGCCAGCCCTTGAGGGTGGGCAGCATGTCGCCCATTTTTGCCTCGATCAGGTACTCGATGCCGGTATCGGGCACTACCGTCTGCACGCGCTTGCCGAACAGGTTCATGTACACCAGCGCACGGGCGCCGCTGTCCTTGAACTGGTGGCGCATTTCGCGCTCGGTGTACAGCGGGTTGGTGTTGACCACGATGAGCCCGGCACGCATGGCGCCGAACACGGCGATGGGGTACTGGAGCACGTTGGGCATCTGCACCGCGATGCGCTCTCCGGGCTTGAGGTCGGTCTGTTGCTGCAGCCAGCTGGCGAAGGCAGCCGACAGGCGATCGAGGTCGGCATAGGTCAGGGTCACGCCCAGGTTGCTGAATGCCGGGCGATCGGCAAAGCGCTTGCAGGAGCGCTCGAACACTTCCACCACCGACGCGTAGGCTTGCATGTCCAGGGTGGAGGGCACGCCCGCCGGGCGCTTGTCATTCCAGAAGTCGGCTTGCATTTATTGTTGTTCCTCTGCCGGGACCTGCACAGCGTCCTGTCGTCCGAGTACCCGCGCGCAGGCAGTGCGCAGGCGTTGATTCGACGTTAGCAGGTAAGCAAGGCACGGCCCAGTCGTCCGCGCTTGCCATTAACATTGTGAATCTTATTTGTGCCCTTCCTGCAATCTGGAAGACTGTGGGTACACTGACGTGGGCGCAAATGTGATCCGGGCTACCCCGGCAAGCGTCTCACCCGTCTGGCCGACGCCCTGCGCGCGACCGGCATCCGACATGTACTGCTTAAGGAAGCCCTGATGTCCCAGCTCAGCAACACGCCCTACGAAGCCCTAGAAGTCGGCCAGAAAGCCGAATACACAAAGTTGGTCGAGGAGCGCGACATCCAGCTGTTCGCCGCGATGTCGGGCGATCACAACCCGGTGCACCTGGACGCCGAGTTCGCGGCCAAGAGCATGTTCCGCGAGCGCATTGCCCATGGCATGTTCAGCGGTGCATTAATCAGCGCGGCAGTGGCCTGCACCCTGCCAGGCCCAGGCACCATCTACCTCGGCCAGCAAATGCGCTTCCAGAAGCCGGTCAAGATCGGCGACACCCTGACGGTGCGCCTGGAAATCCTGGAAAAGCTGCCAAAATTCAAGGTGCGCATCGCCACCAACGTGTACAACCAGAACGACGAACTGGTCGTCGATGGCGAAGCCGAGATTCTGGCACCGCGCAAGCAACAGACCGTCGAACTGGTGTCCCCACCGAACTTCGTCGCCAGCTGAGCATTGCCTTGCACCCACAGCCGCCCGTGCACTGCGCCAGGCTTTCAGACCCTGAGCGGCGGCTGCTCGACCATTTCTATCGCCAACAGGGTTCGCGCATGCGCGCCCCTGCGCAGGGAGTGCTTTGGGTGGCCAGATCGCCGGGCATCATTGCAGGGCTTGGCCTGAGCGAAGTAGAAGGCGGCCAGTGGTTGACGGGGCTGTTCGTGGCGCCGGATCGGCGTGCGCAAGGGGTGGGCATGCACCTGGTCGGGCAGGCCTTGGCACAGGCCAGCGGCAGCACCTGGCTGTTCTGCCACCCTGAGCTCGAACCCTATTACCGGCGCCAAGGGTTCGCCCCGGCTTGCGCATTACCCCAGTCGCTGCACGACAAGCTGCAACGCTACCAGCGCAGCAAGGCCCTGGTAGCGTTGGAACATCGCCCCCCGGAGGGCCAAATCAGCGCGGGCTAGGCTCACTGCCCACGGGCTGGTCCGTGCCGGGGTGCTCCTTGCCCAGCACCTTGGGCTTCTCATCATCGCGCGTGCCATCGAAGTCTTTTTCGCCAGGGTCCTTGCCCTCGGCCGACATGTGTTCGATCACCGCATTCATTTCCGCGCCCAGCAGCAGCACGGCAGCCGAGATGTAGAAGTACAGCAACAGCACGATGATCGCCCCGATGCTGCCATACATGGCGTTGTAGTCTGCGAATGTCTTGACGTAGTAGGCAAAGCCCAACGACGCGATGATCCAAACCACCACGGCCAGCACCGAGCCAGGGGTGATGAAGCGGAACTTCTGCTCCACGTCGGGCATGACGTAATAGATCACGGCCACGGCGACCATCAGCAGGATCACGATCACTGGCCAGCGAAGGATGGTCCAAAGGGTGACGATGAACTCCTCCATGCCGATCTGCGCTGCGATCCATTCCATCACCTGCGGGCCCAGTACCATCAGCGCAGCGGCCGCCAACAGCATGCCGGCCAACCCGATGGTGTACAGAACCGACAGGGGAATGCGCTTCCAGACCGGCCGCCCTTCGGGCACGTCGTAGGCCGCGTTCATGGCGCTCATCATCAGCCGTACGGCGGCCGATGCCGTCCACAGGGCGATGATGATACCGACCGACAGCAAGCCACCCTTGGACTGCTGTAGCTGGTCAATGACGGGGTTCACTTGCTCAAGGGCTTGTGGCGGCAATACCAGTTCCGACTGCAAGCGCAGCCAGGAGAAGAAATCTGGCAGGTGCAGGAAACCAATCAGCGCAATGAGAAACAGCAAAAAGGGGAATAACGAGAAAAGGGCCTGATAGGCCAATGCCGAAGCATAGGTGGACATTTCGTCGTCGAGGAATTCGTTGACGGTGCGCACCAGCACGCGGTGCAAGGGTAGGCCCTGCAAGGCGGAAAAAATCATAGCGTCTCCTTTCGCCGCTTGATCGATCTGACGTTCAGTCTAATGGACCCTGCGCTTGGGGTGCTGCTCCCGATGGTCATGCAACGGCTAGAACTGCATCTGCCTGTTACCGCCCGTCCCCTGCATTCAGGCGCAGAGGACGGCTCGGCAGGTCAGCATCACTTCTTGGTGACGTCATCGACCTTGTTTTTCACATCACCTTTGACTTGCTGGCCTTCACCCTTGATTTCCTGGGCCTTGCCTTCGCCTTTGAGCTTTTCGTTGTCAGTGAGGTCGCCAACGCCTTGCTTGACGTTGCCCATTGCCTCGTTGGCCATACCTTTAATTTTGTCTCCAGTACCGCTCATGGCAAAACTCCTGTGATGTAGCACGCGTATCGTGCCGACAGAAGGTTGACCCAAGCGCTTGCGCAGGAGTTTCAACAAATTTGCATCAACAAGCCAAACGGCAGACCTGGACAGGTACAAATGCGGGCTTGAGCGCCCGCAACCTTGCCGGGGCCTGGTGCCACCCCTCACAATGCACCCTTTGAAGGCTCTATCCGCAGGAACCTGCATGAAACTCGACAAACCCGCTGCCATCGCCCGTCGCAACAGTGCACTGACGCGCCCCGTGCTGACCAGCGCCAACACGCTGTTCGCCATCCTCGACCCCAAGCGCAACCTGTGGTGGTTCGAGGTCCCGGTGGCCTTGCTGCGCAAAGGCCAACCCGATTGGGTCAACCTGCTGCTGCACACGCCGCTGACCGATGAGCTACAGCACCTCAAGGTGCCGATCAACTTCCTGCGGGCTCATCAAGAGCAGATGGAAGTGCGCAACCCCGGCAAGCGGCGCTCCACCATCAGCCTGGCCCTGAGCGCAGACCGCGACTCGCTGCTGCGCGACACCCGCCCCGGCGGCGAGCAGCTGGATTTCAATACCTTCGTGCAGGCCTGATCAGGCCTTTTCGATCCGGTCGTCATGGATGACGATGCGGCCTTGCTTGAACAACCCGCCAATGGCCTTCTTGAAGTTACCCTTGCTGACGTTGAACAGCTTGCTGATCAATGCCGGGTCGCTTTTATCGCTTACCGCCAGCACCCCACCCTCGGCCTCCAGGCGCGCCATGATCTGCTCCTGCAAGTTGTCGGACAGCGCGGCGCCCACTGGCTGCAGGCTGAGCGAGACCTTGCCGTCGGCCCGCACGTCCTTGATGAACCCTTGCTCGTGCATGCCTGAGCGCAGGAACTTGAACACCTCGTTCTTGTGAATCAGGCCCCAGTGGCGGTTGTTGATGATGGCCTTGAAGCCCATTGGCGTTTCACCGGCTACCAGCAGCTCGACCGGCTGGCCTGGCTTGTAGTCGGCTGGGGTATTGTCGAGGTAGCGATCCAGGCGTGAGGTGGCCGTGATGCGGCGGGTGCGCTTGTCGAGGTAAACGTGGACCACGCAGTAGTCACCGATCTTCAAGGGCCGTGCTTCTTCGGAGTACGGCATCAGCAGGTCCTTGGACAGGCCCCAGTCCAGGAAAATACCCGCGCCGTTGATGTCCTTGACCTTGAGGCTGGCGAACTCGCCCACCTGCACCTTGGGCTTCTCGGTGGTGGCGATCAGCTGGTCTTCGCTGTCGAGGTAGATGAACACGTTCAGCCAGTCATCGACTTCGGTCTCTGCACCCTTGGGAATGTAACGGGACGGCAGCAGGATTTCCCCGTCGGCGCCGCCGTCCAGGTACAGGCCGAAGTCCACGTGTTTAACAATTTGCAAACTGTTGTAACGCCCAAGCAGAGCCATTTTCGAACATCCTCAAGTCAAGACGGCTATTTTCCGGATAGACGAGCCTTGGTGTCAAAGCCTGCGGTCGGTTCATCACCGCCTCTGGCCTCCATCGAACAGCCGGTGGAACCGCTCGCCCTGTGCTGCGTCTACCCATTGGCTGCCACTGCAAGGACCCGCACATGCCTGCACGCCTGCTCAAAGTCCTGTCGATCTGCCTGGGTTTCACCCTGCTGCTGGGGGCCTGTAGCCGGATCGACCTGGCCTACCGCAACCTCGATCGCCTGGTGCCCTGGTCGCTAGGCGACTACCTGGACATGAACCGGGAGCAAAAAACGCTGCTCGACGATCGCCTCAAGCAACACCTGGCCTGGCATTGCCAGACGCAACTGCCCGGCTACCTCGATTGGCTGGAGCGCCTGCAGGCCATGGTGGCCAACAACCAGGTCACCGACCAGGCCCTGCAGCAGCGGACCCAGGAGGCGCGCGAAGCGATTGGCCGGGTCGCGGCAGAAATTACCCCATCGGCGACCGAGTTGCTGCAAGGCATGAGCGATGCGCAGGTGGCCGAGATGCGCGATGCGTTTCGTGACGATATCGCCGAGCGGCGCAAGGAATACGTGGACACGCCCCTGCCCCGGCAGATCAGCGAGCGGGCCGAGCGCATGGAGAAACGCCTCAAGCCTTGGTTCGGTGAGCTGACCGAAAGCCAGAAGCAACGGGTGCGTGACTGGTCCCAAGCGCTGGGTGACCAGAATAGCGAATGGATACGCAATAGGGCCCATTGGCAGCAGCAATTGCTGATGGCGGTGGAACAACGGCACGAGCCGGGCTTTGCGGCACGGGTCGCCACCTTGCTGCAAAACAAGGAAAGCCTGTGGACCGCCGAGTATCGCCGGGCCTTCCAGAACACCGAGCAGCAGGCCCGCAGCCTGGTGGTAGACCTGGTGCAGCAGAGCAGCCCGGCCCAGCGTCAGGTGCTGCTGGACCGACTGGCCAAAGTGCGCAGCGACTTCAATGCCTTGAAGTGTTTGCGCGGAGCTTGAGCGGGTTACGCCTGCGCACTCGTTGAGCTTCGGTGCGCAAGAAAGCGCAAGAATCCGCAGGCCCACTGACGTACACTCGCGCCCCTGCCAAGCCCCCGGAGACCGTCGTGAGCCCCACCGCCCTAGCCCGCCTGCTGACCCTTGCTGCCGTATGGGGCGCGAGTTTTCTGTTCATGCGCATCATCGCCCCGGTACTGGGCACCGTGCCAACGGCCTTCTTTCGCGTGTCCATCGCCTGCCTGGGCTTGATCGCCCTGCTTGCGGCCGCGCGTATCCGCTGGGACTTCCAGGGCAAGCTTGGGGCCTGCCTGGTACTGGGCATGATCAACTCGGGCATTCCGGCCACCTTCTACTCGGTGGCGGCGCAGGTGCTGCCAGCCGGCTATTCGGCCATCTTCAATGCCACGACCCCGTTGATGGGCGTGCTGATCGGCGTGCTGTTCTTCAAGGAGCCTATGACCCTGGCCAAGTTGTGCGGCATCTTCCTGGGTCTGTTCGGCGTGGGCATCCTCAGCGGTGCAGGGCCTGTGGCGCTGGATGCGGCCCTGCTGCAAGGTGCCCTGTCGTGCCTGGCGGCCACCACGTGCTATGGCTTTGCCGGTTACCTTGCCCGCCGCTGGGTCAGCGGCCTGGACAGCCGCCTGTCGGCCTTGGGCAGCATGCTCGGCGCAACCCTGCTGCTTAGCCCGTTGTTCGCCTGGAGCGCCCTCACCCAGCCACCGGCCAGCTGGGGCGGCTGGCCGGTGTGGGTATCGCTGCTGGGGCTGGGGCTGCTGTGCACGGCGTTCGCCTATATCCTGTACTTTCGCCTGCTGGCCGAGATCGGGCCGGTCAAGGCCAGCACAGTGACCTTCATGATCCCGGTGTTTGGCGTGCTCTGGGGGGCGTGGCTGTTGGACGAGCCGTTGTCGATGGCCCACCTGTACGGTGGTGTGCTGATCGGCGTGGCGTTGTGGCTGGTGCTGCGCCCGGCAAGGCGCCGAGTGGCTGCATGAGCGACGCCTACAAGAAAGTCCTGTTCGTGCTGCAACAGGACGCCAACGGCTATCCACCGGCGTCGGTCGAGGGGCTATGGGCCAGGGCGGTCGAAGACGGCTATGTGATCGACAATATTCCGTTTCATGTCTATGGCATCGCCCCGGGTGATGTGATCTGCACCTACGAGCAATCAGGCCAGCACTGGTTTGCCCAGTTGTTGCGCAGCGGTGGCAGCTCGGTGTTGCGGGTGCGGGTCAAGCCGCCCGAAACGCTGGAGCAGGTGCGCGAGGCCTTGGTGGAGTTCGGTTGCACCTGCGAAAGCGAACCTGCAGTGAAGATGCTGGCGGTCGCAATCGCGCCGGCGCGATCGCTCGATACCCTGCTCTACTACCTGATCACCCAGCGTGAGGCAGGTTTTCTGGACTTCGAGGAAGGCGTACTCCGGCACAGTATTGCGCCGGAGTTCAACCAGGGCTGAGGGCAAGGGCCGTCAGAACAACCAGCGGTACAGCGCATAGGCCACGACAACGGCCAGTACCGGGCGCAACACCCGGTACGCCTTTGGGTTGGCACGCTTGAACTGCTTGACGCGCGTGCTGAGCTTGTTGCTGAAACGCTTGCTCCAGGCATAGGCCTGGTTGATCCCGCCTACGCGTTCATCGTCGGTGTTCTGCGGCGCGGTGGCACGGCCCAGGAACGCACTGACCTTGCGGTTGAGGCGCGTCATGAACGGGCTGTTGAGCGGCCGCTCCACGTCACAGAACAGAATCACGCGGGTGACGTCCGTCTCGTTCTTGACCCAGTGCACGTAGGTTTCGTCGAACATCACGTCCTGGCCATCGCGCCAGGCGTAGGCTTGGCCGTCCACATAGATGCGGCAGGCATCGGAGTTGGGCGTTGAGAGGCCCAGATGATAGCGCAGCGAACCTGCGAACGGATCACGGTGTGGGTTCAGGTGGCTGCCACCAGGCAGCAGGGCAAACATCGCCCCTTTGACGTTGGGGATGCTGCTGACCAGCTCGACGGTGCGCGGGCACAGGGCTTCGGCTGACGGCAGCGGCTTGTCGTACCACTTGAGGTAGAACCGCTTCCAGCCTTTCTTGAAGAATGAACCGAAACCGGCATCGTTGTCCTTCTCGGCAGCACGGATGTAGCCCTCATCGAACAGACGCATGGCCTCCTCGCGAATCTCTTGCCAGTTGTCCTTGAGCACGTCCAGCTCCGGAAAGCGCTGGCGGTCCAGGTAGGGCTTGGACGGCACGCCCGAGAACAGGTACATCAACGCATTGTATGGAGCGAACAGCGCCGAATGGTTGACGAACTGGCGCAACACGGGCAGGCGGGCCTTGCCGCGCAGGTGGACGAACAGCACGCTGCCGAAGAACACCAGCAGTACACCTGCCTTGGCGAGGAAGGAAACGGTCATGCAACACTCCTAGGGCGGGACACAGGCCAGCGCTGCCTGTTCCAGGGGAAAATCATCCCGGCATCATAAACCTATCCCGCCCAGGTACAAACCACCTGGGCGGAACGAGACGGATGAAGAGTGTGTAATGATCGCGCCCGCCGGGTATTGCTTCGGGTCACCCAGGCGATGAATTACTGCTGGTTTTCCTGCTCGCTGAACAAGTCGCTGAACAGCATGCTCGACAGGTAACGCTCGCCGGAGTCTGGCAGGATGACCACGATCGTCTTGCCCTGCATTTCCGGCTTTTCGGCCAGGCGTACGGCTGCAGCCATCGCTGCACCGCAGGAAATGCCACACAGGATGCCTTCTTCCTGCATCAGGCGGATGGCCATGGCCTTGGCCTCGTCGTCACCTACCGTCATGACCTGGTCGACGATCGACAGGTCGAGGTTCTTCGGCACGAAGCCTGCGCCGATGCCCTGGATCTTGTGTGGCGCAGGGGTGAGCGCTTCGCCAGCCAGGGTCTGGGTGATCAGTGGGGACGAGATGGGCTCCACGGCCACCGAGGTGATCGCCTTGCCCTGGGTGTGCTTGATGTAGCGCGAGACACCGGTAATGGTGCCACCGGTGCCTACACCTGCAACGATTACGTCCACGGCACCGTCGGTGTCGTTCCAGATTTCAGGGCCCGTGGTCTTTTCATGGATGGCGGGGTTGGCAGGGTTTTCGAATTGACCAGGCAGGAAATAGCGCTCAGGGTCCGAGGCGACGATTTCGTCGGCTTTCTCGATGGCGCCTTTCATGCCCTTGGCAGGCTCGGTGAGCACCAGCTCGGCGCCCAGGGCCTTGAGCACCTTGCGCCGTTCCAGGCTCATGGAGGCCGGCATGGTCAGCATCAGCTTGTAGCCCCGGGCAGCGGCAACGAAGGCAAGGCCGATGCCGGTGTTGCCTGAGGTGGGCTCGACGATGGTCATGCCAGGCTTGAGCTTACCGCTGCTCTCGGCGTCCCAGACCATGTTCGCACCAATGCGGCATTTGACCGAGTACCCTGGGTTACGCCCTTCGATCTTGGCCAGAATGGTCACGCCGCGCGGGGCAAGGCGGTTGATCTGCACCAGCGGGGTGTTGCCGATGGAATGGGCGTTGTCTGCGTAAATACGGCTCATGGCAGGGTCCTTGGCATGATGAAGACACGGAAAGCCCCAAGGGTAAGCCCCGGCCGCAAGGCCCGTAAAGCCTGTTCGAACTCCGGCACAAACCCTGCGGTCAACCACACACCTTGCCTTGGAGAACCGCCATGAGAGCCCGCTATCGCTGGCCGCTGATCGCCCTCGGCAGCCTGATCGTGCTGCTGGTGGCCCTGCAGCTTGCCCTGCCCTACCTGGTGCGCGACTACCTCAATGAAAAACTGGCCGACATGGGCGACTACCGCGGCCAGGTGAGCGATGTGGACCTGGCCTGGTGGCGTGGTGCCTATACCGTCAATGGGTTGAAAATCGTCAAGACCACCGGCAAGGTGCCCGTGCCGTTCCTGGACGCACCGGTGATCGACATTTCCGTGAGCTGGCATTCGTTGTGGTACGACCGCGCCGTCGTGGCCGAAGTGGCTTTCTTGCGCCCGGAGCTCAACTTCGTCGATGGCGGCGACAAGCAGAATTCCCAGACCGGCCAAGGCACCGACTGGCGTCAGCAACTGGACAAGTTGCTGCCCATCACCCTCAACGAAGTGGTCATCGATGACGGCGTGCTGAGCTTTCGCAACTTCAACTCCAAGCCTCCGGTCACGCTCAAGGCCACGCAATTGCAGGCCAGCATCCGCAACCTCACCAACATTCGTGACGAAGCGGGCCGGCGCGATGCCAGTCTCAAGGCCACCGCCCTGGTTGCAGGTGACGCCAAGGTCGAGAGCCGTGCGACCTTCGACCCGTTCAGCGATTTCGATGATTTCGAGTTCCGCCTGCGCGCTACCGGCATCGAATTGCGCCGACTCAACGACTTCGCCAGCGCCTACGGCAAGTTCGACTTCAAGGCCGGGCACGGCGATGTGGTCATTGAGGCCGAAGCCACAAACGGCCGATTGAACGGGTACATCAAGCCCCTGCTGCGCGACGTCGAGGTGTTCGACTGGCAGCAGGATGTGCAGGACAAGGACAAAGGCCTGTTCCGCTCGGTATGGGAAGCACTGGTCGGCGCCACTGAAACCGTGCTCAAGAACCAGCCGAAAAACCAGTTCGCTACGCGGGTTGAGCTCAGCGGCAGCGTACGCAGGCAGAACATCAGTGCATTCGAAGCGTTTCTGCAGATCTTGCGCAATGGCTTCGTGCAGGCGTTCAGTGCACGCTATGAGCGCAGTGCACCGGATTCCGACTGATAGGCGGTGACGGGGCATTCGGAGACTGAATACCTGGTCTGCGTTTTCAGTCGCCGTAGCCGCGCGTTATAGTCGGGCCCACCATCACACACCTTGAGTTGGCCGCATGATCGCCAGCCTGTCGCCAAGCGCACTGCGGTTCGGGCTGACAGGCTCGCTGCACAGCGGCCCGCACGCCCAAGCAGAGGATAGACCCATGAAGTTCGAAGGCACTGGCGACTATGTCGCCACGGACGACCTGAAACTGGCCGTCAATGCGGCCATCACTCTCGAGCGCCCGCTGCTGGTCAAGGGTGAGCCGGGCACGGGCAAGACCATGCTGGCCGAGCAACTGGCAGCCTCGTTCGGGGCGCGGCTGATCACCTGGCACATCAAGTCCACCACCAAGGCTCACCAAGGGTTGTACGAATACGATGCGGTGAGCCGACTGCGCGACTCGCAGTTGGGGGTGGACAAGGTCCACGATGTGCGCAATTACCTGAAGAAGGGCAAGCTGTGGGAGGCTTTCGAGGCCCAGGAGCGGGTGATCCTGTTGATCGACGAGATCGACAAGGCCGATATCGAGTTCCCCAACGACCTGTTGCAGGAACTCGACAAGATGGAGTTCTACGTCTACGAGATCGACGAAACCATCAAGGCCAAGCAGCGCCCGATCATCATCATTACCTCCAACAATGAAAAGGAACTGCCGGATGCCTTCCTGCGCCGCTGCTTCTTCCACTACATCGCCTTCCCCGACCGCGTCACGCTGCAACGCATCGTGGACGTGCACTACCCCAACATCAGCCAGTCGCTGGTCAGTGAGGCGCTGGATGTGTTCTTCGATGTGCGCAAGGTGCCAGGCCTGAAGAAAAAGCCGTCCACCTCTGAACTCGTCGACTGGCTGAAGCTGCTGATGGCAGACAACATTGGCGAAGCGGTGCTGCGCGAGCGCGACCCGACCAAGGCCATTCCACCGCTGGCCGGCGCGCTGGTGAAAAATGAGCAGGATGTACAGCTGCTCGAGCGCCTGGCCTTCATGAGCCGGCGCGGCAACCGCTGACGGAGCCGGGGCCATGCTGCTCAACCTGTTCAATGAAATGCGTGCGGCGAAGGTGCCGGTTTCGGTGCGCGAGCTGCTCGACCTGCACCACGCCTTGCAGCGGCACGTAGTGTTCGCCGACATGGACGAATTCTATTACCTGGCCCGCGCCATTTTGGTCAAGGATGAACGCCATTTCGACAAGTTCGACCGGGCTTTTGCCGCTTATTTCAAGGGGTTGGAGAACCTGGACCAGCATATCGAGGCGCTGATCCCGGAAGACTGGCTACGCAAGGAGTTCGAGCGCTCGCTGACCGCTGAAGAGCGGGCGCAGATTCAGTCCCTGGGCGGGCTGGACAAGCTGATCGAGGCGTTCAAGCAGCGTTTGCAGGAGCAGAAGGAGCGCCACGCAGGCGGCAACAAATGGATTGGCACCGGAGGCACCAGCCCGTTCGGCTCAGGTGGGTTCAACCCCGAGGGCATCCGCGTGGGCGATGCGGGCGAGCGCCAGGGCAAGGCGGTGAAGGTGTGGGACCAGCGCGAGTACAAGAACCTGGACGATCAGGTGGAGCTGGGCACGCGCAACATCAAGCTGGCCTTGCGGCGTTTGCGCAAATTCGCGCGTCAAGGGGCTGCCGAAGAGTTGGACATCGATGGCACCATCGACCATACCGCCCGCGATGCGGGGCTGCTGAACATCCAGATGCGCCCGGAGCGACGCAACACGGTGAAGCTGTTGCTGCTGTTCGACATCGGCGGTTCGATGGATGCCCATGTGCGGGTTTGCGAAGAGTTGTTCTCGGCATGCAAGACCGAGTTCAAGCACCTGGAGTATTACTACTTCCACAACTTCGTGTATGAGTCGGTGTGGAAGAACAACCTGCGCCGTACCTCGGAGCGTTATGCCACGTTCGACCTGTTGCACAAGTATGGCGAGGACTACAAGGTGGTGTTCGTCGGTGACGCGGCCATGGCCCCTTACGAAATCACCCAGCCCGGTGGCAGCGTGGAGCACTGGAACGAGGAAGCCGGGTATGTCTGGATGCAGCGCATCATGGCCAAGTTCCGCAAGGTCATCTGGATCAACCCCTACCCTCGCCAGGCCTGGGACTACACTGCCTCTACCCATCTGGTGCGCGAACTGATCGAAGACCGGATGTACCCGCTGACCTTGCAGGGGTTGGAGGAAGGGATGCGGTATTTGTCGAAGTGACCGGGCACAGTGCTGCAGTAGAGGCTTGGGGGTGTGACCAACAACTCGCTAGCCCTCAACCGCGGTGCAAAGCGGCCCTGACCATTTCAGCTGCGTGGACCTCGCGATTTAGGATGTCAGGCTGGATTTTAGGGCCGCTTCGCGCCCCATCGCGGCGCAAGGCCGCTCCCACACAGGGGAGTGCAGTTTTGATAGATGATCTGCTCACAGGGAGTGCGCTGGGGTTGTTTGACTTCAGTGGATGGGACTTTATTGCACAACTGTTGAAGCCGACTCCACTCCGGCAGATGCAACTGTATTGCACAATTGCCGAAGTTTACCCATGCCCATGTGGGAGCGGTCTTGTACCGCGATAGGCTGCGCAGCAGCCCCGGCGATCTGTCCTGCCAGGCTGGGTTCCAGGGTCGCATAGCAGCCCATCGCGACCGGCCCCGCGCCCCGGCAAGACCGCTCCACCCGCCATCCTCCATAGGGGTGCAAGGCCGTTGCTCACCCATTTCAGCTCTTCCGCCACCGCTCCAAATACGCTTGCTGCTCACGCCACGCATCTTCTTGCAACACCGGCCGGAACCGCACCGTTGCGCCGGGCATGCATTGCGCCAGCTGGGCCAGTGCCAGTGGGGTCAACGCGCCGAGGCGTGGGTACCCGCCGATGGTCTGGCGGTCATTGAGCAAGACGATCGGTTGCCCGTCGGGCGGGACCTGCACGGCGCCAAGGGGAATGCCCTCGGAGATCATCGCCGGGCCTTGGTAAACCAATGACGGACCAAGCAGGCGGATGCCCATGCGGTCAGCACGGCTGTCCAGGGTCCAGGCGCGGTTGAAGGCGTCGAACAGGCTGGTGCCGGCAAAGTCGCCGATCTGTGCGCCGATCACCAGGTCCAGGGTTGGCTCGGTGGCATGCTCTGGCTTTACGCCGTCAGGTACTTCGCGCACCAGAGTCGCTGCCCCGGCAAAGCCTAGGCGTTGCCCCTCACGCAACGCCCTGCCCTTGCCATCGACCCCGCCCAGCCCCTCACGCACGACCGTGGCACAACTGCCCATCACCTGCTCGGCCTCAAAGCCGCCCGGCGCGGCAAGGTAAGCGCGTACGCCCCGTCGCGGCTGCTTGAGAGTCAGGCGCTGCCCTTTGGCCAGGGTAAAGCTGCGCCACGGCGACAGGGGTTGATCGTCGACGTGGGCATCCAGATCGGCTCCGGCCAGCGCCAGGACGCAATCGTGCAGCGCCACCACGCTGAACCCACCCAAGGCTACCTCCACCACCGGCGCACTCAGGGCATTGCCCAACAACCAGTTCGCCCAGTGCATCGCCACCCAATCCAAGGCCCCGCCTTGGGTCACCCCTAGGTGCCGTACGCCAAAGCGACCTGCATCCTGTATTGCGCACAGTGGTGTGCTGGCTTCGATCCGCAATTGGTTCATGCCTGCGCCTCCTGATCCCCGCCCATCGCCAGAAACTCCCGGCGCGTGACTGCCACGAACCGGACGCGGTCGCCCGGTTGGAGAAGGCTGTAGCCGTCACGCTCACGCTCGAACAACCGCACCGGGGTGCGTCCGATCAGGTTCCAGCCACCCGGTGAAACGGCTGGATAGGCGGCAGTCTGGCGCTCGGCAATGCCCACACTGCCCGCTGCCACCTGCTTGCGCGGGGTGCTCAGCCGTGGCGTGGCCAGCCGTTCGTCCACCAGGCCCATGAACGCAAAGCCGGGTGCGAAGCCCAAGGCAAACACCGGATAGTCACGCCCGCTGTGCAGGCGCACCACCTCTTCCTCACTCAGGCCGGCTTGGCGGGCCAGCACCGGCAGCTCAGGGCCAACGCTAGGGTCGTACCACACCGGTATTTCGTGCCGCCGGCCGTTGCCTTCAGCGCATGGCTGCAACCCGTCCAGCGCCTGCATGATCAAGGTGCGCGCCTGGCCTGGTGGCATGTCGAAGTGCACCATGAGGGTGGTGTAGGACGGCACCAGGTCGCGCAACTGCGCGCCGAACGCAGCCTGCAAGCGCTGGCTGGCGGCAAGCACCCAAGGCATGTTGCTTTCCTCGATGCGCTCGAACAGGCGCACCATCAGGCAGTCGATGCCGACCACTTCGATGCGCGGGGTCATGCCGACCTCATGGCATCGAGCGCCTGGCGAATCTGCCGCACGGCCGCGACCGAGCTGTCGTTGTCGCCATGCACGCAGAGGGTACGGGCCTCAAGCAGCAAGGCGCTGCCGTCGTTCGCCACCAGGTTTTGGCCGCGAGCGAGCCGTACGGCCTGCTCCACCACCTGCGCCGGGTCGTGATGCACCGCACCCGGCAGGCGCCGCGACACCAGGTGACCGCTGGCGGTGTAAGCGCGATCTGCGAATGCTTCGAACCACAGCGTTACGCCGACGGCCTTGCCTAGCGCCTGGGCTGCGGTATTGTCGGCCGTGGCCATGAGCATCAACGGCAGACCACTGTCATATTCCGCCACCGCTTCGAGCACCGCGCGCAGGATCAGCGGGTCGGCCATCATGTCGTTGTACAACGCGCCATGGGGTTTGACATAGGCAACCCGCGTGCCCAGCGCCTTGCAGATGCCATCCAGCGCACCGATCTGATAGTGCAGCAGGTCACGGATTTCCTCGGCACTGCACGCCATGCTGCGCCGACCGAAGCCAACCAGGTCCGGGTAGGCCGGGTGCGCACCCACCGTGACACCATGGGCCAGGGCCAGCGCCACGGTGCGCCGCATGGTGCCAGGGTCGCCCGCATGATAGCCGCAGGCGATGTTGGCGCAGTCGATATAAGGCATGACCTCGGCATCCAGGCCCATGCGCCAGCTGCCGAAGCTTTCGCCCATGTCGCAATTGAGTAGCAGGCGTTCCACCACGGGGTACCCCTTGTCGTTGTTCATGTGCCTACCTTAGCGCGCCTGCAACTGTTTGCCGCGTGTTTCTGGCAGGCTCAACGCCGCCACGATCACCAGGCCATAGGACACGGCCGAGAAAAGCCCAATCCCCAGACCCAGCGGCACTTGCTGCCCCAACACGCCGATCAGGAGCGGGAACAGCGCTGCGATGATCTTGCCGACGTTGTAGCAAAAGCCCTGCCCCGAACCGCGGATACGTGTGGGGAACAGCTCGGTCAGAAAAGCCCCCATGCCGCTGAAGATCCCTGAGGCGAACAAGCCCAGTGGAAAACCCAGCCACAGCATCACCCCATCGCTGACGGGCATTTGCGTGTACAGCAGCACCATGATGAAAGAGCCTACGGCAAACAAGATGAAATTCTTCTTGCGCCCAAGCAGATCGGACAGATACGCGCTGATCACGTACCCCACGTAGGAGCCTACGATCACCATCGCCAGGTAGCCGCCGGTGCCCAGCACGCTCAGCCCGCGTTCGTTCTTCAAAAACGTGGGCAACCAGGCGGTGATCGCGTAGTAGCCGCCCAATGCGCCGGTGGTCAGCAGCGAGGCGCGCACGGTGGTCCAGAGCATGCCAGGGGCGAAGATTTCGTAGAAATGCGACGGGGCCTCGGCGTCCTCGACTGCCTTGGCCTGGCGGTATACCTCGGGGTCTTTCACCAGGCGCCGCACGAAGATCACGAACACGGCCGGCACCAGCCCGAGCAGGAACAGGGCACGCCAGGCCTGCTCGGGTGGCAACCAGGTGAACAGCAGCGCGTACAGGATAGCGGTCAGCCCCCAACCGATGGCCCAGCCGGACTGCACCATGCCTACCGCCTTGCCGCGGTCCTGGGCACGGATCACCTCGCCGATGAGTACCGCGCCTGCAGTCCACTCACCGCCGAAGCCGAAGCCCATGAGGGTTCTGGCGATCAGCAGTTGCTCGTAGTTCTGGGCAAAGCCGCAGAGAAAGGTGAAGAATGCGAACCACAACACCGTCAGTTGCAGGGTGCGGACACGGCCGATGCGGTCGGACAGGATGCCGGCCACCCAGCCGCCGATGGCGGAGGCGACCAGGGTACTGGTGTGGATCAGCCCGGCTTCGGTGGTGGTGATGCCCCACAGCATGATCAGCGTGGGGATGACGAAACTGAGCATCTGCGTGTCCATGCCGTCCAGGCCATAGCCGATCTTGCAACTCCAGAAGGTCCGGCGTTGCTGCTGATCGATGTCGCGGTACCAGGCAAATGGCCCGGACGAGGGGGAGGAACTGACCTGCTGCTGCATGCCGGTGGGGTTCATGGTTGCCTCGGCTTGTTGGTATTGTTTTATGGGGCGACAGCGGTGGTCGCGGCCTGGGCTTCATGTTCGGAGCACGCGGCGCTGGCGTCCAACGAGAAAAACCTCGGGTCTGGAACAAGAAAAACTGATCATGAACCTTCGCTTTCTCGAAACCTTCGTCTGGGTTGCGCGCCTCAAGAGCTTCCGCCTGACCGCGCAAAAGCTGTTCACCACTCAGGCATCGGTGTCCAGCCGCATCGCGGCGCTCGAGGCCGACTTGGGCGTAAAGCTGCTGTTGCGCGATTCGCGTGGGGTCAGCCTGACCCCGGAGGGCGGCAAAGTGCTGGAATATGCCGAACGCATGCTGGAAACCGCCAAGGCGCTCAAACAATCGCTGGACAGTGACCGAGCCCAGGTCGGGCGCATTCGTCTTGGGGTGATGGACACGGTCATCCACACCTGGATGAGCGCGTTGGTGGCCGAGTTGAGCGAGCGTTACCCGCAGGTAGAGATCGAGCTGGTCGCAGACACGGCGTTGAACCTGCGCGAGCAATTGCACAAGGGCTTTGTGGATGTGATCCTGCAGACAGACTTACTGCGCGAGCCGTCGATCCGCAGCGTGGATCTGGCGCGCTACCCGATGGGCTGGCTGGTCGCTGCCGGGTCCCACCTGCACCGGGACTACGCTTCACTGGCCGAACTGGGGCGGGAACGGATCATCACTTTCTCGAAAAATTCGCGACCGCATCAGGAAGTATTGGGCCTGTTGCACGCTGCTGGGGCGCAGACGCCACGTCTGAACTGCGTCAACTCGGTGTCGGCCATCACCCGCTTGCTACGCGACGGCTTCGGCATCGGCGCCTTGCCGCCTGCCCTGGTGGAGGCCGAGCTGAATCAGGGTGACCTGGTGCTGCTCACTGGGCTGCAGCCACCTCCGAGCCTGGAGCTGGTGGTAGCCTGGCAGACGGGGGTGGCGTTGGTGGAGGAAGTGGTTGGGGTGTGCCGGCAGGTGCTGGCGCGGTATGCACAGGATGTGGGCGGGCAACGGATCGTGTTGGTGGCTGGAACTGCGTGACGTGATTTTCCAGCTCGGCTTTCACCGGCGGCAGCCTTGTGCCAGATAGGCCCTAGACAACCCCAACGGTGTGAGCTGTGAGGCTGACATTGCCAGAGAAGCCTGTCAGGCACAGGCCTAACGCCAACTCTCCTTTACCGCACCCCGTCGCCCACCCAGTATCAACCGGGCGATTCCGAGCAACAGGCTCTCGATCACGAACGCCAGCCCGAACCCCGTCCCCACGCCCCAGCCGATGGCTTCGGGCACCAGCAGGATCTGGTAGCTGTAGCCATTGAGGGTTTCTTCACGCAGGCGGGGGTCGGCCTGTACCAGTACGTGCCAGGTACGCTGGGCCCACGACCCTTGCAGCGCCTGCCATTCGTCTTCAAGCAGCTGGTTGCGGATCATCAGGCTTTCGATGCTGTTGGCATCACTGAGAAACACCGGGTCGTCACTGGCGCGGTAGTGTCGCAGCAGAGCCTGCAGGTCGCCGTTGAAAAAGCGCTCGGCCGTCTGGCGAAAACCATCCAGCGCCTCGCGCGACTCGTACAGGTGGGCCTCGACGCGCTGGCTATAGTCCTTGACCAGCCCTGGCACCTGGATGCCGGCCAACAGGCCGAAGGTGAACAGCAGCAACCGCAGGTAACTTCTGAACATGCAGCATCCTTAGCTTTGCCCGTGCGCTGTGCACTCGCCGTGCCGCCACAAGGCCCACTGACCCGGCTCGTAACGATTCCAGGTTTCGTTCTCGGTCAAGGCCTCGGTGGCGATCACCGTGACCACGTCGTTGGGGGTGGTTTGGGTATGAAAATCGACGATCAGGTCGACATCCTTCAGCCGCGCTGCACCAAAAGGCGCGCGGCGGGTGATGTGTACCAGTTTCGTCGAGCAAAAGCAGAACAGCCAGTCACCGTCGCTGAGCATGCAGTTGAACACGCCGCGGGCGCGATAACCGGCACAGGCTTCGACCAGTACCGGCAGCAGCTGTTCCACTGGCACAGGTTCAGGGAAGGCGCTGCGCACGCGGTTGAGCAGGTCACAGAAGGCCGCCTCGCTGTCGGTATCGCCAATGGGCCGGTAGAAACTCGTAGCCCCCGCAAAGTCGCCTAGCTGACCGTTGTGAGCAAAGCACCAGTTGCGCCCCCACATCTCACGCATGAAGGGGTGGGTGTTGGCCAGGCAGACCTTGCCGACGTTGGCCTGGCGAATATGGCCGATCACCACTTCGCTCTTGATCGGATAACGCCGTACCAGGTTGGCCACTTCAGATTCGCTGCTGGCCGCAGGGTCCTGGAACAGGCGCAGGCCGCGTCCCTCATAGAAGCCAATCCCCCAGCCGTCGCGGTGTGGCCCGGTGCGCCCGCCGCGTTGGATCAGGCCGGTAAAGCTGAAAACGATGTCGGTGGGTACGTTGGCACTCATGCCCAGCAATTCGCACATGGCGGTGTCTCCGTTTACAGACGGGGCTCGATCCGGCCGCCACCAGTAGGTAGCACCGGCGGGTCGTCACGGTAACGGTCGCTGCGCTCGGCGGCGATGGTTTCCTGTGGCGCCAGCGCTTGCGCTTCGGCCGCTTCGCGCTGAGCCGCTGCCTCAGCACGCAGGCGACGCTCGCGGGCGCGTTTTTCCAGCGGCCAGCGTAGCAGCACGAACAGGAAATACAGCACGAAGGCGATCATGCCGTACATGGCGAAATCCGACACGGCGCGCCACGCGTTGTTGCCTACCTTGAAGGCGACATCCAGCACGGTGATGGCGATGGCCGGGGCGAAGCTGTCCTTGACCGGGTCGACCACGGTCGGCGTCAGCAGCAGCACTGCCAGCACAACGCGCAGCGGTTCGCGCAGCCAGCGCCACATCCAGCCAGTGAGCTTGAAGCCCACCAGCAGGCAGCCCAGAGCGGCCACGGCGTAGAGGGCCCAGGCCAGGGTGTAGTCGTTCTCGATCATGGTAAGCGTGCAAGCCAGGCAAAGAGGTGCCTATGATAAACACATTTCCAGGCGCAGACAGCGTTTGCCTGTACCGGGGCACCGACGGTGCCACCGGTAGCGCCCTTCAAGCACCGAGAGATATTCAATGCCGAGCACTCACCTGCCGCCACTGGCCAAAGCCGACAACGCCACCGACCCCTACGCGTGGCTGCAACAGCGTGACGAGCCGCAGGTACTGGCCTACCTGGAAGCGGAAAACGCCTACCAGCAAGCCTGCCTGGCCGATCAGGCGGCCTTGCGCGAACAATTGTTCGAGGAGATCAAGGGCCGCATCCAGGAAACCGATCTCTCGCTGCCCTCGCCGTGGGGCCCCTACCTGTATTACACCCGTACCACCGCAGGCGACGAGTACCCCCGTCATTATCGTTGCCCGCGCCCGGCCGATGACTCCAATACCGTCGATGAAAGCCAGGAGCAACTGCTGCTCGACCCCAATGCACTGGCAGGGGGCGGCTTTCTTTCGCTGGGCGCGTTCAACGTCAGCCCCGATCACCGCCTGTTGGCCTACAGCCTCGACACCAGCGGCGACGAAATCTACACCTTGCACGTCAAGGACCTGGCCACAGGCCAGATAACGACCCTGCCCTTCGACGACTGCGATGGCAGCCTGACTTGGGCCAATGACAGCCGCACGCTGTTCTTCGCCGAACTCGACGACACCCATCGCCCTTGGCGGCTGCGCCGGCATACGCTGGGTGAGGACGGCGCCGAGACGGTGTTCGAGGAGCCGGATGGCCGGTTCTTCCTGCATTGTTACCGCACCAGTTCCGAACGCCAGTTGGTGCTGTTGCTCAACAGCAAGACCACCAGCGAAGCCTGGGTGCTGGACGCCGCCACGCCGCAAGCGCCGTTCACCTGCCTGGCACCGCGCGTGGAAGGCCATGAGTATTTCCCGGACCATGGCCTGCTTGACGGCCAGTGGCGCTGGTTCATCCGCACCAATCAGGACGGCATCAACTTCGCCCTGTACCACGCGCCGACCGACCCGGTGCCAAGCCGGGCGCAGTGGCAGCGGTTGGTCGCGCATCGCGATGACATCATGCTCGAAGGCCTGAGCCTCAATGCTGACGCGCTGACCCTGAGCCTGCGTGACGGCGGGCTGCCGGTCATCGAAGTCCGTCCACAGGGGCTGCCTGCCTACCGCGTGGCTTTGCCCGATGCGGCTTACAGCTTGTACGTGCAGGACAGCCTGGAATTCGAAAGCCCTCGGGTGCGCTTGCGCTATGAAGCGTTGAACCGGCCCGCCCAGGTGCGTCAGCTGGAGCTGGCCAGCGGCACACAGGTGGTGCTCAAGCAGACCCCGGTGCTGGGGCCGTTCGATGCCGACGCTTATGTCAGCGAGCGCCTGTGGGCCACCGCTGCCGACGGTACCCAGGTGCCGATCAGCCTGGTACGGCGACGCCAGGATGTGGGCCGCACGGTACCGCTTTACCTCTACGGCTACGGGGCCTACGGCGAGAGCCTCGACCCGTGGTTCTCCCATGCACGGCTGAGCCTGCTGGAACGCGGCGTGGCGTTTGCCATTGCCCACGTGCGCGGGGGTGGCGAGTTGGGTGAGGCCTGGTACCGGGCCGGCAAGCAAGCGCACAAACACAACACCTTCAGCGACTTCATCGCCTGCGCAGAGCACCTGATCCGTGAGGGCGTAACGGTCCCTGACAAGCTGGCCATCAGCGGTGGCAGTGCCGGTGGGCTACTGATCGGTGCCGTGCTGAACCTGCGCCCTGACCTGTTTCGCTGCGCCATTGCCGAGGTCCCGTTCGTCGACGTGCTCAACACCATGCTCGACCCTGAACTGCCGCTGACGGTGACCGAGTACGATGAATGGGGCAATCCCGAAGAGCCTGAGGTGTATGAGCGCATCAAGGCCTACGCACCCTATGAGAACGTGAAGGCCCAAGCCTATCCGGCCATGCTGGTGGTGGCCGGGTACAACGACAGCCGGGTGCAGTACTGGGAGGCTGCCAAGTGGGTTGCCCGCCTGCGCACGTGCAAGACCGATGACAACCTGCTGTTGCTCAAGACCGAGATGGGTGCAGGACATGGTGGCATGAGCGGCCGTTACCAGGGGTTGAAGGACGTGGCCTTGGAGTACGGGTTTGTGCTGGGTGAACTAGGGGTGGCCTGAGGGGTTGGCTTGCAAGGCTTGGTTTCGGGCTTTTTTCGTGAAGCGGGGGCTGCTGCCACGATGGGCCGCAAAGCGGCTGCGGTGATCTCCCGCCCCGTGCACGGCTGTGGGACTGCCCGTCACCTCTCGACAGCGGCCCGCGGTCACTCCTGCTCCCGAACCGGCTTCTCCATCTCCTGCCGCAGCCCTGGCAAGGGCTGATCCTTGGGCGGGCCGGGCACTGGCATGGGTGGTAGCAATGGGGCGCCTTGCGAGACGCCCGTGGTCTTGGGTGGGCTGCTCGGGGTGATCTGCGGGTATGGCGTGGGTGTTGGCGTGCCCGGCGCGCCAGGGACAGGCGTGGTCAACCGGGGCGGCATGTTGGCAGCATGAGCCGCAGGCACGCCCGCTACCATCAGGACGGCGAGAATTGCAGCAAGCATCGGCAACCTCCTGTTCGTAATCTTCCTACAGGCTACGCTCATATGACGTTTTTCGCCTGTTCGGCAATCATGCAGCCGCGCTAGACTCGACGGCATAACCGTCATTTGCCTGATCAGAACGAAGGAAACACCATGAGCTCCCCTACTTCCGCTGCCACTGCGCGTCTGGACCGCATCCTTGCCGATGCCAAGCGCGACAAGGAAATGGGCTACCGCGACAAGGCCCTGAGGATGTACCCGCACGTTTGCGGGCGCTGCGCACGCGAGTTCGCGGGCAAGCGCCTGAGTGAACTGACCGTGCATCACCGCGACCACAATCACGACAACAATCCGCAGGATGGCTCCAACTGGGAGCTGCTGTGCCTTTACTGTCATGACAACGAGCACTCGCGCTACACCGACCAGCAATACTTCAGCGAAGGCTCAACCAGCACCCCGAGCATCGCCAAGGCTACCCACAACCCGTTCGCGGGCCTGGCTGGCCTGCTGAAGAAGGACTGACCGGCAGCCCCCCGCTGCGACCGGGCAACCCGTATAATCGCGTCTTTTTGCGAAGGGCCCCGGTTCGTGGCTAACAAACGATACAGTTGCATCGGCCTGTTCAACCCCAAGTCGGCCGAAAACGTAGGCTCTGTCATGCGGGCTGCCGGCTGCTATGGGGTCAATTCGGTGTTCTATACCGGCAAGCGCTATGAGCGTGCGCGGGACTTCGTGACCGACACCAAGCGCGTGCACTACGACATTCCCCTGATCGGCATCGATGATTTGCAACGCATCATCCCGCTGGGCTGCACCCCCGTGGCCGTTGAATTGGTCGAGGGCGCCCGTCCCCTGCCCGACTATACGCATCCGGATCGAGCCATCTACATCTTTGGGCCGGAAGACGGCAGCCTCAGCCCCGAAGTGCGGGCCTGGTGCGAAGAAACCATCTACATCCCCACCACCGGCTGCATGAACCTGGCAGCGACGGTGAACGTTGTGCTGTACGACCGCCTGGCCAAGGGCCTGAACACCCGCTCGGGCCCGAAATTCAAGTGACACCTTGTGACGCCACGACCGTCAGGAACCTCGCCCGGCACATCGACTGAACGTCGCCCGCAGCATGCAGGTCAGCTACTTACACATCACAAGGAGGGCTTACCATGCTTGATAATCACTCTGATGCACCGTTGCAGGAAAAGAACGTCCATGGCATCGAACGCGCCACGTCGTTGGCCGGTGGTGCTTTGTTGGTGGGCAAAGGGCTGAGCCAGGGCGGTATTGTGGGGCTGTTCAAGATCGCAGTCGGCGGCATGGCCTTGGCTCGCGGCTTTAGCGGCCACTGCGCGACCAAGGCGTGGTTGCAGCGTCATCGCGATCAATACGACCAGCTGAAGTCGGACCTCAAGCGCACCGGGGACGAGCTGACTGCCCTGAAGGACAGTGCCAAGGCGGCCACTGAAGGCGTGACTGTGACTGGCAAGGACCCTGTCGCCGACGTGTGATGCCGCAGATTGGCGCTTGGGCTTGTGCCGCGATGGGGCGCAAAGCTCCTGACCGGTCGCGCAATAGCCCTGGCATATTAGTGTTTTGGCTTGTATTGCTGGGGCCGCTTTGCGGCCCATCGCGGCGCAAGGCCGCTCCCACCCAGAACTCGGTAGCCTTTAAAGGTTGGGCAAGCAGGTTGGCCTTTGCCGGGCTAGGTATCCTTCTGAGGTTGTGCAACCAGTTGGCTTTCCCGGACTCGATAGCCTTTTAAGGCTGTGCAAGGCAGTTGGCTTTCCCGGACTAGGTAGCCTTCCAGGGCTGTGGAAGGCAGTTGCATGAGCTTAGGCCACACCGAAATGCAGTGCAGCTCACTATACCCTTGGAAAGGGCCGCATATGTATGGGGACTACAGGGCGGAAGGGTCGCACCAGTGGGGGCTGATGATGAGCCCGTGGGAGCGGCCTTGCCGGGCGCCGGACCGGCATGGCCGCTCCTATCCCAGCTCGGTTGCCTTTAGATTTGTGCAATGCAATGGCGGGCCTGGAGGCTAGTGCAGGACCTTGCTCTGCAAGGCTTCGGAGCGGCGCCCGAGCACGTTTTCGCTGATCTGCACGAAGTCTTCAAGGCTGACGCTGGGCAGTCGCATCAGCCCACGCGTCACGTCGTCGAGCGATTGCCTGGCCTGGGTATGAATGCGGATTTCCTTGTCCAGCGCCTGCAACAGCATCACTCCTCGGGCTACCTGTGCAGGTGTCGCGTTCGGCCCTTTTAGGTGTTTGACGCTTGCCCCTTGCTTGCTAAGGCGCGCCTGCCAGGCCTGGTAGCGATCGTCACTCATGCCGCCGGATCGACGCAACAACTCGGCTGCGTAATAGTCGGTCAGGCTCTCGATCAGCCAGTCATTGCCATCACGGCCACGCAGTTGGGTGAACAACTGCACCACTTCGCGCAGCAGCGGGCTGTTGCCGCTCTCACTGACCATGGCTTGGCCGCTGTGCAAATAGATCGAACCGTGGGCAGCCACCGCTGCGCGCCACATCTGGTCGCGAGCGCCCACCACCAGCAGCTTGGGCGGGTTTCTGGGGAAGGTTGCCTGTAGTTGCGGCCAGATGTAGGTCAGCAGGGTCAGGCTGTCCATGCGCCGCATCCCTTGACCCACCGGCGCCGCCACGGTCACGTCGGTTTCGCCCAGGCGAGCGCGGCGGCTACCCAGGCTGCCGGCCAGTATCCAGCCCGTCGGGCGGTCGAACAGGCGCGAGACATTATCGATCCGGAACTTGTCCTTGCCAATGCGTGGCCAGGCGGTCTCGACACTCTTCCAGCCTTCGGGCAGGTCGAACGCCAGGCGGGCGACCAGCTCGGTGCCGTCCTGCTGGTCCAGCTTGCCAGGCGGGACCAACTGGTCACCCATGAACAATGCCCAGTGCGTCGTCATCCGTGAGGTGTACACACCCGGGCCATGAAGCTGGTTCAGCTGCACACGGTAGCTCAGGCTTGTCTTGCCGGGTGCGGGCTGCCACACCCCGCGCTGACCGCGCAACTGCCAGTGGCCATCTGCTTGAAAGCCGCTGTAGGCCCCAACCTTACCCAGGTCGAAGTCCAGGCTGCGCACAGCGCTGCCCTCGGCAAGCGTGAGGCGAACCTCGGCCTGCCCGGTCGCTGGCAACAGCCGAACCTGATAGTCGAGGTCAACCTTCTTGGCCCAGGCCGGTGAACCCGCCAGCACCCCCATCAAGGCCACCAGCACACTCAAACGCCAACGCATACCGACACTCCTTGCTCCCCAGCGAATAAAGCGCCCGGTCAGCTGGCGCGAAAGATCAGGTGGTCTTCCCAGTCGTCCTCGTGCACATCCCGCTCGCTGAGCATGCGCCCGGCCTGGGATATGCGCTGCTCGTGCACCTGCTGGCGGTCACCGCACACCAGGTGGTGCCAGGTCGGCAGGTCCTTGCCCTCGCTGACCAGGCGGTAACCGCAGGTCGCCGGCAGCCAACGAAACTGGTCGGCCTTGCCGGGCGTTAGCTGGATGCAGTCGGGCACCTGTGCGAAGCGATGGGGGTAGTCGCTGCACTGGCAGGTGTCGAGGTCCAGCAGTTTGCAGGCAATACGGGTGTAATAGACGCTGTTGTCGTCTTCATCCTCGAGCTTTTGCAGGCAGCACAGTCCGCAACCGTCGCACAGGGATTCCCATTCCTGCGGGTTGAGTTGCTCGAGGGTCTTGCGCCGCCAGAAGGGGGCGTTGTCAGCGATCATTACGCGAGTTCCTGCAGTGGATCAGCAGCGCGTGTCCGGCATCGGGCCCGAAGCAGACAGCGCCTGAAACGGTTCGTTAGGGCGTGCAGCGTGGAGCTGGTCGCCCTGGCGGCGCCAGTCTAGAGCCTGGCATGCCGCAATACCAGACCGCTTGTCAGCCATGCTCAGGCGCATGTGGGTGGTAACTCGATGCCTTTGAGGCCCGCTTCTCAAGGTGCCACTCCAGGAAGCCGATCGGGCTCCCTGGTCCGGACCGAGGGTTCAATAGCCCCGGTCGAAGTCCACTTCACCGCGCAGCGCCTGATCGGCTTCGAACGCCTGCACGTTATCGAGGAACAACCGCACCATGGTCGCAGGCGTAGTGGGCGCAGCGCTGTGACCAGTCAACAACAGGCCCCACGCGGTCCAGAACGGATGCTGCCTGGGCAAAGGCTCCTGACGGCACACATCGATCACCGCCCCGGCCAGATGCCCTTCTTTGAGCGCTTCGACGAGGTCGGCATCGACCACCGCGACCCCACGGCCGGCATTGATGAACAAGGCGGTCGGCTGAAAGCGCCGGAACATCGCCGCGTCAAAGACATCGTGGGTGGCTGGCGTATCCGGCAACAGGTTCAGGACATAGTCCATCTCCCCCACCAGGCGCGACAGGTCTTCCAGCGCGGCCACTTCCACGAAGGGCGACTGTTCACGGGCATGACTGGCCACGCCGTACGGCACCACACCGAACGGTAGCAGGAACTCGGCCACGGCCTGACCGATGTCTCCGGTGCCGACGATCAATACCTTGCGCCCCTGCAGCGAGCAGCCCGGGCGGTCATCCCAGCGCCGCTCCACCTGGCTGACCAGGCGGGACAGGACATGCCGTTCATGCCCCAGCATGTAGGTGAGCATGTACTCGGCCATGACCTGGCCAAAGATGCCCACGGCGCGGGTCAAGCGATAGTCGCGCCGCAGGCCCGTGGCCAGTAGGGGCGTGACACCCGCCCAGGTCGATTGGACCCACTGGGGCGCATGCCCCTGGCGCAACAGGCTCGCCAGCAGGTCTGGCTGGCCGAGCCACACGGGGCACTGCGGTGCCAGCCGGGCCAGTTGCGCGGAGTCGTCGCTGGTCAGAACTTCCAGGTGCGGTGCCGCCTGGCGCAACAGGTCGGCATAGCGGGCATGGTCATGCTCGGCAATCAGTACGCGCATGGTCAGGCAGGATCGTTACGGTGCAGCAACTCGTCAGGCAGGTGCTCGATGTACTCGTCATCCGGCGGCGGCATCTGCAGGTGGTAGCCCTGGCTGTCGAGGTTCTCCAGCACTTTGGTGATGTCTTCGCGAGCCAGTTTGCGTTCGGGGCTGAGCACCAGGTCGAAGGCGTGCATGGGGGTGCCGAAGAACGGCAGCAAGCCTTCGGGCACGCGCTGCAGGCCATCGGCCTTGAGCACGTAAAGGTACATTTCGTTCTTGCGGGGGCTCTTGTAGATCGAGCAGATGCGTTTCATCGCGTTTCTCCAGCACCGGCCAGGCTGTCCAGCAGGGCTTGGCCCATTCGCTCACGGCGCCAGCCGCGCAGCGAATCGGGCAATGTGTAAGGGCCGTCGGGGTAACCGCTTTTAAGCAGTGCCTCAAGGGTTTTCTTGCGCAGCATCAGCTCGGGTGCGATGCCCAGGCGTTGGCCTTCGGCCTGACCCACGGCGCGCAGCTGCTTGAGAATGCCCGAGGCTTCGATGGGCAACGGCTCAGGCAGTGGCTGCGGCCATTGTTCGGCCGGCAGGCTGGCGGCCTGCTTGATCAACTGCAACAGGGTTTCGCCATCCTGGCGCAGGGTGCGCGGGTGCATGTCGTCGATACGGGCCAGGGCCGCCAGGTTGGTCGGCTGGCTCTTGGCAATGGGCCACAGCGCATGCTCCTTGAGGATGCGGTTGCGCGGCACATCGCGCACGCGTGCCTCGCGCTCGCGCCAGGCGCACAGGGCGCGCAACACCGCCAATTGCTGAGGCGCCAGTTTCCACGCCAGCTTGACCTCACGGTACAGGCTGTCGGGCTGCACCTCGCGGCGCAGCTGGGCCACCAGCTCGGCCCCATCTTCGAGCACCCAGGCATACTTGTCGTCGGACAGGCGCGGGCGCAAGGCGCTGAACAATTCGGCCAGGTGCACGGCGTCTTCAGCGGCATAGCTGACCTGTGTGTCGGACAGCGGGCGTTGCAACCAGTCGGAACGGGTTTCGCCCTTGGGCAGGTCGATGCCCAGCACCTCCTGGACCAACCGTGAATAGCCCATCGAGAAGCCCAGGTTCAGGTAGCCGGCGGCCAGCTGGGTGTCGAACAGCGGCTGGGGCAGCTTGCCGGTCAGGCGCAGCAGCACTTCCAGGTCCTCGCTGCAGGCATGCAGCACTTTGACGACGTTGCGGTCTTCGAGCAGCTCGGCGAGCGGCTGCCAGTTGCCGATCGACAGCGGGTCGATCAGGAACGCGCACGTGCCATCGCCTATCTGGATCAACCCAGCCTTGGGGTAGAAGGTGTCGACGCGCATGAATTCGGTATCGACGGCGACAAAGGGCAACTGGTGCCAGTCGCGGCAGTGTTCGGCCAGGCTCAGGTCGTCACGGATCCAGTGAATTTCGATGGCCACAAGGCTCTCCCACTAACATTGGCGCGCAGTATATACGGCGCGGGCACTGCTGGTGAAACCCGGGCCATCCTTGATATCGATCAATGGTGCATTTTCGCGGACCGTGCGAGCAGGCAGGTGCCGCGCCTGCGTTCGCCGGGCACCCCCACAGGTTCAGCGCTTGGCTGTCAGCCAGGGTCGGCAACTGGCGAACAGGTCCAACGAGCGTTCATAGACCTGGGTATGAACCTGCAACAGCCCCAGCATCGAGTGGAACAGGTTGTCCTGGGACAGTGGCGCATCGCCCAGCTTAGCCAGGCATCCGGTATCGACCCCGAAGTCCTGCTGGTAGCTGTCGGAGAACCAGGCCAGCAGCGGTACATGCTTTTGCTGTTCGGGGGCAATGGCGTACGGCGTACCGTGCAGGAACAGGTTGTATTCGCCCAGTGATTCGCCATGGTCGGACAGGTAGATCATGGCCGTGTCGACCTTGTCCTGCCGGCTGCGCAAGGTATCGATCAGGCTGGCCAGTACTCGGTCGGTATACGCCAGGGTGTTGTCGTAGCCGTTGATGATCTGTGCTTCGCTGCACTGGTCCAGGGCATTGCTCTGGCACACGGGGGCAAAACGCTGGTCTGTCTTGGGATAACGCTTGAAGTAATCGGGGCCATGGCTGCCCATCTGGTGCAGCACCAGCACGGTGTCCTTGTCCAGGTGGTCAATCAGCTCGCCCAGGCCCTGCAGCAGGATTTCGTCGTGGCACTCGCCCTCAGCGCACAAGCGCGGGTCCTTGAGCTTGCTCACGTTGATGTACTGCACCCGGTCGCAGGTACCTTTGCAGCCGGACTGGTTGTCGCGCCATTGCACGTCCAGGCCGGCACGCTGGAGGATATCCAGCAAGCCTTCGCGGTTCTTTGCAATGCGGGCGTCGTAGGCTTTGCGGGGCATGCCCGAGAACATGCAGGGCACCGAGACAGCCGTCTCGGTGCCGCAGGAATGCACGTCCGAAAACTTCAGCAGCCCTTGCTCGGCGGCGAGCTTGGGTGTGGTATCGCGGTTGTAGCCCAGCACACCGAAGTGATCGGCGCGCGCGCTTTCCCCCACCACCAGCACCGTGAGGGACTTGCGCTGGTGACGCTGCCAGTCCATGGTGCGGGCGGCATCGTCGCCATAGCGGGCGAAGGGGCGCGAACTGGTGACCACGCGTTCGCTCACGTACGCCATGGACGCGCCGACGATATTGCTGGGGGTGAGCATCAGGCGCAGTTCGTGGTGGTTGCGAAACAACGAGGACAGGCCTTGGTAGTTGGCCAGCCCTACCGAGCCCAGGCCCACCACGCACGCGGCCGTGACCACCAGTTTGCCGAACAGCTCGCGCTGCCACGGCCGATAGTCCACCGGTGCCCGCCACAGCAGCACCGACGGCAGCACCCCAAGGCCGAGCATGTACAGGCCGAACTTGAGCGACAGCAGGTCACGCACTTCTGCCACGTTGGTCTCGGCGATGTTGGCGAACATGCCGGCGTCGATCAGCACGCCGTAGCGGTTCATGAAGTACGCCACTGCAGCCCCGCTCATGAACAGCAGCACCAGCAGCGGCTTGAGCACATAACGAAACGCAATCAGCGTGAGGATGAGGTTGAAGGCGAACAACATCAGCACCGCAAACGCCAAGGTCAACCACAGGCCGGGCAAACCAGGCGGCACCACTTGTTCCAGGTGCTGCCACAGGAAGACGTTGAAACCGATCAGCAGGTACAGGCTGGCCAGCAGCGTGACCCATTCCGTACGCAGGGGTTTGAAGTTGAGCATTCAGGTTCGCAACCAGAGAGAAAGAAGTGACCACCAGCGCCGGATGGCACTAGGAGCAAGCTGCGCGAACTCTAGAAACCGAGCCATCAATTTTCTGTGAAAAATAAGCTAACAATTTAGTTAAAACGCCGATTTCGGCGTTTACCTGTCAATTGTTCAGCAGGCGTTCAGCCGCCACGGGCTCACGCAGCCGGGCAAAGGCGGCTATCCTCTGAGGTCAGGACCTTAACCAATCCCTGACAGAGGTGAAGAAATGCCTGTTCCGCACGATCTGCTCGCTGACTTGCACGTTACCGCTGACGCATTCCAGGCACTCATTGACAAGGACCAGACGCTGCATGGCTTGCACAAGGAGTACAACGCCAAGGACAAGGAAGTGCTTACCGCCGAGAAGAATGGCACCAACGACGACGCTATCACGCGCCTGCGCCGCGAGCGGTTGCTGATCAAGGACAAGATCGAGCGCATCATCCACCCGCCCAAGTAATCACCGCCCTCTTTCCAGGCGCAGCCCGTCACGTGCACACCTGACGGGCTGGCGCCGACCATCGCCGCCTCCCTTCTTTCGCCAACTTAGCCGGCCATGGCAGCCAGCGCGGTGTCGAGGTCATCGATCAAGTCGGTGACCGCTTCGATGCCGACCGACAGGCGCAGCAGGTTCTCACCGATGCCCATCGCTCCTTTCTGTTCCGGGCTCAGGGAGCAGTGGGACATGGTCCAGGAGTGGTTGATCATGCTCTCGACCCCACCCAGCGAGTCGGCCAGCACGAAAATCTGCAACGCTTCGACCAGCCGATTGAGCGCCGCCCGATCGCCTTTGACCTGCATGGCGACCACCGCCCCGCCGCTGCGCATCTGGCGCTTGCACAGTTGATGCTGCGGGTGGCTTTCAAGCCCTGGGTAATACACCTGCTCGATCTGGGGATGGTTTTCGAGCATGCGGGCCACTTCCAGTGCGTTGGCGCACTGGCGCTCCATGCGCACATCCAGGGTCTTGAGGCCGCGCAATGCCAGGTAGCAATCGAAAGGGCCCTGCACCGCACCGATGGCCATGCTGATGCGGCGCAGTTGCCGATGCAGGTCGTGGTTGGCAGCTACCACCACGCCGCCGGTGAGGTCGGAGTGGCCGCCAATGTACTTGCTGGCCGAGTGCATGACCAAGTCCACACCCAAGGTGATCGGGCGCTGGTTCCAGGGTGAGCAGAAGGTGTTGTCGATGCAGGTCAGGATGCCCTTGGCGCGAGCGAGGTCGCACACGGCCTTGATGTCGACCAGATGCAGCAGCGGGTTGGTGGGGGATTCGATCCAGATCAGCCGGGTTTCGGGCTTGATGGCGGCAGCCACGGCATCGAGGTCGTTGAGGTCGACATAGGTGGTGGTCAGGCCGGAGGTGCGGCTGCGGTAATCCTCCAGAATGCGGAAGGTACCGCCGTAGACACCGTTCATCACCACCACATGGGCGTCCTTGGGCAGCAGTTCGAGCACGGTGGCGGTGGCATTCACACCTGAGGCGCAGGCGACCGCCCCTACCCCTTCTTCCAGGGCCGCAACGCAGGTTTCGTAGGCATGGCGGGTGGGGTTGCCTACCCGGCTGTAGGAATAGTCCGGTGTGTCATCCAGGCCGCGCTTGATGAACGAACTGGCCGTGACGATGGCCGGGAAAATGGCATTGTCGGCGACTTCGAACTGCTCGCCGGCGTGAATGGTTCGGGTGGCGAAATGGCGCGGCTTGTCGGACATGGTCGGGCTCGTTGGCAGAGGTGAGGTTGCCACTATCGCACAACGCAAAAGCCCTGGCCTTGGGGTACCCTGTGAAAACTTCTTCGCCACGGCCCATGCCCGATATGGACAGCTTCGATCGCCACATTCTCACCCTGTTGCAGCGTGATGCTTCGCTTTCGCTCAAAGCCTTGGCCGAGGCCGTCAACCTGTCCACCACCCCGTGCTGGAAGCGGGTCAAGCGCCTGGAAGACGAGGGCTACATCGTCGGGCGGGTGGCCCTGCTGGACCCAGGGCTGCTTGGGCTGGGCCTGACCGTGTTCGTACAGGTGAAGACCCAGCGCCATGACAGCGCCTGGCTGGAGCAGTTCGCCGCCACGGTCACGGCGTTCGAGGAAGTGATGGAGTGCTACCGCATGTCCGGCGACTGGGACTACATGCTGCGGGTGGTGGTGGGAGACATTGCCGCCTATGACCGGTTTTACAAGAAACTGATTACCAGCACCGAGGGGTTATCGAACATAACCTCCAGCTTTGCCATGGAGCAGATGAAGTACACCACGGCGTTTCCGGTGAACCGGGCCTGACCAGGGGGTTGCAGGGCTGGCCCACGCCCTGCACCGTGGTGCTGGATCAAGCCCCATGACACCCTAATGCTGTTCATTTAGGGCCGCTTCGCGACCCATCGCGGCGCAAGGCCGCTCCCACATTGCCTGCGTGACGCTGAGTTAGCGGGCTCACTGGGCATTTGTGGGGGCCTGTGCCGCGATGGGCCGTGAAACGGCCTCAACACGCTTAAGTGAACAGCATTACCACCATGACACCCTGGTTTTCGAACCCGTGCCGGCCGGGTCGGGGCTGGTTTGCCAGCGATAAGGCCCTGACAGGCCAGGTTTCAACCGGACGCGATCGCAGCCGCAATGCGATTACCCGCCTTGGCCTTCTCCACCTTGATCGCCACGAACTTGGATGTCGGGGTAAAGGTCCCCTCCCCGTAGCTCTCCAGCGGCACCAACGGATTGGTCTCCGGGTAGTACGCGGCGGCCTGCCCCTGCGGCACGTCGTAGGCCACCAGGCGGAAGCCCGACACTCTCCGCTCCACCCCGTCCTCCCACAACGACACCAGATCGACGAGTTGCCCAGGCTCGAACCCCATGCGGCGGATGTCGGCCTCGTTGACGAACACCACTTCGCGCAGGCCGAACACGCCGCGGTAGCGGTCGTCCAGGCCATACAGGGTGGTGTTGTACTGGTCGTGCGAGCGCAGGGTTTGCAGGATCAGGTCCGGCTTGTCGCCGCGGGCCAACACCTGGGCATTGACCAGCTGTTCGGGCAGCGCATTGGGGCTGAACTGCGCCTTGCCCGAAGAGGTGCGCCAGGTACGCTCGGCGGCGCTGTTGCCCAGATGAAACCCTCCAGGGGCCTGCAGCCGCTCGTTGAAGCCTGCGAAGCCTGGGATCGCGTCGGCAATCATGTCGCGGATATGGCCATAGTCGGCCACGGCGTGCTCCCAATCGATGGGATGCTTGCCCAGGGTGGCCTGTGCCATGCCGGCAATGATCCAGGGCTCCGAACGCATGTGGGGTGAGCGTGGCCGCAGTTGGCCGTGGGACAGGTGCACCATGCTGAAGGTGTCTTCCACCGTCACCCCTTGTGGGCCGTTGGCCTGCAGGTCGATCTCGGTTCGCCCAAGGCAGGGCAGAATCAACGCATCTCCCCCGGTGACCAGGTGCGAGCGGTTGAGCTTGGTCGATATCTGCACGGTCAGTGCACAGTTGCGCAGGGCTGCATGGGTGCGTGCGGTGTCCGGGGTAGCCTGGGCGAAATTGCCCCCAAGGCCGATGAATACCTTCGCTCGGCCCTCTTCCATGGCCTTGATCGCCAGCACCGCATTGTGCCCATGCGTGCGCGGCACCTGGAACTGGAAGCGACGTTCCAAGGCGTCGAGCAGTTCGGCCTTGGGCTTTTCATCGATGCCCATGGTGCGATCACCCTGGACGTTACTGTGGCCGCGTACAGGCGAAAGCCCGGCACCGGGTTTGCCCACATTGCCCCGGAGCAATTGCAGGTTGACGATTTCCTGCACGATGGCCACCGAGTGACGGTGCTGGGTGACGCCCATGGCCCAGCACATGATCACGCGCTCGGCCTTGCGGTACATGCGCGCCGCCTGCTCGATCTCGGCCTGGGTCAGCCCGGACTGCGCCACGATGGCCGTCCACGGCGTGGCATCGAGGGTCTGCAGGTAGGTTTCGATGCCGCTGGTGTGCGCGGCAATGAAGGCATGGTCGAACACGGCCGGTTCGCCCTGGGCCTGGGCTTGGCGTTCCCACTGCAAGAGGTATTTGGCGATACCACGCATCACCGCCATGTCGCCGCCCAACGCCGGGCGGAAGTACGCCGTATTGGTGGGCTCGGAGCCGTTGCTGAGCATTTCGAGCGGGTGCTGCGGGTGCTGGAAACGCTCCAGGCCCCGCTCCTTGAGCGGGTTGAAACACACCACCTGTGCACCGCGCTTCACGGCTTCGCGCAGCGGTTCGAGCATACGCGGGTGGTTGGTGCCGGGGTTCTGGCCAATGACGAAAATGGCGTCTGCCAGCTCCAGGTCGTGAAACACCACGGTGCCCTTGCCCACGCCCAAGGTCTGCGCCATGCCGACGCCGCTGGCCTCGTGGCACATGTTGGAGCAGTCGGGGAAATTGTTGGTGCCATAGGCGCGCACGAACAGCTGGTAAAGGAAGGCCGCTTCGTTGCTGGCACGCCCCGAGGTATAGAACTCGGCCTGGTCGGGTGATTCTAAGGCATGTAAATGCCTGGCGATCAACTCGAAGGCCTCGGCCCAGCTGGTTTCGACGTAGTGGTCGGTGGCCGCGTCATAGCGCATGGGGTGCGTCAGACGGCCCTGGTACTCCAGCCAGTAATCGGTTTGATCAGCCAGGGCGCTGACGCTGTAGCGCGCGAAGAAGGCCGGGTCGACCGAGCGCCCCGTTGCTTCCCAGTTGACGGCCTTGGCGCCGTTCTCGCAGAACTTCACGGTGTCGTTTTCCGGCGACTCACCCCAGGCGCAACCCGGGCAGTCGAAACCACCGTTCTGGTTGGTCTTGAGCATGGCCCGCAGGTTCTTGAAGGCGTTATCGCTGCCCAGCCAGCTTTTGGTCACGCTCTTGAGCGCTCCCCATCCGGCGGCGGCGCCTTTGTAATCCCTGATGTGCTGGTCCTGGCTCATGGGTTTGAATCCTCGCCCTGCTGTGCTTTCGTCCAGCCTACGAAGGCTGCGCTAGAGCCGTCCAATCGAAAGATCTTACGAGGTGATAAGCGCTTTCGATGACCCCCGGAAATACGGGGGGTCGGCGGTCATAGAGGGCATTTATCGGTCAGTCGGCCAAAGCCATTTGACGGGCCGACCCGCCAGGCGCTAGCTTGGAGGTCAATCCCCTTGATTCGAGCGCGTACGTGGAACAGAGCAGCCGGGCACTGATCGACGGCTTCAACCGGAAAATCGACTACCTGCGGATGTCGGTCACAGACCGCTGCGACTTCCGTTGCGTGTACTGCATGGCCGAAGAAATGCAATTCCTGCCGCGCCAGCAGATCCTGAGCCTTGAAGAACTGTTCCAGGTGGCCGAGCGTTTCGTGGCCTTGGGTACCCGCAAGATTCGCCTGACCGGGGGCGAGCCATTGGTGCGCCAGGGCATCGTCGACCTGTGCGGGCGCATCGCGGCCCTGCCAGGGCTGCGCGAGCTGTGCCTGACCAGCAACGGCTCGCAGCTGGGCCGCCTGGCGCAACCGTTGTTCGATGCGGGCGTGACACGGCTGAACATCAGCCTCGACAGCCTGGATGCCGACCGTTTCAAGCAGCTGACCCGCACGGGAGACCTGCATCAGGTAATTGCCGGCATCGATGCGGCACGGGAAGCGGGTTTTCGCCGCACCAAGCTCAACTGCGTGGTCCTCAAGGGCCGTAACGACGATGAACTGGTCGACTTGGTACGCTTTGCGATCAATCGCGAACTGGACATCACCTTCATCGAGGAAATGCCGCTGGGTGAAATCAGCGAGCATGCCCGGGGGGAGTCGTTCTTTTCCAGCGACGAGGTGCGTGCGACGCTGGCCGAGCATTTCAGCCTGATCGAATCGACCGAGTCTTCTCAGGGGCCTGCGCGGTATTGGCGCCTGGCCGACGCGCCGCAAACCCGGGTGGGGTTCATCTCGCCCCACAGCCATAACTTCTGCGCCACCTGCAACCGCGTGCGGCTCACCGTGGAAGGCCGCTTGTTGCTGTGCCTGGGCAATGAGCACTCGGTTGACCTCAAACACGTGCTGCGCGCCCACCCCGGGAATGCCGAGCGGCTGGAAAAAGCCATTCGCGACTCGTTGCACCTCAAGCCCTATCGCCATCACTTCGAAGTGGGTGGCGACGTTCAGATCCTGCGCTTCATGAACATGACCGGCGGCTGATCAGCCGTCTTTGGATTGCCATGATCGTTCATCCCAACCAGGGTGTGCTGCGTGTGCTGTTCACCCTCAAAGGGTCGATCATCAAGCAGATCGCCTTGCGCTGCCTGATGGTTACATTGCTGGCGGCCGTCATCGTGCTGGTCGAGCGGCACTACCCGGCGTTTTTCTATCCGGTGAGCGCTACGCCGTTCACCTTGCTCGGCTTGTCGCTGTCGATCTTCATGAGCTTTCGCAACAACGCTTGCTACGACCGTTGGTGGGAGGGGCGCAAGGCCTGGGGCAGGCTGATCGTGGAGACCCGGTCGTTCACCCGGGAAAGTGTGGTGATCGCCGATGCAGCGCTGCGTGCAGCCATGCTGCGCAGTTTGTGCGGGTTCGCGCACGGGCTCAATGCGCGGCTGCGTGACGAGGACGACCTCGCCGCCGCTCGCCCCTGGCTGACGCAGCCCCAGGCTGTCAGCGCGCACAACGTCTGCAACGGCATCTTGCTGCAACTGGGCGAGCAGTGTTCCCGGCTGACCGAGCAGCAGGGTATTTCAGAGTGGCGCTACAACCTGCTGGCGCAGCGGCTTGCAGGTTTGACCGAGGTCCAGGCCATCTGCGAGCGGATCAAGGGCACACCGCTGCCTTTTCCCTATACCTTGCTACTGCACCGCACCATCTACATTTTCTGCCTGTTGCTGCCCTTTGCCCTGGCCGAACCGCTGGGTTGGCTGGCGCCGCTGTTCACGACCATCGTGGGGTATACCTTCTTTGGGCTCGATGCCATTGGCAACGAACTCGAAAACCCCTTCGGGCGCGACGAGAACGACCTGCCTACCGATGCCATGGTCCGTACGGTAGAACGTGACGTCCTGGCTGCCTTGGGCCAGACGCCCCTGCCGCCGACATTGCTGCCCCAGGGGTATGTGTTGAGTTGAGAGGTGGGGCTGCCGCAAGGGGAACAGCGGTGTCTGCGGCATGATTGATGGTTCCTGCAAGGGAGGTCAGTGGCTGCAGCAGGATCAGGGCCTCGTATGGATCGACCACTCCAACGGCCGGCAGTTGCTCTTACCGGCATTCACTGCTCCAGCTGATCAGCAGGACTCCTGCCTTGCCTGCAGTCATCCGCGACCTTCACAAGCCAACACAGGTTTCAAATGCTTGACGAAGTTGCAAGGCCGGTGACGGGCGTCGAGCTGTTCGGCCAGGATGCCTTCCCATGCAGTACGACAGGCACCCGTGGAGCCTGGCAGGCAACAGACGAGCGTGTGGTTGCTCAGCCCTGCCAAGGCGCGACTCTGAACGGTCGAGGATCCCACATCCAGAATCGAGAGTGCGCGAAACAGCTCGCCAAACCCGTCCACACGTTTTTCCAACAGGCACTCGACCGCCTCCGGGGTGCTGTCCCTGCCGGTGAAACCCGTACCGCCGGTGATCAACACCACCTGCACATGGTCATCGGCAATCCAGGTGGCCACCTGCGCGCGAATCTTGTACAGGTCATCCTTTAGCAAGACCCGCGCAATCAGATGATGCCCCATTTCCACCAAACGCCCCGCCAACAGCGCCCCTGAGGTATCGTTTTCGGTAGTACGGGTGTCACTGACGGTAAGGACGGCAATGTTGAGCGGTACGAAGACCGCATCGGGTTGAACACGCACGACAGCGCTCCTTCCAATGGGATTGTGATCACGCTAGTAACCCTCACTGCCAGCGTCCAATCGATATCGCGAACCGGTTGATCAATGGCATCTATCGCTGCGGTACGTTACTGTCGGTGAACCCCCTCAGCAGGCCCAGGCATGGACATCAAGCAACTGAAGTTTCTCATCGCCCTCGACCAGACCCGCCATTTCGGCCAGGCTGCTGCGTTGTGCCATATCACCCAGCCCACGCTGTCCATGCGCCTGCGCAACCTGGAAGACGAACTGGACCTGGTGCTGGTCAAGCGTGGTCAGCGATTCGAGGGGTTCACCGAAGCCGGCGAACGCATCCTGGCCTGGGCGCGAACGTTGCTGGCGGCGCATGACGGCCTGCAGGCAGAAGCCGCCCATTGCCGGGGCCAGGTAGTCGGGAGCTTGCGCCTGGGGACGGTGCCGCTGGCCAGTTTCAACCCGATGCAATTGCTGCTGCCCCTGCGCGCCAAGTATCCCGGCCTGCACTTCGAGCTCAGTTCGCTCAGCTCCGAACAGGTCATTGACGGCCTGAGCCGCAACCAGCTGGACTTGGGCATCTGCTACCTGGATCAGGTGAACACTCAGTTTTTCGAGGTCATCGAGCTGGGCACAACCACCATGGGCTTGCTGCACGACACCCGGCATTTTCAGTTCCAGGCGCAGAGCCTGCGCTGGGACCAACTGGGCGATACGCCGCTGGGCCTGTTGAGCAAAGGCATGCATTACCGCCAGTCGCTGGACCTGAGCTTCCGCAGCCGAGGGCTGGAACCCAACGCGGTGCTGGAAAGCGACTCCAGTTTCCAATTGATCCAGGCCATAACCACTGGCATGTGCTGTGCCATCATGCCACTGGGCTGCGGCCTGGAGGCGTTGAGCGAGCACTTGCGCATTGTGCCGGTCACCGATGCCGCCATCCACAGCCCGGTGGGCTTGCTGCTGCGCCGAAGCGAGCCCCGCTCGGCGATCGCCGAGCAGTGCTTCGCCGAAGCACAGGTAGCACTCCAGACGGCCTGATGTGCAAATAGCGCTTAGCGGTAGCGTTCAAGCCAGTGCGCGTAGGGGGCTGGCAAGGTCCACGACGCTTTTTCCACACCCAGCTCCTTGGCGGCGAAATAGGCCCAGTGCGGGTCAGCCAAGTGCGCACGCCCCACCGATACCAGGTCCAGCTGCTGGGCACGCACGGCGGCTTCAGCCAGTTCCGGTTGGCCAAAGCCCCACGCCGAGGTAACGGGAATGCCCGCTTCGCGGCGTACGCGCTCGGCAATCGGGCCCATGAAGGCAGGGCCCCATGGAATGTTGGTGTCGGGAATGGTGAAGCCTACGCTTACGCTCAGCAGGTCGAGACCGCCCGCCTTGAAGCGGCGCGCCAGCTCGATCGACTCTTCCAGGGTTTGCTCATCGCGGCCATCGTATTCCAACACCCCGAAACGAGCCGTCAGCGGCAGGTGTTCTGGCCACACTTCACGTACAGCGGCCAGTGTTTCGAGCAGGAACCGGCTGCGGTTCTCGAAGCTGCCGCCGTAGGCGTCGGTACGCTGGTTGGAGTGTTCGGAGAAGAAGCTCTGGCCCAGGTAACCATGGGCGAAGTGCAGCTCGATCCACTCGAAGCCTGCTTCACGTGCGCGGCGTGCGGCATCGACGAAGTCCTGCTTGACCCGGGCAATGTCATCCAAGGTCATGGCGCGCGGTACCTTGGGCAGGTTGGCACCGAAGGCAATGGCCGACGGGGCGATGGTTTCCCAGCCACGTGGGTCATCGGATGCGATGTGATCGTCGCCTTCCCACGGACGATTGGCGCTGGCCTTGCGACCGGCATGGGCGATCTGGATGCCCGGCACGGCGCCTGCCGCCTTGATCGCCTGCACCACCGGGACGAACGCCTGGGCGTGGGCATCGCTCCAGATGCCGGCACAGCCGGGCGTGATGCGGCCTTCAGGCGATACCGCTGTGGCCTCGACCACCAACAGGCCCGCGCCGCCACGGGCCATGCCGGCCAGGTGGACGTGATGCCAGTCGTTGATCATGCCGTCTTCGGCGCGGTATTGGCACATCGGCGGGATGGCGATGCGGTTGCGCAGGGTGATGTCTTTGAGGGTATAGGGTTCGAACAAGGCTGCCATGGAACACTCCAGGATCATTGAATACTGTAGTTCGATCATAATCGAACTATGGCAATAATGAAAAGCCCCGGTATCATGCTGACCATGCGAGCCTACAAACATCCCAATCCTGATGATCTTATTCTCGAACGCGTGTTGTACGCCTTGAGCGACCCGGTACGCCTGGGCATCGTCCGCCATCTTGCCGGGGTGACCGAGGCCAGCTGCGGCGAACTGGACGGGGGCCGGCCCAAGTCGAGCATGTCCCACCACTTCCGCGTCTTGAGGGACGCAGGGCTGGTACATACCCGTAACGTGGGCACCACGCATATGAATTCACTGCGCAGCGAGATGCTCGGCGAGCGCTTCCCTGGGTTGCTGGACTGCATTCTGCGACAGGTCTGAGTGGCGTACGGTATGCCCTGCATCGAAGGGTGACGACTGCCTTCCGCAACGCAAGGCTAGCGGAAGACTGGGGTGGGCGGTTTCTGCGGGAATTGCGCAAAGCGCCCTGCCCTGCCACCTAGAACCGCGCACAAAAAAAAGCCACGAGGTCACCTCGTGGCTTTCGACAACGTCATGGTCGTGGCTTACAGGGCCATGTCGTTCTCTGGCTTGCTTTCAACCGGCTGGCTCGGCGGCGTAGCGCTGGTACCGATGCTTTCGTCGATGACCGGCGGCTTGGCCAGCTGCAGCACTTCGGCCGTGTAGTTCCACTCTTTCTGGGTGGCAGCGGCGGAGTCGTTCAGCTTGGTGCCGTAGCTTGGGATGATTTCCTTGATCTTGGCCTGCCACTCTGGCGTCGCGACCTTCTCCTTGAACACGGTTTCCAGCACGTTCAGCATGATCGGCGCAGCAGTCGATGCACCTGGCGAGGCGCCCAACAGACCGGCGATGGTGCGATCCTGGGAAGCCACCACTTCGGTGCCCAGCTTCAGCACGCCGCCCTTCTCTTCGTCACGCTTGATGATCTGCACGCGCTGACCGGCCTGCCACAGCTTCCAGTCTTCCTTCTTGGCATTCGGGAAGTAGGTGCGCAGGGCATCGAAACGGTCGTCGTCAGACAGCATCAGCTGGCCAGCGAGGTATTCCACCAGCGGATACTGGTCGATACCCACGCGGGTCATTGGCCACAGATTGTGGGTAGTGGTGCTGCTCAGCAGGTCGAGGTACGAGCCGTTCTTCAGGAACTTGGTCGAGAAGGTCGCAAATGGGCCAAACAGAATGACGCGCTTGCCGTCGAGCACGCGGGTGTCCAGGTGCGGTACCGACATGGGCGGTGCACCGGTAGAGGCAATGCCGTAAGCCTTGGCCATGTGCTGCATGGCAATGGTCGGGTTCTCGGTCACGAGGAACGAGCCACCCACTGGGAAACCTGCATATTCCTTGGCTTCCGGAATACCCGACTTCTGCAGCAGCTTCAGGGCGCCACCGCCGGCACCGATGAACAGGAACTTGGCATCGGTAGCCGACTTGCTACCGTCCTTCAGGTTCTTGTATTCGACGTGCCAGGAACCGTCCTTGTTGCGGCTGATGTCCTGCACTTCGCTGGACAGCTTCAGGTCGAAGCCTTGCTGGGTTTGCAGGTGGCCCACGAACTGGCGAGTGATCTCGCCGAAGTTCACGTCGGTGCCGATCGGCGTCCAGGTGACGGCCAGCTTTTGGCTGGGGTCACGGCCTTCCATCATCAGCGGGACCCACTTGGCGATCTGCGCGTGATCTTCGGAGTACTGCATCGGACGGAACAGCGGGCTTGCCTGCAGCGCTTCGTAGCGCTTCTTCAGGAACTTGATGTTGTCATCGCCCCACACGAAGCTCATGTGCGGGGTGGTGTTGATGAACGCGCGCGGGTTCTTCAACACGCCCTGGCGTACCTGCCAGGACCAGAACTGACGGGAAATCTGGAAGGCTTCGTTGATTTCGATCGCCTTGGAGATGTTGATGTTGCCGTCTTTGTCTTCAGGGGTGTAGTTCAGCTCGGCCAGCGCAGAGTGGCCGGTGCCGGCGTTGTTCCAGCCGTTGGAGCTTTCTTCGGCCACGCCGTCCAGGCGCTCGACCATTTCCATCGACCAGCTCGGCTCCAGCTCGTGCAGCCACACGGCCAGGGTGGAGCTCATGATGCCGCCGCCGACCAACAGTACGTCGACTTTCTTGGTTTCTGCGGCGTGTGCGTGCATGACAGTTGCAGCGACAGCCAGACCCAGCAAGGTCTTGCCAGCTTTCTTGAACATTGATCAATTCCAGTCAGGAGAACGGAGGTGGGCCTGTGGCTGGCCCAGATAAAGCGTGTTCTTCAGCGCAGGCTTGTTATTGATCATTGTTCAGCAGCCAGAGAACCGGAAAACGAATCAGGCTTTTGTCGCATTGACCTACATCACTGAATCGTTTTTCCGATTGTAACCGAAATGCCAGCACAAACAAATTGTGCGGCCAGGCGCAAGACGACAGGTTGTCTCAGGCCGGCAGCACCCTCGGCTCAGGCATTGATCGATTCGAAGGTGTGCAACGGCGCGGCCATCGGGTAGAACTGAGGAAACTCCTCCTCCACGATCCACGGCTCTTTCATGACCAGGTACACATCGAGGAACTCGGAATACCCCTCCCAGATGTACAGGTCGTTCGCCTCGGCCACGGCACGCGACAGCACGCCCATGCCGCCAAAGCTCTTGATCATCGACACACTGACGATCTCGCTGCCCGAGTGGAACACGGTAGCTGCCTCGAGCCCGCCGTCCTGGCGGTTGGCGAAGCGCGAGAAGATGGAGGCGTACGGGCATTCAGGCAATGGCTTGATAACGACCGAGGGCGCGGTATCGGCACTGACCGAGCAGGCTACCACCTCAATGCGCAAGCCCTTGAGCGAGACCGAGTAGAACCCTTCGGGCATGCTGTCACCCAGGATCACCACCATGTCGGCTTCACCCTTGGCCAGCTTGGTGAGGTTGTCGGGAGACTCGGAGCAGCTGAAGATCGGGCTGCACCCGGACAGGTTGCTGGCCACACCGGCCATGACCTGCTGGTTGATTTCCATCGACAGGGTGCTGTTCAACGCCACCCGCAGTGGCTGGCTCTGGCGTTCGCGCAGCTGTTTGATCTTGAGCTGCATGCGCTCGGAGCAGCGCACGATCTCCAGCACATGGGGCAGAATGCCCATCCCTTCCTGCGTGAGCGACACCCCTTTGTTGGTGCGATCGAACAGCTTGAAACCGCAGTGGTCCTCCAGCTTTTTCAGCTGCGCTGCCAGCGCCTGAACCGTCACGTGGACCTGTTCGGCCGCATCGGTGATCGACCCCGTTCTCGCGACATTAGCGATGTTTCGCAGCACCTTGATATCCATTCGACATCCCTCCCAAGACGTGCTCAAGCCCGCATGCAACAAGGCCTGGGAGGATAACGCACAACGTGCGCCGCTGTCTGCTCAGTACGTCGGCTGGCCACAAGCGGCGGTTGAGGCACCTCAAAAAAAAGTGAAGTTTCTGCCATCATTTCGCCTGCTAGATTGGCGCCCAGATTTCAACGGGAAGAGACGCCAATGCTTACACTCAAACGGAATATTGATGACGCACTGCGGCTGAACAAGACAGTCAACGTACTGGGCAACGACTTCGCCCTGAACGGCGGTTTTGGCCATTTCGTGGCGTTTTCCAAAAGCTGGGAAACCATGGGCGTGGACAAGTACTACGGTCAGGCTGACAAGGGCACCCGCTATCGTCGCTATAGCGATTTCGACTTCAACCCGGCGACCGGTGAGCTGCAGCAGCTCGAACACCGTGCCTATGAGCAGTCCGAGGCGCATAACCAATACGTGGGCGGTATGCGGCGCCACTTCGACGATGTTTCCAGCGATGTCTTCAACTCGCCGGTCCTGCGCGCACTGATCAAGCTGGACTTCGACGTGTACAAGGCCGTGCTGCCCGAAGAGCTGCACAACGTGCCCTGGCAGTGCCAGGTTCACCAGATCCGCATCGAGGTCAAACCCGGCGAGCAGATCGAAATCACGCCTGAAGGCATTCACTGCGACGGTTACCCGTTCAGCGGCGTGCACTTCTGGGGCCGCCACAATATCGAAGGCGCCACCAGCAAGGTCTACGACAAGCAATCGAACGTGATCGACTCCGGCACCTATCAGGAGATTCTCGACACCACTTATTTCCTGGACCGCGAGTTGCAGCACTATGTCACCCCGGCTACCAACCCCAGCGAATCGGAAATGGGCTATCGGCAGATCATCGCCATCTCCTTCTCCCGGCCGGGTACCGAACATGACATTGTCAAATAGCCTTGAACAGGCAACGCGTAGCGTTGCCCCACCCGAGCGCATGAACGGCCTGACCATCAAGAAGGCCACGCCGTTTCATGCCACGCGCCTGGTCAACTTCCTCAAGCGGTTCGATGAAATTGCGTTCTGTGACTGGCAGAACGAGGACCTGCTCAAGGGTTTGCTGAGCCACGACAACACGTTCTGCTACCTGGCGGAAAACCACAGCGGGGCGATCATCGGCGCGGTGGCCGGGGGTTCGATGGGTACGCGCGGCACCATCAACCACTTGGCCGTGTCACCGGACTACCGGCACAGCCGCATCGGCACGTCGCTGACCACCTCGATCCTCAACGACTTCCGTCAGCATGGCATCCGCCGGGTGTTCCTGTTCATCGACGAAGACAATGCGTCGGCTGTCAGGTTCTGGAACCGTCAGGGCTTCAGCCAGACCCGCGGCGAGATCACCTGCGAGGTCGATCTATGACCGACCTCGCCTTGCAGCCGGTGTCGCGCCGGGAAAGCTTCGTCGACGCCTTGCCGGTCATCACCGGCTATTTCGTCGTCAGCTTCGTGTTCGGCGTGATGTGCATCAATGCCGGGTTGCCTTTGTGGCTCCCGGTGGCGATGTGCGTGTTCGTCTATGCAGGCGCCGCGCAGTTCGCGGCGCTGGCGTTGATCACCTCGGGTGCGCCGTTGCTCACCATCGCGGTATCCACGCTGCTGATCAATTCGCGGCACATGCTCATGGCCATGTACATGGCCAAGCAATGTGACGGGCTGGGCATCTCCAGATCGCAAAAGCTGCTGTATGCCTTCGGCCTGACCGACGAATCGTTTGCCTTGCACAGTCAGCGCCTGCAAGCCGGCAAGTACACCCCGCCCGGCTACTTGCTGCAGTTCAATACCTGGTGCCATGCCAGTTGGATTGCCGGCGCACTGCTCGGCGCCGTGGCCTCCGATGCGCTGAGCCGGTTTTCCCAGTTCAAGCTGGACTATGCGCTGACGGCCATGATGATTTTCGTGCTGGTGTCGCTGTGCAACAGCCGGCCCAAATTGGTCGTCGCCTTGGTGGTGATCGCCGTGACCTGCCTGCTCAACGCGCTGTACCCCTCACCTTTGAATGTGTTCGTGGCCACGGCCGTGGGCTGTGGAGTAGGCCTATGCCTGAAGAAAAATACCTGATCGGCGCGGTGGTCTTGATGATGGCCATCACCTATCTCACCCGGGCCACGCCGCTGCTGTTCAGAATGCAAGGCACGCCCAAGGTGTTCAACGACGTCATCGAATACCTGCCCGTGGCGATCATCGCCAGCATCACCGTGCCTGCCCTGCTGATAGCCAAGGACGGTTCGCTGATGGCGGTGAACGCCGACATGCTGGCCGCCGTGCCGGTGGTGATCGTCGCCTACTTCACACGGAGCCTGATTTTCAGCGTGGCGGCGGGCATCGCCGCGCATGTCGCCATCACGCTTCTGGCATGACGACGCCCCTCTTGCACCTGTGCGCAACCGTATCGAATCTACAAGGACACCGGCATGAGCCCTGCTCGTAAACACGTGACACTGGCAAACTTGAGCGAGTTTGCCCGCCTCATGCCCAAGGGCTTGCCATACGACCAGGTGATCGCGGCACTGGATGACCTGTCGCTGGAATGCTCCCTGAACTACCAGTTGAGCAAGACGTTTCTGGCCGATGGCTGGATCGTGGAATATCGTCACCTGCGCGCTGCGGCCCAGCTGAGCCCGGTCAACGACCTGCTTCTGTTTGCGACCGCCGGAAGCTTCAGGGTACTGAACGCTGATGGCACTCAGCAGATCATGAAAAGCGGCGACCAGCTTTTGCTGGCAGCCGATACCCAGGTTACGGTGTGGCCGCAGGGCGAGGACGGGCATGCCAGCCTGATTGCATTGTCGATGGAGCTGGATCTGGGGCAGGTGCTTGAGGATCTGGGGGATGAGCGGGTCTGGTAGGCGACTGGCGTCTAGGGTGGACAGTTGTCGTGCAGTGCACCTGGGGATTGTCGGATAGTGCAGTTTTGCGGGGCGCCGGACCGACCCCGAAGCGGCCCCCTTGAGTGCGCTGCGAAGCTTGAAATCCTGGGGCTGCTGCGCAGCCCATCGCGGCACTAGGCCGCTCCCACACTGACTGTGTGACGCCTTGGTTGCCGATTCTCAGGGTTCTATGCCCAGCCACTGCTTAGGCGTTACACGGGCACTGTGCGGCTGAAAACCGGCAACTTAGACGCTACACGGTCAATGTGGGAGCGGCCTCGCGCCGCGATGGGCCGCGAAGCGGCCCTGACGATATGAGCTTAGAAGCATGGAATCTGGGCCTATCACAAGGCCCGCCCCGCCAGCCTTCTAGTTCGTTTCCAACTCATACGCCTTGCTCACGAACAAGGCAACATACAAGCTCTTGCCTTCCTTGAAGGTGTAGCTTTCCTCGAAGTCATCCCCGGCAGCCAGCTTCTGGGCAATGGCGCATTCCGAATCCGTGTGCTGCTTGGCCTTGCTGCCAAAGTTGCTGCTCCAGGCTGAAAGCCCCACTTCCTGGCAGAAGTCGGCGAACTTGGCATTGGGGGTAGTCTGCTGGAACGCTTCGAAAGCCGTGCGCACAGGCTTGAAGCCGCTGTAGCTGACCTCATAGCGCTCCACCTTGGCCTTGCGTGCCAAGTCCGACACCGCGCCGCTGAACATGGCCAAGCCCGAAGGCGGACTGAGGGCGGCGACGATCTGGCCGCCCAAGGCGGCCTTGAACTGATCCTGCACGTCGTCGAGCTCCGGCATGGATTGCAAGGTGGCTTTGCGCACGATCTCGCCCACCTTCGAACCATCGTTGCGGTGGGTCACCACGAACGTCATCGAGCCCTCGCCGTCACTGGAGCGCTGCAGCGTGAGATCCAAGTCGATCCTGGTCCCGAACTCCCCCGTGCCATTGACCAGGAAAGCGCCAGTGACTGGCTGGCGCACCGCCAGGTTCACCCCCCAAGGCAGTTTCGCTTGAGACGCGCGACCGTTGGCCGTCAGCTCGGTGCCCGGTTGGATTTCATCACTCACGTCGGAAACACGGATGATGTCCTGCCCCTTGGCCGCGATATAGGGGTCGGCCATCTGCATCCCCAGCAACTGGACATGGATCTCGCCAGCCTTGCTGTCACCGCTGCGGGACAGTTTCAACGCATCTGCCTTGAGAAAAACGCCCGCTACATGGCGTGCTTCCAGGGCATTCATCTGGTATTCGGCCCAGTCGGCCAGGCCTTCCTGCATGTCCATGCCGCGCAGCGAGGCCATTACGCTGGCCATGCTGCGCATGAACTGTTGCGCACCGTTGGTCTGCGTGGCGGTCACGCGGATCTCGGGGTCCGCCACTGTCAGGTTGCCCGAGAAGGCCGAATACGAAATGTCGCCTTCAGACAGTACATCTTCGAGGAAATACCGCTCTTTGAAGTCCTCGTAGTACGCCATGGCTTGTTTCTTGCCGCTGCTCGACACCACTGCATAGGTGACGCCGAGCGCAACCGCCACGACCACTGCACCGCCAATCAACTTCTGCTTTGCGTTCATCTGTTTGATCATGGGTTATGCCTCACTGAACCTGCGCCGAAGCGTTTTTCCAGTCGTTCACAAACTGTTGGGAGACTTCGGGCGTCCAGTTGGAGTCGATGCCTGCATTGGGGAATTCCTTGGCCAGCACCGCGCCATAAGACACGCGGTCGGCGCAACGCTCCTGCTCGCAGGCCTGCGGCTCGCCCACGCTGTAGGCGCGGTAGGTAGGGACGGCGCGACCGTTTTCGAGCGGGTAGTAGGGGGTAGCGTTGGCGACCTGGGCCACGTACCAGCCCTCGGGATATTGCTGCTCGGCAAGCAGGCGGCCTTTGCCTGGGTAATCGACGGTGTAGAACTCACCCTTCTTGCCGGTGACATGCACCATCATCGGGGTCACGCTCTGCGAGGACGAAGGGTCCTGCTGCTGCAGCGGCGAAGGGAACCGCACCTTGATGCCGGCCATCTGCGCCAGCGCCTCGGTTTCGCGCCCTTTGAATTCACCCATGCGCTCCTGCAACTGCTGGTAACGCTCAAGCACACGGGTGTGCTCCCAAGCCAGCTGCTGCTGGCGATCGCGTGCTTCACGCACCCGCTGCTTCTCGCGCTGCTGGGCCCAGTTGGCGCCACTGCGCACATCGAAGTACAGGCCCTGGCGGCTCATGCCGATGCGGTTGCGCACGATCTTCTGGTCATCGTTGCCCCAGAGCCTGTTGGAAATGGCCGACAGGTCCTTGACGATGAGCAGGTCGGCCACATCGGTGGTGCTCGGCGATGCGTTCTTGATCAGGTCGAAAGCCTGCAGCGCAGTCTCCTTGTATTTCACCGGGTCCAGAGCGAAGGCGTCGTCCGGGGTTACGCCGACGTAATACGGGTCGGCGAGGAAAGGCCCCACAGCGCCGTAGGTAGGACGGGCGAACGCCAGGTACACCTTCATGTTCCGATCGGGAATCTCACCCACCAGCAACGCCACCTGATCCGCTTCGGCCGTGAGGTAGCTGACCGACTTGTCCTTGACCGCCGCCTCGTAACGCTTGCTGAACATCAAGGCACTGGGGTGGACGTAGATGCGATTCCAGTCGTTGCCGCGGTAGGTGCCCTCGGCTTTCCAGCTGATCTTTTCGAAATTGCCTGCGCCGAACCCGGAAGCCGGGCATGGCATGGCCGGGGTGGTGCCGAACGTGAGGGTGTCGCCTTCGCTGATGATGGTGGTATTGAGCACCCACTTGCAGCCCGAAGCATCAGTGATCTGCATCAGCTTGCTGTTTTTCAGCACCACCGAGCGACCGTAGTCGGACGTGGGTGCAGCAGTGACGGCTGCGCCAACTGGCGCTGGCGCGGCGGCAGGCGCTGCTGCCGGCTCAGGTGCAGGCGCTGGGGTTGGTTTGGGGACAGCGGCCGGTTCTGGCGTGGGGGCCGGCGCTGGGGCAGCCGCTACGGCCGGTGCTGGCGCCTCGACAGGGGCAGGCGTAGAGGCAGGTGCCGGTACGGGCGCTTCTGCTTGTGCTGGGGCAGATGATGGCGCTGGGGTTTCAGCCTGCTGGGGGGCTGGCGCTGTGGATGCGGCAGGCGCAGCGGCCAGGTTCATCAGGCCCAGGTTGCTGGCATTGCCAGCGCCGCTGGCGTAAAGCGTGCCCTTGCCATCGACCGCTTTCCAGCTGACTTTGGCCGTGGAGCAGTCCTTGGCGAATACGAACGGCAGCTTGTTCAGCAGGCCCGAGAGCATGTCTGGGTTGTCCCAGGCAGGCCGGGTAATGGTCAGCTCGACCTCTGGCTTGCACCAGGTAGTGGCCTCCCCGGGGACCTCGACCTTGATGTTGTCTTTCTTCGAAAACGCCAGCTCGTGGGCGAAAGCTTGCGGTACCAGACCGCAAGCACCGATCACGGCGAGCGCCAGGGCGTGCTTTTTCATGGTGGTCCTCAAATCAGTTCCCAAGTGCCGTTGGCCTGTTTGCAGAACGTGTTCTGCTCTTGCTCGGTCTTGCCTTCCTTGGATTTCAGGCTCACCGTCACCGGGCGGCACGCAGCCTCGGCGGCGACGGTCTGGGTGGGCAGCGTTTGCAGCGTATCCAGATCGAAGCCCTTGGTTTCGGCGCTGGCGGCCACGTCCAGCTCATCCAGGTTCACCGCCGGGGTGACACGCTTGGCCACGGCCTGGGCTTTGGGCTCCACGTAGTCCTTGTGCACGTACCCGACGGTCACGCCTTTGCGGCCCACCAGTACCCAGTCACCCGTCGAGCCGACGGCGGTGAATTCGGTGTGATTCTTCAGGCTGCCGACTTTCTCGCCCTTGGCGTTGGGCGCAGCCCGCACGTTGAGGTTGTCGGTGACGGTCACGTAGGGTTCGTTGATCAGCTTCATTGATGGCACGGCCTGGATCTTCGGTGCGCGCTTGACCTCGACCTGCTTGGTCTTGGTGTACGCCTTGCCTGTCACGATCTGCGCCGTGGCACCGGAGTGGTCGGACTTCCAGGTCACCGGCTGGGCACTGGCCGTGGCCTGTTGCTGGCTCAGCACCTCCTGGGTGCGCATGGCCAGAGCCTGCTGGTCTTTCTCATCGAGCATGTTGCCGATGCGGTTGCCGACGTAGGCGCCGATGCCGCCTGCAATCAAGGCTGCTGCCAGCTTGCCGTTGCCGCTACCCATGGTCGAACCGATGGCAACGCCAGCCAGGCCACCGATCACGGTGCCTGCCTGTTCCTTGCTGATGCCAAGCTGGGCGCAGGCGGTGGTCGAGGCGATGGCGACAGCCAAGAGCGAGGCGATGAATTTCTTATGCACGTGGATCACTCCATTTTCCAGTGGACGCACAGCCGTGTACCGCAGCCTTGCGGGCAGCAGCGTGGCGTGGGTGTTATGGGCTTGCAGCGGGGGCCAGTGGTAGCCGCAGAAGGCGACGCCACAGATGAGCGAGGGGAAAAAGCTATGAACAGCGAAGCGCAAAGCATCCAACGAATCCATGTCAGGAAGCGCTCATCGCTCAGCGCACGTAGTCATTACGGCGTGTTGTCTGGGCGTGAGTGGCAAATAGAAGCGGCATTGTAGCGCAGGTGGTGAATGCCAGATCAAGACAAAATGTTGCAGATGGCTCACCGGCACGTGATTGCCCTGCAACCAACACTTTTATCGGCTCGGAACTCAGATTAATCCCCTTCCTTGTAGGACGTTTCCGAAACATACTCCCCCGCTGCTCGAACGGTTGCGATGGGGCAGGTCGCGCTCTAGTCTCGGCGGGTCGTTGCAGATCAACGACCGGCTTTGACAGGCCGACCACCCAAGTTTCCGTTACAGCGCTTTATGGCGGCTGTGCATGGGGCACCTTCGTGTGCGCCGGGGTCTCGGGTGACCGGTCTGTCAACCCATGCATAGCTGCCTCCATTCGTTTGACAGCGTTGCCAGGCAGCTCCACTCACCCGAGGAGCTCACATGCGCAAGATCGTTCCAGATCCACCCTCCCCCCCAGACTCCGGTCAGAAAATGCATGACACGTTGATGCATTTATCCGAGTACGTCCCGCGCTGCCGATCAATGTCGCCATGCTCCTTTGAAGCCAGCCTCCAGCGTATGATGGTGATGCACGCTAGAGATCAAGAGCTGGCGCGGATACAAGGGAAGGCGTGTTCACGCTGATGCGGGTGACGGCTCAAGGCGCAGGTTCCAACTGCGCCCTCGCCAGACTATCGAGCCTGTACGCCTTGGTTTGCACGCACAGGCTTTATGGATTCACTAAGCGAAAGGGGAATAGATCGATGCCAGCCGAAAATAAAAATGATCCTACAACAGTAGGCAAAACCTGTTTCCACCAAGGCGATAACAACACCCACCCCTTGTTCCGCATCGAGCCCGGCATCCCCTGCCAGGATGCTCGAGAGCAGGCGTCCGAATTGATGGGTTATGTATGCCACATGGTGATCAAGGGGCTGATGGAAGGTGACCAGAAATTGCTATGGGCTTCGCATTACCTTGGGGCGATGGCCAAAGCGCTGCTGGATGATGCGGAGCTGGGGGTAATGAGCGAAGGGTCATAGGGCTCCCTTCTTCACTTGCCGGGCTAGCGTGACTCAAGTCATTGCTAGCCGCCCTACCACTGCCTCGAGCTGACAAGGCGGGTTTGAAGCGATGACCTGTCACAATTATTCGGTTGACGCAGGGGTGCAGGGGAACATAATCGGCGTCAAACAGGCTAAATTCTTCATGGAGGGCGGTATGAGGTACAGCAGCGCGCTTGACGTCCTCAAAGCCCATTGGGACTTCAAACTCCCAGTAGACGCCAAGGCCATTGCTCAGAAAATGGGTATCGAGGTAAGGCCAGCAGATCCAGGCTCCCGAGAAAGCGGGCACTATGTGTTTCGAGATGGGGCCCCGCTTATTACCTACAATCCGTCTGAAAGCACCGTTCGTCAACGCTTCACCATTGCACACGAAATTGGGCATCACGTTAATGGCGATGTTGACGCGCCAAGGGATACCGACCGTCAAATGAGTGCATCGGTACGCGACCCCAGAGAAGTTGCAGCCAACAGGTTTGCAGCGGCTCTTCTGATGCCTGCCGCGCTAGTCAAGCACATGATTTTCGAAGAAAAAGTGACAGACTTGAAGCGGCTGGCCAATTCATTCGGCGTCTCGACTGCTGCCATGGAGTACCGATTGAGGAACCTTGGGATCCTATGAACGAGAAAGACGGAGGCCTAGCGGGAGGTGAGAGTAGCATCGATGAAAGTCTTCTCTCGAGGTATCTCAAAAAGGAGTTGTGGCGTTTCAAATGGGAGCAGGGTCTTGCCAAGTTAGCGCTGGGGTTGGCGCTTTTCTTTTACGGCCTCCTCGTCGCCTTTATTTTCATCGGAAACGGCAGGATTGCTGTGGGGAAATGGTATTTCGTGGCCAGTTTCAAGTCCCACACTGTCACCGACCTACCTATTATCCTGGCATTGGCCTCTATTCCTACCATTCTGCTTATCGCTTTGCTTCGTTACTTCCACCACCGTGGCAAGCCATCCGAAGCGCAAGAGACGCTACTACCCACCAGCCTGCAGACAGCAAAAGACGTTATGGATCTTCTGAAGCGAGAGTGACACGCGTCTCTTTGTAGGCCGTATTAGCGTTGACGTTCAAGCCACAGCAATCATATCTGTAAAAATCTCGTCTTCATTCAAGCGCTATGAGTTGATTGCGCTGTAAATTAGGCATCAATTCAAAAACACTACTTTGCCTCAACAGTTACCAACCACCGTAGAAACGAAAAAGCCCCGCAGACCTAAATCTGCGGGGCTTCACGTGTATGGCGGAGAGATAGGGATTTGAACCCTAGGTACTGTTGCCAGTACAACGGA